>JADYYO010000197.1 GCA_020853615.1 Thermomicrobiales bacterium
CCCTGGTGGCCCAGGTCGGGCGTCTCCTCGAAGCCCGCCTCCTCCGGCTTGCGCTGCGCCACGTTCGCTGGGAGCGGGGCCGGCTGCATCAGGCCGGAGACCTTCGAGTTATCCGGGTCGTCCCAGCCGGGGAAGTCCTCGCCCCAGGTGATGACCTGGCCGCCTTGTCCCTGCTGGATCGCTGTCGCCTGACCGCCCCAGTCGTAGGTGGTCACCGCGGCAGGCATGTACTGCTGCAGCTCTCGCATGTAGTCGACGCCGGTGATCGCCTGCTCGTCATTGAGTGAGCACTTGCCATCGGCGGTGAAGACCGAGCCGCCATGCGACCAGACATAGGCGGTCATGTCGCACTCGAGCGAGTAGTGGCCGGACTTCATCTGGCCGACCGTGCCGTAGGTGCCGTTGGCGCTCATCGCCTCGTTGATCGCCTTGGCGTTGGCCAGGTACTCGTCCATGGTCGTCGCCGGCTTCAGCTTGAGGTTGTCGTAGATGTCCTGGCGATAGAAGTACATGAAGATTGGCACGTCGCAGGGGAAGCCGATCATCTTGTCGCCATAGGTGGCGATATGCTTCACCAACGTCGGCAGGAAATCGTCGATGTTGTAGTTCGGCATGGCGAGATCGGGCTTCGACTGCAGCAGCTCGCGCGGGTCGAAGGTGTCCTTGATGAAGCGCCCGACCCATGCCTGGTCGAGGTAGTAGATGTCGTTGGCGCCCGCCTGCGTCGCCGCGTCCTGGCTGACCTTGGCGAGGACCTGGTCGAGGGGGACGACCTCCCAGTTGACCGTGATGCCGGTCACGTCCTCGAAGAGCGTCTTCTTGAGGTTGATGATCGCGCGGCTCGGCGGTGTCTCCTCGGAGACGACCTTGATCGTCGCGCCCGAGAACTGCTTGCCGACATCCTCCAGATATTTCTGGATCTCTTCCGGCTGCTGCTCCGCGATCGGCGTCTGGAGCGCGGGCATGGCCCATGCCCGAGAGCCGCGGAGCGGGCTGGAGCTGAGCGCGACGCCGGCGGCTCCCAGCGCCTTCAGCATGGTGCGCCGGTTGATGCGGCCGCTCCGGTAGTCACCGATCGCCCGCGCGATCGCCATCTTGTCGCGATAGTCGAACGTATCCTTCATCGTGGCGTTCTCCCTGGGTAGCCCGGCAGCGTTGCGGCGGGCATTGACACCGATGGGCGATTGGCGCGCTCGCCTGAGCGCGGGGGCCGAAGAGCGATCCTCTCCTGGCAGCGGTCACATCAATTCGGGCGCTCCTCCCTTCTCCCCGGAACCCCGGGGCAGGCACACCGACAATCCGCGGCTACTTCACCGCCCCGAGCGTCAGCCCGCGCACCAGGTGGCGCTGCACGAGGAGGATGAAGATGAAGATCGGCACCATTGAGGCGACGCCCAACGCCGCCAGGTAGCCCCACTCGGTGAGGAACGCGGTCGTGAAGGTCGACGAGGCGACCGGGACCGTGCGGATGACGCCGGTGGTCAGGACCAGCGAGAGGAGGAACTCGTTCCAGGAGAAGATGAACGCCAGCACCGCCGTCGCCACCAGGCCCCCCTTGACGAGGTTGAGGCCGATGAGGAAGGCGCCGAAGCGGGTCGCCCCGTCGACGCGCGCCGCGTCGTCGAGGTCGCGCGGGATCTCGTCGAAGAAGCTCATCAGCAGGAGGACGGCCAGCGGCGCGTTCATCGCCGCGTGGACCAGGATCAGACCGTGGTAGGTGTCGATCCAGTGGAACTGGCGGAACATGAAGAAGAGGGGGAAGGCGGCGACGATCGGCGGCATCATCCGCTGTGAGAGGATCCAGAAGGCGAGATCCTTGCGCCGGCGCATGGCGAAGCGCGACATGGCGTAGGCGGCCGGCGCGGAGAGGAGCAGGACGAGCGCGGTGCTGCCGAGGCCGACGATCGCGCTGTCGCGCAGGTAGGGGAGCGAGAAGAAAGTCGAGCCGCCCGAGCCGCGGCCGACCGACCCGGTCGTCTCGACGTTGAACTGCGTCGGGTCGGCATTGCCGAGGACGACCCGATACCAGTTGAGCGTCGGGTCGAAGCCGAAGAGCTTCGGCGGCACGGAGAGGATCTCCTGCGTCGGCTTGATCGAGGCGAGCATCCACCAGAGGATGGGCAGGAAGAAGAAGATGGCGACGGCTGCCGCCGCGATGGTGCGGACGACGCGCCCCCAGTCGCGCTTGCGCCGGGCCGGCAGCGAGGGGACCGGGGCGGCGTAGGCCGGGCTGCTCATAGACCGCCGCCTCCCATTCGCGTGCTCACCACGACACCTTGAAGATGCGGACGAAGAGCGTCGCCACGACGATGGCGATGACCAGAATCAGCAGGCCGAGGACCGAGCCGTAGCCCCACTCGATCGTCGTGAACGAGCGCTGGTAGGCATAGAAGCTGAGGACTTCGGTCTTCGTGCCGGGGCCGCCCGAGGTGAGGACGAAGATGTAGTCGAAGACCTTGAGCAGATCGACGAGCCGGAAGAGGACGGCGATGGCGATCATCGGGCGCAGCATCGGCAGGGTGACGCTCCAGAAGGTCTGCCAGCTCGTCGCGCCGTCGACCTGCGACGCCTCCAGCGGCTCGGTCGGCAGCGCCTTCAGCCCGGCGAGGAGGATCAGCACGAAGAAGGGGGTCCACTGCCAGATGTCGGGGATGAGCACCGCCGCGATGGCGTACTTGCCGGTGCCGCCGAGGAGGGGCTCAGCCTTGTCGGTAATCCCGAGGTTCTGCAGATAGTAGGCGAGCGCGCCGTACTCCGGATTCTCCAGGACCTTGAACATCACGGCGGCGACCGTCGGCGGGACGACCATCGGCAGGATGATCAGCGACTGCCAGAAGATGCCGCCCCAGATGCCGCTGTTGAAGAGGACCGCGATCCCCAGTCCAATAACAAACTCGATGACGAGCGCGGCGACGACGTAGATAGTGGTCGTCATCAGCGCGGAGCGGAGCCGGCTCCCCGGATCGGCTAGTTCCTGCAGCAGCCGCTGCCAGTTCGCCCAGCCGACTGGCTCGACCTGACCGGTCATGGGGCTGAACTCCCGGAAGCTGTTCCAGATGTTGTAGACGAAGGGGTAGATGCCGATGAACAGGAGGAGGAGCACGACCGGCAGCAGCCAGATCCACGGGCGGTCCGAAGAGAGGAACCAGGGCGAGCGCCGCCTTGCGGAGTGCTGGATGCCGGCCAGGGCCTGACGCCGGTCATCGAGTGCCGCGACCTGTTCGACGTTCGCCATGATGACTCCGCGAGAGAGGCGCAGACTCGCAGCTACGGCGCCGCGCCGGCCTTCGCCCCCAACGTGAACGGCCGGAAGAGATCGAAGGCGACGGTATCACGCGGCCCGAACCCTGTCAACGCTCAGTTGCACGGATGTGCTTTGCCTGCGCATATGACAGAATGCACAGCGTGGAACGCCGGGCGTCGTGCGTCGCGCCCCGGGTTGCTGCAATGAACCTCGGGGCGCGCGCGTGCCGATCTCCTCGAGGTCGAGCGGGAGCCGAGATAGGGATGAGCGAGCGCAGAACCCGCGACGTCGATCAGCGGGATGACGACCTGCAATTGGCAGACGTCGCGCAACAGTACTATCTCGACGATCTGACGCAGGAGCAGATCGCGCGTCGCGTCGGCGTCTCCCGCTCCAACATCTCGCGCATGCTGAAAGAGGCCCGCGAGCGGGGGATCGTCGAGATCCGCGTTCATCACCCCTTGCGCACCGTCCCCGCGCTGCAGGAGGCGCTGTGCGCTGCGCTGCCGCTGCGGGAGTGCCTCGTGCTCGCCGCCGCGCCAACAGGAAACGGAGCCGCGTCGAACGGGAGCGCCGCCGAGCCGCCGGCCGTCGCGCGGCAGCTCGGTGCGCTGGCCGCAAGGTATCTCGACGAGCGCATCCCGGATGGCGCGATCGTCGGCGTCGGCTGGGGCTCGACCGTCTACAGTGTCGTCGCCAGCGGCTACATCCATCCGCATCCGGGATGCGCGGTCGTGCAGTTGATGGGCAGCGTCGGCGGCGCGACGCCCGATATCGACGGGGGGCAGGTGGCGTCGCGGCTGGGGCGGGCGCTTGGCGGCCAGGTCTATTACCTGCAGGCGCCGATGGTGGTGACCGACCCGGCGGTCCGCGCTGGTCTGCTGCGCGACCCGCACATCCGCAAGACGCTGGAGATGGTGCGCAGGGCGGATATCCTCCTCTTCTCGGTCGGTGCGGTCACGCGGGCGTCGGGGCTCTATCGCGCGGGCTATCTCAGCGACGCCGATCTCGAGTACATCCAGGGGCAGGGCGCGGTCGGTGACATCTGCGGCGCTTACTTCCGGCAGGATGGCTCGGCCTGCTCGCTCGAGCTCGAGGAGCGGACGATCGCCGCGCCCGGAGACGTCATGCGGTTGGCGCCGATGCGCGTTGGCGTCGGCTGGGGGACGGCGAAGGCGCTGCCCAGCATCGGCGCGATCCGGGCGGGCCTGATCAACGTGCTGGTTACGGAGGAGGAGTGCGCCCGCGAAATGCTCGCCATTCTGGCGAGGGAGAGGCGGGTGGCCACGGAGCAGGGCCTGACCTCGGTGTGATGTGGCCGGGCTCGCGCTACCTCCCTGCGCCGCTCCTTGCCGTCAACGCCGACAGGCGATCCATCGCCGGGCGGATCGCCGGGAAGAGGTCGACGTAGACCTCGCGGTAGAGCCGGTCGTAGGCGGCAGATTCGACCGGGCGCGGCAGGAACGTCTCGGTGACGCCGGTCATGCTGGCGGCAGCGTCTCGCGCCGAGGCGAACCAGCCGGCCGCCCAGGCGGCGAGAATGCCCGCCCCGAGGTTCGTGGCGTCGGCCGAGCGGGCGCGGGCGACCGGCGCGGTGAGAACGTCGGCCATGATTTGGCACCAGAGCGCCGAGCGGGAGCCGCCGCCGAGGATGACGTAGTCGGCGATCGGCGTGCCGGACGAGGCCGCGATCCCCTCCATCTCCAGCCGCTGCTCGAAGGCGATGCCGTCGAGGATGGCGCGATAGAGGTGATGGCGCCGGTGGGTGGTCGTCCAGCCGATGACGAGGCCGGTCGCCGCCGGATCCCAGTAGGGGTTCATGACGGTATTCCAGTAGGGAACGAGGATCAACCCGTCGGCGCCCGGAGGGAGGGCGGCCGCCTCCCGCTCGTAGATGCTGAAGCGATCGCCCGCCAGGCGCGGATCGGCGAAGTGCTCCATGAACCAGGTGACCGTCGCGGTCCCGCCGCGCAGAACCGACTCGAGGACGAAGGTGCCGGGGATGGCCCCGGCGCAGGTGCGATAGGCGAGATCGGTGACGAAGCGGTCGGCGACGGCGCCGCTGGCGATGGCGGTGCCGAGGTTAATGTAGGCTCGGCCGGGGCTGGTGATCCCCGCGCCGAGGCTCGCCGCCTGGCCGTCGCCCGCTCCCGCCACGATCGGGGTTCCGACGCGGAGACCGGTCGTGCTGGCGGCCTCCTCGGAGACATGCGCCACGATTGTGCCGGGGGGCGCCAGGGGCACGAACTGGTCGGGACGCAACCCGATCTCCCGCAACAGCTCGGCCGCCCACGCCTGCTGTCGCATGTCGATGATGCCCATCGGATCGGCGCAGGCGACGCTCGTCGCCCAGACGCCCGAGAGGGCATGGACCAGAAAGGCGTGGACATCGACGATGCGCGCCGCGTTGTCCAGCGACTCCGGTTCGTGCTCCTGCAGCCAGACGAGCTTTGGCAGCGACTGCGTCATCGAGGGGGGGCGGCCGGTCAGGTCGTGTAGGGCGGCGCTGCCGAAGCGCCGGTCGAGGGTGGCGAGTTGATCGCGCGAGCGCTCGTCGAGCCAGAGGATGCCGTTCCGCAGCGGCTCGCCCGCGTCATCCACCGGGACGAACGTTTCCCGCTGGTGCGTGATGCAGAGCGCGGCGATACTCGCGGGGTCAATCCGCGCGGTGACGTCCCGGATCGCCTGGACGGTGGCGGTCCACCACTCCCGGGCGTCCTGCTCGCCCCAGCCCGGCTTCGGCGAGAGGAGGGCGAGCGCTGCGCGGCCCTCGGCGACGGGATTGCCGGCGCGATCCCAGGCGACCGCCTTGCTGGCGGTCGTCGAGCAGTCGATGCCAAGCACCAGATCGGCGTTCACGGGGCAGGATTCCTCCAGAGACCTATTCGCACCATTGTGCAATACCGTAACCTTTGCGCAAAGGCCCGGGAGGCCGGCAGCGATGTGGCGCGGCGAGCATGGCTCGCGGTTCGCCGGGCGGACAATGGCTCCAGGCCCGGACCGGAAAGGACGAGATGATGCAGGCGGCGGTGTTCTACGCTCCGGGGGATGTGCGATTCGAGGAGATCCCGGCGCCGGCTCCGGGCGCGGGCGAGGTCGTCGTGCGGATCAAGCGCGCGCTCACCTGCGGCACCGACCTGAAGACCTACCGGCGCGGCCATCCGACCATCATGCAGCGGGTGCCGACCCCCTTCGGCCACGAGTTCGCCGGGGACATCGCCGCCGTCGGGCCGGGCGTCGATCCGCGTTGGCAGCCGGGGATGCGGGTCGTCGCCGCCAATAGCGCTCCCTGCAACCGCTGCGCCTACTGCCGGATGGGCCGGCAATCGCTCTGCGAGAACCTCTCCTTCCTCTGGGGCGCCTATGCCGAGTACATCGCCGTGCCCGCCGAGATCGTCGCACAGAACCTCTACGAGATTCCGGACGGCCTGAGCTATGAGGCGGCGGCGCTGATGGAGCCTCTGGCGTGCGCGGTGCATGGCGTCGCGGAGACGCCGATCGCGGTCGGCGATACGGTGGCGGTCAACGGCGCGGGCCCGATCGGGCTGATGCTCGTGCGGCTCGCGGCGCTGCGCGGGGCGCGGGTGATCGCCAGCGACCTCAGCCCGGCGCGTCTCGAGGTCGCGCGGCGCCTCGGCGCGGCGGAGACGATCCTGGTCGGGGACGTCGAGGACCAGGTAGCGGCGGTGCGCGCGCTGACGCCGGGCGGGCGGGGAGCCGACGCGGCGATCGAGGCGGTCGGGCTGCCGGAGGTCTGGGAGAAGACGGTCCAGATGGTGCGGCCGGGTGGGGTGGTCAATCTCTTCGGCGGCGCGAAGGGGGGATCGACCTTCAGTGTGAGCACGACGCTGCTCCACTACAGTGAGCTGACGATCAAGGGGGTCTTCCACCACACCCCGCACTACGTCGAAACGGCGCTCGGGCTGCTGGCGAGCGGGCAGGTCCCCGCCGATGCCTTCATCAGCGGCGAGCGGCCCCTGGCCGAGGTGGTCGCCGCCCTCGAGGCGATGGGGCGGGGCGAGATCATCAAGTGCGCAATCATACCGCCGGCGAGCCAGGCCGCATGAGCGCCGAGGCGCCGGCCCGGACCTACTTCGACCTGATCGTCGTTGGCGCCGGCATCAACGGCGCGGGGATCGCGCGCGACGCGGCGCTGCGCGGGCTGAGCGTCCTCCTGCTCGACAAGGGGGATATCGGCAGCGGCACGACCTCCTGGTCGACCCGGCTGATCCATGGGGGGCTGCGCTATCTGGAGCATGGGGAGATCGGGCTGGTCCGCGAGTCGCTGCGCGAGCGGGAGCGGCTGCTCCATATCGCGCCGCATCTCGTCCGGCCGCTGCCGCTGCTGATCCCGATCTACCGGGGCGACAAGCGCGGCCCCCTCCTCATCCGGGCCGGCATGGTCGCCTATGACACCCTCTCCTTCGACAAGTCGCTGCCTCGACACCGCGTTCTGGGCCGGGCCGGCGCGTGCGCGCCCGCGCCGGGCCTCGCCGAGGCGGGGTTGCGCGGCGCGGCCCTCTATCACGACGCGCAGGTCGAATACGCGGAGCGGCTCGCGCTCGAAAACGCGCTCGACGCCCGCGTGCATAGGGCCGACGTGCGGACGTACCACGAGGTCGAGCAGATCCTCTCGGCCGGCGGGAAGGTCGCCGGCGTCTCCGGCCGCGACCTCCTCACGGGGGCACGCTTTCGCGCCGAGGCCCCATTCGTCATCAACGTCGCCGGCCCCTGGGTCGACGAGGTGCTGCGAGGGACCCGCGAGACGGCGACCCAGCCGCTGATCGGCGGGACGAAGGGGAGCCACATCGTCGTCGACCCCTTCCCGGGCGCGCCGCTCGATGCGCTCTACGTCGAGGCGCGGCGCGATGCGCGCCCCTTCTTCATCGTCCCCTGGAACGATGCCTATCTGATCGGGACGACCGATATCCGCTACCAGGGCGATCTCGACTGGGTGTCGGCCGAGGAGTGGGAGATCGATTTCCTGCTCCAGGAGACGAACCGAGTCATTCCGGAGGCGGGTCTGGCGCGGGAGCACGTCCGCTACAGCTATGCGGGCGTGCGGCCGCTGCCGTACCAGCCGGAATCGGCCGAGGGGAGCGTCACGCGCCGCCATATCGTCCTCGACCATGCCGAGCGAGGCGGGCCGCGCGGGCTCCTCTCGATCGTCGGCGGCAAATTGACGACCTACCGCGAGCTGGCGGAGCAGGCGGTCGATCTCGTCTACACGCTTGCCGAGCTGCCGATGGTTCCGTCGCGAACGGCGACCACGCTCCTGCCCGGCGGCCTGACCCCGAGTCTCTGGCCGGCATTCCGCGCCGAGGTTCTGCGCGAGGTGCCGGTTCCGGCTCGCTCGGCCGAGCACCTGCTGCGCGTGTACGGCGCCCGAGCGCCCGAACTGCTTGCCACGGCGACGACCCCGGCCCTGCGATCGGTCATCGACCCGTACACGGGGGCGATCGCGGCCGAGGTGCCGTGGGCGGTGGAGCAGGAGGGGGCCAGGACGCTGGCCGACATCATCGCGCGGCGGACCATGGCCGGCCTCGGGCCGGACGTGGGGATTGGCGCCGATGCGGCAGCGGCACGCATCGCGCGTCAGACCCTCGGCTGGGATGCGGCGCGCGCCGAATCGGAGGTCGTCGTCTATCGCGAGTGGGTCAGGCGCTACCGGCCGCGCGTGCTGGCTCCCGCGACGACAGGCTCCGGCGCGTCGTAGCCGATCGGACGGCCCGCCGGCGGCGTAAAGGTCGTGGCGCGCTCGTCAAAGACGACGACGAGCGGCGGCGACTGCCTGGCGGGGATTTCGGAACCTGGTGCGGGGTCTGAGGAGACGAAGCTCGCGGCGTGTAGTCGCCGGCGAGCGATGGTGGCGGCTTGTCCAACGGCCGATGGGCGAATCCGGCGTGCGATCCGCAAGTGCCTCTCCCTCCACGACAACGCGGCGCGAACCGTCCCCCGTATGATAGCCGCTGGCGCGGGCGAGGGGCAGGGGACGTTGGTCACCGTTGGCTCGCGCCTTCGTGGCAACCAATCTGGCCGCCGAGCGCGCGGGAGGGAGGATCGACATGGGAGAAATTTCGCTGGCGGACCGCTACGCGGGTACGCTCCTCGGGCTCGCCTGCGGCGACGCGCTGGGCGGCCCGGTCGAGTTCATCTCCCGGCAGCAGATCGCCATCGACTTTCCGGATGGCGTCAGGGAGTTCATCGGCGGCGGCTGGCTCCATCTGGAGCCGGGCGAGGTGACGGACGACACGCAGCAGACCCTGATTCTGGCCGAGGCGCTGACCGCCGAAGGATTCGACCTCGAGCGCTTCAGCGAGGGGCTCCTCGCCTGGTATCGATCCGACCCGAAGGACATCGGGAACACGACGCGCGTCGCGCTGGAGGCGCTGGCCAATGGCACGCCGCCGCTCGAAGCGGGCGCGGTCGCCGTGGCAGCCCGGGGCGAGCGCTCATCGGCGGCGAACGGGGCGGTGATGCGCTGCGCGCCAGTCGCGCTCCGCTTCCGCACCGACCCGGAACGGCTGGTCCGTGCATCCATCGAGAGCGCGCGGGTGACGCACGCCGAAGAGCGGGCGGCGTGGGCGACCGTCGCGGTCAACCAGGCGATTGCCTACCTGTTGAACGGGGGGGACATCGCGGGCGCGCCGGGCGCAGCGGTCTCCGGCATTCCCAATAACGAGTTGACGCAAGTGATCGCCGACGCGGCAGAACGGCCGAGCGAGGGGATTCGCGCCGGAGGCTTCGTGCTGGAGACGGTCGGCGCGTCGTTCTGGGCGCTCGCCACCACGCGGTCGGCGCGCGAGGCGATCGAGCTCGCCGTTTCGCTGGGAGAGGATGCCGACTCGACGGGCGCCGTGACTGGGGCGATGGCCGGCGCGGCGTACGGGGCGCCGGCGCTCCCCGCCTCGTGGCGCGAGCGGGTGCAATTCGGCGACCGGCTGCAGGCCGAGGCGGCGCGGCTGCTGGCGCTCTCGGAGGCGGAGGTACGCGGCGAGCGCTAAAGGGGGGGCGCGGCGAGCTTGAGGTAGCGCTGGACGCTGTCGCGGTTGCGCGCGTCGTTGGCCAACCCGAGGAGCGCGAGCAGATCCTCCTCGGTGGCGCCGGCCAAGGCCCGGTCGACGGCGAAGGTGTGGCGCAGCGTCTGCGGGGTGACCTCCTTCTGGATCCCTGCTGCGCGCCGCACCCGGTCGACCATCCCGTTGACCGCCTGCGGCCCGACTGGGAAGAGGAGATCGACCGGCGAGCGTGCCTCGAGAAACGCCTGGTAGATCGCCGCGAACGACTCGTCCGCCGCCAGCTTCCGCTCCTTGCCGCGCTTGGTGACGTCGTCATAGAAGATGTAGACGACGGGCGAGGCGGGGTCAGCGAGGTCGATGTGCTCGCGGCGCAGGGCCAGCAGTTCGGAGCGGGTCAGGCCGAGATGGAGCATAAGCCAGATGGCCGGGAGGCTCCAGGCCTCGTCGTCAGCAGCGGCGGCGAGCAGCGCGTCCTTCTCGGTCGCAAAGAGGGGCACCGGCGATCGGAGCGGAATAGTGTGCGGGTAGTGCCCCTCGGTCGGGTCGCGCTCGAGGACGCGGGCGTCGTCAATCAGGTAGCGGAAGAAGCGGCGCGCCGACGTGAGGCGGCGCTTGCGGGTGGCACGGCCGTTGGCGTCGCCGAGGAGGCGGGCGATGTCGCGCTGGTCGATGGCGTCGATCGGCTTGGGGCCGATCAGCCGCTCCAGCACGACGAGGTCGTAGCAGTACGACTCGATCGTGTTGCTCGGCCGCCCCGCCTGCTCCAGCTCCCGGCGATACCATGCGCGCGCCAGATCGAGGCTGCTCGTCGCCGTGAGGGATTGCAGGCCGCCGAGGACCGGGCTGAACGTCCCGCCCGGGCCGGGGGCAAACAGGGGGAGCTGCGCCGGCGCGCTCTCAGCGAACCGTTCCTCCTCGGCGAGCAGCGCTGGATCGTCGCTGTAGGGGCGCTCCCGCTCGGCGGTAGTCAACCCATCGACGGGAGGACGCCGCGCGGGATCGGAAATCGGCTTTCCTTTCGCGGAGGGGCTTGTCTCTGGCATCGGCGGTCCTTCCGGCGCGACGTTCGACGCTCAGAGCCTATGAGCCAACGGGCATCCTGTCAAGAACGTCCGTTCGCACGTTGACGCGGTTTCGGCCGATTGTCTCGCGTTAGGATGGACCCCGGTTCCTGGCGACCTGGGCACGGCATGGCGTGCCCCTACAACACACCCGTCCGGTAGGAGCACGCCATGCCGTGCCCAGGTCGCCTGCACGCCTGTTCAGAGGCCATCACGTTCGTTGCATGCCGAATTCCCATGTGTCAACGCGAGATGAGGCCAATCACCTCCATTGTCGTCAGATGCCTTTGTCCCGGACGTGTGACAATCGGCGACAATGGAGCAGCAAACGGCAATGGCATCGGATGGCGCGGCGGACGGGGTTCGCTCCTCGCGTCGCGGGGGAGGGGGAGTCGTGGGAGCGGAGACGAGTGGCGAGCGCCGGAGTGTGCCTCCGGTCGTCTGGGCGCGAAAGTCGGAGACGACCGGGTTTTCGCCGGCGCCGGGCATCACCGTGCAGCCGGTGGTGGCGGAATCGCTGATGACCTGCTGGATCACGATGGAGCCGGGCGCCGAAGTGGCGCTCCATCACCACCCGAACGAGCAGCTCGGCGTCGTGGTCGATGGCTCGGTCACGGTCCATGCCAATGGCGAGTCGCGTACGCTCGAGACGGGGGATGCCTACGCGGTGGCGTCCGACCTGCCGCACCACGCGGTCGCCGGACCGAACGGCGTCGTCCTCGTGGAGACGTTCGTGCCGGTGCGTGAGGACTATTATCAGAAGTGGCGGGAGGCGAGCGGCGCCTGAGGCCGGTTGCGCCGTTGTCGCGGGCGGCGCTGGTCTGGCACAATCCTGGATTGGTCCGGCGCTCCCGGGCCATTCCGCGATTGCCCGCGTTCGCCTGCGCCATGTGCCAGAAGGTCTGAGGTTCCCGATCCATGACGAGCCAGATGCCCCCGCCGATGTCCGGCGAGGAGCTGCGACGCCGATTCGTCGAATTCTTCGAAGAGCGAGGCCACCGCGAGATCCCCTCGTCGTCGCTCGTGCCGCACAACGATCCGACCGTTCTGCTGACGACGGCCGGCATGCAGCAGATGACGCCCTATTTTCTGGGGCTGGAGCAGCCTCCGGCGCATCGGCTCGTCTCCGTGCAGAAGTGCTTCCGCACCGTCGATATCGACGAAGTCGGCGACGAGAGCCACTGCACCTTCTTCTTCATGCTCGGGAACTTCTCGGTCGGCGACTACTTCAAGCGCGAATCACTCAAGTGGTCGTGGGAGTTCCTGACGCGGGAGCTGGGCATCCCGGAAGATCGCCTCTATCCGACGGTCCACCCCGACGACAAGGACGCCTACCGCATCTGGCGGGACGAGATCGGGGTGCCGGAAGAGCGGATCGGCCTCCTCTCGGACAACTGGTGGGGCCCGGTCGGCGCGACCGGCCCGAACGGCCCCGATTCGGAGATCTATTTCGACCTCGGTCCGGAGTTCGGCAGCGGGCTGCCCGACTTCCCCCCCGGCGAGGGCGGGCGCTATCTCGAGGTCTGGAACAACGTCTTCATGGAGTTCGTGCAGGCGCCGGACGGCTCGCGGTCGCCCCTGCCCCGGCAACACGTCGACACGGGAATGGGCCTCGAGCGGCTGGCGATGGTGATGCAGGGGGTCCGCTCGGTCTACGACACCGACATCTACCAGCCGATCATCCAGCGCGCGGCGGCGCTGGCGGGCGTTGCCTACGGCAGCGATGAGGAGACCGACCGCGCGCTGCGGATTATCGCCGACCATACGCGCGGCGGGACCTTCCTGATCGCGGATGGCGTCCTCCCCGGCAACGAGGGGCGCTCGTACGTGCTGCGGCGGATCCTGCGCCGGGCGATCCGGGCGGGGCGCAAGCTCGGGCTGGAGAAGCCATTCCTCTCGGAGATGGCCGGCGTCGTCATCGACCAGTTCGCGGCCCATCATCCGGAGCTCGCCGAGCGGCGGACGCAGATCGAGAAGGTGCTGCGCCACGAGGAGGAGAGCTTCGGCCGCACGCTGAACGCCGGGATGGCCCGCTTCCAGACGCTCGTCGACGGCCTCGCCAGTGAGGCGGCGGAGCGGGGTGAAACGGTGGCGCGCGAGCTGCCGGGGCGCGAGGTCTTCCGTCTCTATGACACCTACGGCTTCCCGTTCGACCTGACCGTCGAGCTGGCGCGCGAGCAGGGGCTGGAGGTCGATCGGACGGGCTTCGAAGAGGCGCTGGCCGAGCAGCGCGCCGCGAGCCGAGGTCGATCGACGGAGGCATTCCGTGATCTGGCCCGCTCGCGGGCCGAGGTCTACGTCGGCCTGGCGCAGGGGCCGACAGAGTTCCTGGGATACACGGAGACCGCCGCCGACGCGCGGATCATCGGGCTCGTGGGCGCGGACGGGCCGGTCGCCGAGGCCGAGGCGGGCGACGCCATCGAAATTGTCCTCGATCGCACCCCCTTCTATGGGGAGTCGGGCGGGCAGATCGGCGACATCGGCACGATCCGGACCGACACGGGCGTGATCAATGTCGACGACACCTTCAAGCCGACGCCGGACGTCTACGTGCACCGTGGGACCGTCGCCGAGGGGTTCGTGCGCGTCGGGGAGAAGGCCCGGGCGGAGATCGATGCCTCGCGCCGGCAGGCGATCCGCCGCAACCACACGGCGACGCACCTGCTGCACCGCGCGCTGCGGTTGACGCTCGGCGACGAGGCGCGGCAAGCGGGCTCGCTCGTCGCGCCGGACCGGCTGCGCTTCGATTTCACGGCGCTGGAGGGGGTCACGCCGGAGCAGTTGCACGAGGTCGCCGAGCTGGTCAATCAGGAGATCGCCCGCAACACGCCGGTTGCCACCGAGGTCATGCCGTATCGAGAGGCGGTCGAAGGGGGCGCGACGGCCCTCTTCGGCGAGAAGTATGGCGATACGGTCCGCGTCGTGACGATCCCCGGCTTCTCGCAGGAGTTGTGCGGTGGCACGCATGTGCGGGCGACGGGTGACATCGGCCCGTTCTTGATCCTCTCTGAGGGGAGCGTCGCCGCCGGCGTGCGCCGCATCGAGGCGATCACCGGCGACGAAGCAATTTCGCGGATGCTGGAGCAGCAGCGAACCCTCGATGCGAGCGGCCGGGCGCTGCGTACGACGTGGGCAGAGGTGCCGGAGCAGATCGAGGCGCTGCAGGAGCGGATGCGCGGGCTGGAGCGGGAGAACGAGCGCCTGCGAGGCCAGATCGCGGCGAGCCGCGCGGGAGATCTCCTCGATCAGGCGGTCGATGTCAACGGGTTCCGGGTTCTGGCGGCGCGGGCCGACGTAGAGGGCAAAGACGCGCTGCGGCAGATGGGCGACCGGCTGCGCGACCGGCTCGGCTCCGGTGTCGTGGTGCTCGGGGCGGTGATCGATGGCCGGCCGAGCCTCCTCGCCATGGTGACGCCCGACCTCGTCAAGCGCGGCGTGAAGGCAGGCGACATCGTGCGCGAAACGGCGACGATCGTCGAGGGGCGTGGCGGAGGTCGGCCAGAACTGGCGGAGGCGGGTGGCAAGAATGCGGCGAGGCTGGACGACGCGCTGGCCGCGGTGGCCGGGATCGTCGGCCGCGAGGCCGCGCGCTAGCCGTGGCGGCCGGCAACACGCCGCAATGAGCGGCCGCGAGTGGCCATGACGGAGCGGGCGCCAACGGTCGTTGTCACCTCGGACGAAGCGCTGCCCGACGTCATCGCGCGGCTGCGCGACGCCTCGGCGAGCGGCCGCGAGGTGAACCTCGTCGTGCCGATCGACAGCGCGCTGCTGCTGACGGCGAACGAGTTCCGCGCGCTGAAGGATGCCATCGACGAGCACCGGCTGGCGGTGCAGATGCGGACCTCCGACCCGCTGCGGCTGCGATTGGCGGAGCGGCTCGGTGTCGAGGCCCGCACGCTGCCTCGCGCCCGTCGGATCGTCGCTCCCCCGCCAGCGCCACCTCCCGCCCCGGAGCCGGTCAATGCGCCGGTCGAGCCTGCGCCGATTGTCGGCCCGCTGCTTCACCCCGAACCGGAGGCGCTCTGGCCGTCGCGGAACGGTCATGCGATTCCGGACGACGTGGAAGAGGCGTCGCCAGAGCCAGAGCCGGTCGTCGCTGCCCAGTCGCTCCTTGAGCGGCCGCCCCGCCGCTGGCTGCCAGTCGCGGCCGGCCTCGCGCTGATCGTCGTCGCCGCGTTCTTCGTGCTCCGCTTTGCCGTTCCCCGCGCCGTGATTCATGTGGCGCCGAAGTCAGCGCCCGTCGCCGGCTCGCTCGTCTTCGACGTCACCCCCGACGGCCAGCCGCTCGATGGCGGGGCGGCCTTCGCCATCGCCCCGGCTCCTCAGCAATTCGAGGTGACCTGGGAGAGCGAGGCGCCAGCGACCGGCGTGCGCGTCGTGCCAGATGGCGCCGCCGGCGGGCCGATCGAGCTGCGCAACGCCTCGGCAGAGCCGCTGACCGTCGACGCCGGGACGATCGTCACCACGGAGACCGGCGCCGAATTCGCTTTCACCGAGGCGGTGACGGTGCCCGCAGCCGATGCGACGTCGAGGCAGCCCGGAGCCGCGACGGGACACGTGCAGGCAGTCAAGCCCGGCTCCGGGGGGAACGTCGGCACCGGCGAGATCGGTGGCCGTCTCCCCAACGGCGTCTACTACAGCAACCGGATGCAGCCGACGGGGGGAGGCACCGACAAGGAGTTCCCGGTCGTGGCGCAGGCCGATCTCGATGCGCTCAGCCAGCAGGCGGCCGCGGCCGCGCCCGATCTGGTCCGCGACATGCTGGCGAAGAACGGGGCGGATGCCGCGCTGCTCGCCTCGAGCGTGCAGATCACCGATCAGCAGGACACGTTCGATCATCATGCCAACGAGGATGCCGAGCGCGTCTCGCTGAAATCGACGATGACGATCGAGGCGATGACCTATCCCGCCAGCGCCGTCGAAACTCGCATCGATCCGGCGCTTGCCGCCCAACTGAACGCGGCGGTGCCGGAGGGGTACGCCGTCGATCCGGCGTCGATCACCTACGAGCCGCCCATCGAGATCGACAGGAGCGAGCGTGGCGTGCGGCTTGAGGTCGCGGCGAAGGGGAGCGCCGAGGCGATTCTCTCCGATGCCGAGCGCGAGAAGCTCGCGGCCGAGCTCGCCGGCAAGAGCCCCAAGGAGGCCGCGGCGATCCTCGCTCGAACGCCGCAGATCGCGTCGTTCACCGTCGACTACGAGCCGGCGTGGCTGAGCGGCCAGATGCCGAACAATGCCGCGCGCATCGAGTTCGAGATCGGGCGATGAGCGCGCCCACCGGGCGGGCGATGGGGCTCGATGTCGGCGAGCGCCGGGTCGGGGTGGCGATCGCGGACGAGCTCGATACGATCGCCTCGCCTCTGACGGTCGTGCTCCGGCGTCCGGGCGATCTGGAAGAGATCCGCGACCTCGCCGTACGGCACGGCGTCGACCGCCTCGTTCTCGGGATGCCGACTGGCATGTCGGGTCGGGAGGGACCGCAGGCGGCGAGCGTGCGGGTGTTCGCCGCTGAGTTGCGCGCGGCGTTGGTCTCCGGAATCGAGATCGCCTTCTGGGACGAGCGGTTGACGACGACGGTGGCGGAGCGGGTGCTGCGAGAGCGGAGTTCGCGCCGGAACCGGCGCAAGGGGGAGATCGACGCCATGGCCGCGGCGGTCATCCTGCAGGGGTATCTCGATGCTGGGCGGGCGCGCCGGCAGCGCGAGGCGAGACAGGGAGGGGCCGATTCACTGTAGTATGGAGCACCCGGCGGACGGCAATCGCCGGAGACGTGAGGGAGGAGGCCCGCGGGCCTCGCGATCGGTCAGGATGCTGGACGGGGCGACTGCCGCATTGGGCAGCGGCCGCCGCCAGCTTCGTGAGGCGCGGAGCGGATGAAAAAGCTCGTCATCGCGGTCATCCAGAATGAAGTTGCGGACGCGGTCGTCGATGCGCTGCTGGAGGCGGATTTCCGGACGACGCGGCTGGCCAGCACCGGCGGGTTCCTCCGGCGGGGCAACACCACACTCATGATCGGGGCGGACGAGGGGCAGGTCGACTATGTGCTCGACCTGATCCGGCAGACGGCGCGGGCGGGCATGGCGCCGGCCGAGACGGGGGACGGCGTTCCCGCGGCCGCCGCGACCGTCTTTGTCCTCGACCTCGAGGAGTACCAGCGCCTGTAGGTGATCCGCTTCCGCGACGGGTCAGGAGCAGCGGACGATGTTGCCCTGCTCGTCCGTGTGGAATTCGAACTTCCGCCCGCCGGCCTCCACCTCGACGAGGTAGCCGGGCGTAATCACCTGAGCGTACATCGTGTCGGGTTGCGGACAGCCGAGCGAGGTATCGGGCCAGTCGCGCTGCTCGAGGCGGAGGACCCGGACATCGGACGGCGACACCCCAAGCTTCCGCGCGATGGCGTCGAGGAATGGGGGGCCGCTGGCGCTGCTGGCCGCCGGCGTCGCCTCCGGGGTGGCCGATGACTCGGCTTCAGGCTCCGGCAGACCGAGGCGCGCCAGCACTTCCTGCGGCGAGAGGGGGCGGTCGATCACCTCGGGAAAGGGATCGGCGCCGACGAGCGTCGAGAGCCAGGCCGCCTGCCGCGCCTCGACGCTCTGAATGCCGATCAGGTTCGGCAGGAGGCGGCGGCGGTTGATGGCCGGGATGACCGCGGCGTAGGCGGCCGTCGCGATATTCTCCATCGTGACCGCGTCGCGCAGTGCGTCCATCAAGGATGCCGGGGCGGGCCGCGGGGGCGTCGGCGCGCCGACGCCACGGGGGCGGGTCAGCAGCGCGATGTGGACTTGCTCCGCATTCAGCACCTCGCCGACGCGGGCGCGCGTTCCGGGCGGCAGCCCGGCATTGGCGAACGCCTGTTCGTCGAACGCCGCGAGGAGCGCTTCGTAGCGATCGATCTGGACCTGCTCCACGAAGTGGAGGAAGTCGACGAGCGTCCCGGGCGATTGGGCGGCGAGGGAGTCCGCCGGCTGGCCCACGAGGCGCCAGAGCGCGAACGCCGAAGCGGAGGCGATCGCTATTCGTCGCGTCGCCCGGTGCTGATCCCACATAGTCGCGTGCTCCTTCCCTCGTTGCGAGGATTGCCGCGCCGGGACAGGCGCGGTTGGGGTGGACCGTCTCAGACGGGCGGCCAGGTCAGCATCCACCCGCCATCGACAAGATACGTTCCCCCGTTGCAGTAGGACGCATGGTCCGAGCAGAGGAAGAGGACCATGCTGGCGACATCGGCCGGGAGCCCCGCCCGGCGCACCGGGATTTGCGCTTCCGCCTCCGCGAGATAGGCCGGGTCGGCCACCGCGCGCTCGTTCATCGGGGTGAGGATCATCCCCGGCGCGACATCGTTGACGGTGATGCCGAACGGGCCCAGTTCCAGGGCCAGCGAGCGCGTCAGGTTGCGCAGGGCCCCCTTGCTGACGTTGTACGGCCCGCTGCCGGGCGTATTGCAGGCTTCCTCGTGAACGGACGAGATCGTGACGATCCGCCCACCAGCGCTGCGATCGAGCATCCGCCGTCCGGCCTCCCGCGCGCAGAGAAAGGGGCCGTCGAGGTTGGAGCGCAGGACACAGGCCCACGCGTCCCAGCTCGTTTCGACGAGGGGTAAAGCGGGCGAGCCCTGCCCAGCGTTGCAGACGAGGATGTCGATCGGACCCAGTGCGGCGTCGAAGGCGCGGAACATGGCCGCGACCTGGTCCGGTTCGCCAACGTCTGCCTGCAGGACCGTTCCCGTGCGGCCGGACTCGCGGACCAGCCGTGCGGTCTCCTCGGCGCCCGCCGCATTCGCGCGGTAGTTGATCGCCACATTGGCGCCGGCCGCGGCGAGCGACACGGCGATCCGCTGGCCGATTCCGCTGCTGGCGCCGGTCACGAGCGCGTTCTTTCCCTCGAGCCTGATTTCCACTCGCTGATCCTCTCTTGCCCTGGTGTTCGTCGCCGTCGAGCCGCGCGCCCTCCGGCGCCCGCATGGCGTGCCGCCGCTGCACGGGCAGCACGCCGATTCAGTCCGCCGCGACCGGCCGCGCCGGTAATTCCACGGTCCTCACCTCCGCCCTGACTCCTCGCCGCTCGGGGTTCTGGATGAACAGGGCGATGCCGGCGCCGATCACGCAGGTGACGACGCTGATGGCGAACGTCTCGTGGATGCTCATGGCGAACGCGGTCTTGACCGCGTCGTAGATGGCGGGCAGGAGCGAGACCGACTCGGGCGGGACCGCCGCCGGGATCGCCTCGACGCGCCCGGAGCCGATCAGATCGCCGACCGCCGCGCCGACGGCCGGGTCGAGCGCCTGCATGCTGCCAAGCAGTTCCCCGGCATGCGTGCCGAGCCGCTCCTGCAGGACGGTGCCGAGAATGGCGATGCCGAGCACCTGGCCGAGGTTGCGCGTGGTGTTCAGGATGCCCGAGGCGCTGCCGGCGATGCGCGGCGGCACCTGGAGCATGGCGGCGGTGGTCATCGGAGCGAAGGTCATGCCCATGCCGAGCCCGGTGATGGCGAGGGGGAGGACCAGGGCCCACTGCGAGGTCGTCGTCGAGACCTGCCGGATGATGAGGAGGATGCCGGCGCTCATCAGCGAGAGGCCGCAGACGAGAAGCCAGCGCGCCCCGAAGCGATCGGTGAGGCGGCCGGCGGTCGGCGCGACGAACATCAGCACCAGCCCATTCGGCATCATCGCCAGGCCCGCCTCGAAGGGGGTCATGCCGAGCCCCGTCTGCAGGAAGACGGTCATGGGGAAGAAGATGCCGAGCATGCCGAACGACGTCGCCAGGCCGAGAATGTTGGCGATCGAGAAGTTCCGGATGGCGAAGAGCTCCAGCTTCATCATCGGGTCGTCGGCGCGGCGCTCCCACCAGACAAAGGCGCTCAGCAGGACGAGGCTCGCCAGCAGGGAGCCGACGATGACCGGGCTCGTCCAGCCGAGTTTGTTCCCCTCGATCGCGGCGTAGACGAGCGCGAAGATGCCGGTCGACGAGAGGAGGAGGCCGCCCCAGTCGACGCGGCCAGAGGCGAGAGGGTCGACTGACTCGGGGACGATCGCCAGCGTCGCCAGGATGGCGATGATGCCGATGGGAAGGTTGATCAGGAAGACCCACTCCCAGGCGTAGTCGGTGACGAGCGCGCCGCCGACCAGCGGGCCGAGGACCGCGCCGAGCGCGACGACGCTCCCCCACGTCCCCATCGCCGCACCCCGCTTGTGGGGCGGGAAGGCGACGGTAATGAGCGAGAGGGTCTGCGGCATCATCATCGCCCCGCCGATCCCCTGCAGCACCCGGGCGCCGATCAGCGCGGCGGCCGGCGGAATGCCGGTGACCTGCGAAATGAGGGTCGAGGCGGCGCAGAGACCGGAGGCGAGCGTGAAGACCGACATCCCGATCACGAAGAGCCGCTTGCGGCCGAAGACGTCGCCGAGGCGGCCGAAGGAGAGGATCAGGACCGCGTAGGCGAGGATGTAGCTATCGAGGATCCACTGGATCTCGGAGAGATCGGCCGCGAGCGCCTCCTTGATCTTCTGCTGCGCGACGTTGACGATCGTCGAATCGAGGAGCAGCATGAAGACCGCGCCGCAGAGGACGATGAGGATCAGCCACGGATTGCGCTCGGGCGTCTCCGTCTGGGGATCGGCGTCGCGTGATATCTCGCTGGTGATGCGTTGTGCCCGTGTCATCGTTGCGGACCCCGCGCCGCGTGTACACGTTCGTGCGAACGGGATGGGCGCAATTCGCGGGCCGCGCCGGAATCACCCGGGGAGCAGTCTGCGGGTGCGGGCCCATTGGCCATTCGCGGTTCGCCATCCTCAGACAGAGCGGGCAGGCTGGGGAGGGCGGCGAGGTCCGTCTCGTTCAGGCCAGCGACGAGCGCCTCGAGGACGGGAATGAAGGCGCGCTGCTCGTCCGGCGACAGGCGGGCGAGCGCTGTACGAAGTTGCGCTCGACGCACGTCGCGCAGTTGCCGGGCGATCCGCTCGGAATCGGCGGTCGCGGCGACGAGGACGCGGCGCCGATCCTCTGGACAGACGCCCCGTGTCAGGTGGCCCGCCTCGACCAGCCGGTCGACCATCTCCGACGCGGCCGGCATCGAGATGCCGAGCGCCGCGGCGATCTCGCCGACCGACATCTGCTCACGCGCGCCGAGTTGCAGCAGCACCTTCACCTGACTCGTGGTCAAACGGTAGGCGTGGCCGAGATCGGAGATGGCGGCGTAGAGCGACTTCGCCAGTATGGGCAAGAGTTTCAGCGCCTGGTCGACGGTCCCCTCGATATCGCTTCGTAACCCGTAAAGTTCGTGATCCGAATCTTTCATATCGACAAAGGATATGGGGGGGAGTGCCAGACGTCAAGGGGATCTGGACAGTGAGGACACCGAGCGCCGCCTGCCAGGCTGGCAGACGGCGCGCTCGACGCTGATACAAACGGGCGTCAGATCGGGAGCAGCCCTTCGACCTTGAAGAGCTCGGCGTTGAGGATCGATGCTCCGGCCGCGCCCCGGATCGTGTTGTGGCCGAGGAGGACGAACTTGGTGCCGAGCAGCGCGCACTCGCGCACGCGGCCGACCGTCGTCGCCATCCCCTGCTCGGCGTCCCGGTCGAGGATCGGCTGTGGCCGGTTCGGCTCCTCGCGGACGATGATCGGCCGCTCGGGCGCGCTCGGCAGGTCGAGTTGCTGCGGCTTGCCGCGGAAGGCGGCCATGGCGTCGGCGGCCTCTTGTGGCGTCGCCTTCGTGACGAAGCGGACCGAGACGCACTCGGTGTGGCCGTCGCGCACGGGAACGCGGTTGCACTGCGCCGACATGGTGATGCTGGCCGGCCGGAACTCGCCGTCGAAACCGCCGAGGAGCTTCTTCGTCTCCTCGGTCATCTTCTCCTCTTCGGTGTTGATGAAGGGGACGACGTTGTCGATCATATCGAGCGAGGGGACACCCGGGTAGCCGGCGCCGGAGACCGCTTGCATCGTTGTGACGGCCAGCGCGTCGATGCCGAAGGCATCGTGCAGCGGCTTCAGGGCGAGCACCATGTGGATGGCGGAGCAGTTCGGGTTGGTGACGATGAAGCCGCTCCATCCCCGGTTCTTCCGCTGCACTTCGATCGCGGCGGCGTGCTCCGGATTGACCTCCGGGATGAGCAGGGGGATATCCGGGCCCATCCGGTGGAATGAGGTGTTGGAGAAGAGGGCCCGCCCCTCGCGCGCCATCCGCTGCTCGATCTCCTCGGCCACCTCGCCGGGCAGGGCCGAGAAGACGACCGGGCTCTGCAGCTCGGCATCGTACCCCTTGACGACCATGTCGCGCGCGTCGCACGGCATGTCGGCGCTCAGGCGCCAGTCGGCCGCCTCACGGTAGCGCTGGCCGGCCGACCGCTCGGAGGCGACGACCTCGGCGAGGCGGAACCAGGGGTGACAGGCCAGGAGCTGCACGAAGCGCTGGCCGACGCTGCCGGTGGCGCCCAGCACCGCCACGGGGATCTTCGGGCCGTCGTGCCGGGGTGTTGTCGCGCTCACGCATTGCCTCCTCTGCGCCCTGATCCTGTCCATGGAACGGGCGGATGTTCACATATGATCCGGTGGTCGCCTCAGGGCGAGACGACCGCGATGGTGACTGCCTATCCGACGCGCAGGCTCTCGGAAAGGAGCTCCGCGCGCCGCGGCCGCCGCGCACGGGAGCTGGCCGGCTGGGAGCCGATAAAGGCGCTGTGCAGCGCCTGTACCGCGCGGGCCGCGTCCTTCGCGAAGACGGCCACGGTCAGGGCGACGTTGGAGAGCTGCTGGTTGGTGGAGAGGACCGGGATGCCAGCCCGGCCCAGAACGGCGAGGAGTTGCGACAGGGCCTGCGGCACCGCCGCGGCCCCTTCGCCAACCGCCGCCACCAGAGCGACGTTCTCCTCGCAAGCGACCTCCGCCTCGACCTCGGCGCGCTCCAGCGCCGCCTTCATCCGCCGCGAGACCTGCGCGCAGCCGCCGTGCCCGTTGGCGTCGACGACGTAGGTCATGCGGCGGCGGGATGACGCCTGCGACGCGGCAACGACCTCGATGCGGTTGCCGCCCAATGCGCCGAAGACGGCAGCCGACGCCGCCGCGAGATCCTCCAACTCGGGCACGTCGACCGTCAGGAGCATCAGGTTGCTCAGCGCGGTAACGGCCTTGACGCTCTCGGCGGGCGCCTCACGGGTGACGAGGGTGCCGGGCTCGTTCGGGGCGAAGGTGGAGAGGATGCGGACCGGGATGCCGAGGGAGACGGCCGGGCGGATGGTGCGCGGGTGGAGCACCTTGGCCCCGAAGTGCGCCAACTCCTGCGCCTCCTCGTAGGAGATGCCCGGCACTACGCGCGCCTCGGGCACCTGCCGCGGGTCCGCGGTGAGGACGCCCGGGACATCGGTCCAGATCTGGACCTCGTCGGCGTCGAGGGCGGCGCCGAGGAGGGTCGCGCTGTAGTCGGAGCCGCCGCGGCCCAGCGTCGTGGTCGAGCCGTCGGGCGCGCGGCCGATGAAGCCGGTGAAGACGACGGTGAGGCCATTGTCGAGGTGCGGCCGCACTTCGAGTGCGGCCAGTTCCCGGGTGCGGGCGCGGTCGGGCCGCGCCCCGCCATAGCGGTCGTCGGTGCCGACGACGCGATCGGCCCAGACGTGGGTGGCCGGGGTGCCGCGTGAGCGGAGCATGGCGGCGAGGAGGACGCTCATCGCCTTCTCGCCGGTGGCGACGATGCGGTCGGAATCGCGGGCGCTCAACACGCCGGCGCGGCTGACGTCGGCGAGGGCGTCATCGAGGGCGGCATGCAACTGGTCGAGGATGGCGAGGGCGGCGGCGCGCTCGTGATCGTCGGCGATTCCGTCAGCGACGGCGAAGTGGCGGGCGCGGATCTCGGCGGTGAGCCGCGCCACGAACTCATCCCCTTCGGCGGCAGCGCCCCGCGCCGCGTCGAGGAGGAGGTTGGTGACCCCGGCGGCGGCGGAGACGACCGCGACGCGGGGGGAGGGTTGGCCCTCGACCAGGGATGCCACCTGCTGGACGCGTGTGGCATCTGCCACCGAAGTGCCTCCGAATTTCATGACGATCATCGCGCCCGCCCTCGCTGTCGTTTGCCACTGAACACAAAGCGGCGGGAGCGTCTCCGCCCCCGCCTGCCGATCCGTCCTTCTCGAGTGAGCGACCGTCAGTCGCGTCCCCCCGGACCGGCAGGCACGGTAATCTTGGTAATCCCGGTAATCGAGATCACGCCGATCGCGCCGCTGGTCATGGTGGTGCGCCCAAAGCCACTCATAGCGCGCATCATACGGCAGATCGCGATTGTCCGCAAGTCGAATATTCGCCATCGCGCACAATCGGCATACCGAGCGTTTGTCTTCAGCGCACGTTGTCGCTCTCCTGTTAGCTCCAGTGCTTCGCGCGTGAACGAAGGCTCCCTCTCCGGTGCGACTCGTTTACGATGTGGGATCTGAACACCGAGTGCAGTCGAAACAGGAGAGGACGAGGGAATGGCACGCTACGATGCGCCGCTGGAGTTGATCGCCGACGAGGGGTGCGACACGACCGAGGGGCCCCTCTGGCATGAGGGAGAGCAGGCGCTCTACTGGCTCGACATCCCCGCCGGCCGCCTCTATCGCTTCGACCCATCACAAGGGACGCACCGGATGGCGCTGCAGGCGGGCGAGCAGATCGGCGGCTTCACCATCCAGACCGACGGCACACTCCTCCTCTTCGGCGAGCGGGGGCACGTCTGGATCTGGGACCCAGAGACCGGCGAGTCTCGGACCGTCATCGAGGAGATCCCGGCCGAGCGGGGCACGCGCTTCAATGACGTCATCGCCGATCCGGAGGGGCGCGTCTTCGCGGGGACGATGCCGGATGGCGAGCGGTCCGGGTACCTCTACCGCCTCGATCCCGACGGCACGGTGGCGCTCGTCCTGGACGACGCGGGCGTCTCGAACGGGATGGGCTTCACGCCCTCGCTCGACGCCATGTACCACACGAACTCGTCGGCCGGGACGATCACCCGCTATCCCTACGACCAGGAGACCGGCGCGCTTGGGGAAGGGAGGGTGATCGTCGCCGTGCCGGCGGACCAGGGCGGGCCAGATGGCATGGCGATCGACGAGCGGGGCGATCTCTGGTCTGCGCGCTGGGACGGCGGCGCCCTCTTCCACTACGCCCCGGACGGCACGCTCCTCGGCAAGATCCCCTTCCCGGCGCGAAAAGTTTCGAGCGTCACCTTCGGCGGCCCCGATTGGACAGATGTCTACGTCACGTGCGCCGGCGGCCCGGAGAAGACGACCGAAGGAGAAGGCGCGGGCGCGCTCTTTCGCACGAACGTCGGCGTCGCCGGCCGTCCCCCGTTCCGCTCGCGCATCGGCATCGCTAAGACCGGCGTCCTGTAGTGGCGGCACCTGTGTCCCCCGCGCCAATCCGCCGCGAACGTCAATGGTGGCAACGGCGCTGCCAGCCACCGGCCGATCCGCGGAGAACGCGGGCGACGCAGGCGTCGCCCCGACGCATCGGTGCTATTTGAAGCGATTCGCCTCCGGATCGTTGGTGTCGTAGGGGATGGACGCGATCTCTTCCCAGAGCGCGTCCGGGATCGGCGTTGCCAGGTAGCGGAGCGTGTCGGCGATCCGCTCCGGGCGGCTCATGCCGACGATGGTCGCGGTCATGCGCGGGTCGCGCGTCGAGAACTGCAGGGCGACCGCCGCCAGGGGGACGCCGTAGCGGTCGGCGACCGCCTGGAACTGCCGGACGCGCTCGATCATCTCCGGCGGCGCCTGCTGGTAGGCGTAGCGGGGATAGGCGTCGGGCCCTTTGACGAGCATGCCGCTGCCGTAGGGGGCGGCATTGAGGATCGCCATGCCGCGCGCGGCGGCGGCCTCGATCAGCGGCTCGGCCGAGCGGTTGAGGAGCGTGTAGCGGTTGTGGTGGATGAGGGCGTCGAAGAGGCCGGTCTCGACATACTGCATCTGGATCGGAACCGGCCCGCCCGCGACGCCGAGGTAGCCGATGACCCCCTCGTCGCGGAACTTCTGCAGCACCTCGACCGGACCGCCGGGCGCCATCGCGTTCTCGAACGTCGTCCACTCTTGGTCGTGAAGGTAGACGATGTCGATGCGGTCGACGCCGAGGAGTTGCAGCGAGCGCTCCATGCGCCGCTTGACCGTCTCGCCCGAGTAGTCGTTTGTGCTGTCGCGCCCCTCCTTCGTCTCCAGGATCGCGTTGCCGGGGAGTCCGCCTCGCTCCCGCAGCGCGAGGCCGACGCGCCGCTCACTCTCGCCATCGCCATAGTGGGCGGCGGTGTCGATGTAGGGGATGGGGCTGTCGAGCGCGGCGAGGATGGTGGCGACGGCGTCCTCCTCGGCGACGTCATAGCCGAAGGTGTCGCCCATGTTGCCGAGCGGGGCACAGCCGACGGCGATCGGCGGCACCATGAGCCCGGTCTTGCCAAAGGGCCGCCGGGCGAGGGGATCGACGACGGTTTGCGACATGTGCGGTTCCTCCCAATGCGGATGCGACTGCTGCCCGGATGCTATCCGAGCGCACTGGGCGCGGCAATGGCGCGGGGAGGCCGCTACACTTGTGGGGTGCCCGGCCGGGGTGGTGAAATGGCAGACACGCCAGCCTTAGGAGCTGGTGGCCGCAAGGCCGTGCGGGTTCGAATCCCGCTCCCGGCACCCGATCCCCCGTTCGATGGACCCGCCGGCGGAGTTCCGATCCTCGACGCGACGCTCGTGCCATCCCGAGGGCAGCGCCATGCGTCACCCGTGTCATGCTGAGGAACGAAGCATCTCGGGTGAGACGAAACATCGTTCCGGGAGCCGAGATCCTTCGCTTCGCTCAGGATGAAACGTTTGGCCTGTTATCACACACAGGATGACCCCCAGCGTGACTCCGCTGATCAGGGCGACTCCTTGGGCCGTTCGATCGACGGCTCCTCGTCCTGGCCGACGATCCGGTTCCAGAGGAGATAATCGGTGTCGCGCTTGGCGATGTAGCGATTGGCGGTGGTGGCGGTCTGGCCACCGATCGCCTTGAACGAGCCCTTGCCCGGGTGGTTGAGGTCGAAGTAGATCCCGCCCTGCTCGAGTTGGGCGCCCGGGTCGAGCACTGGCAGACGCGCCAGCTCGTCGTCGGTGAGGCCGGAGAGGCGATCGTGGAGATCCTTGTCGGCGACGGCCGGCGTGCTCTCGGCGGCGTGGCCGCCGGCCTGATTCCCCGGGGTCGGGACTGGCGTTTCGGTGAAGACGGCGTCGATCGGCG
>JADYYO010000198.1 GCA_020853615.1 Thermomicrobiales bacterium
CAACAAGTGCCCGCATCATTTCAGCAACCGCCATAATGGGGCTATCACCTCGCGACGCGTGCTCTTCAGCCCGCTTTAGCGGGCTTCCGTTCGGTAGCCAGACGCTTTCATCCTCTGGCGCCGCCGCTGGCACATTCCCAGGTATCCGCGAGCCACCTTCAAACCTGGCGCCCCATCGCAACGACCAAGGACCTGCCCGGCTCTCCCCTTCATCATAAACGTCGTATCCTTGGGGCATGACCACGCAACGCGCCATCACCGCCACCCTGCACATCGAAACCACGCGCAGCGGCTGGCCCGCTCCTCAACGAAGCGAATGCCGATGGCCCCGCTGAACGTCGTTCTCATCTCCAGCTACGAGATGGGGCGTCAGCCATTCGGGATCGCCTCGCCAGCGGCGTGGTTGCGCGAAGCAGGAGTGCAGGTCTCGTGTCTCGACCTGGCGATCGAGCGGCTCGACCCGACAGTCATCGGCGCCGCCGACCTGATCGCGTTCCACGTCCCGATGCACACCGCCACCCGGCTCGCCGCCAGCTTCATCGAGCGGGTCGAGCGGATCAATCCACGCGCTCACCTCTGCTTCTACGGCCTCTACGCCCCGGTCAACGAAGCCTACCTGCGCGAGATCGGCGCCGACACGATCCTCGGCGGTGAGTTCGAGGCCGGGCTCGTCGCGCTCGCCAAGCGCTTGATGGCGCAGTCAGCGGACGCCGCGCCAGTCCATCAGCAACCCGAGCCAACGACCGCGTTGCAGCGCCAGCAGTTCTTCGTCCCCGACCGCACCGGGCTGCCGGAGCTGGGACGCTACGCGCACGTCACGATGCCCGATGGCCAGGCGCGCGTCACCGGCTACACGGAGGCGAGCCGGGGCTGCAAGAACCTCTGCCGCCATTGCCCGATCGTGCCGGTCTACGGCGGTCGCTTCTTCGTCGTGCAGCCGGAGGTCGTCCTCGCCGACATCGAGCGCCAGGTCGCGGTCGGGGCGCGGCACATCACCTTCGGCGACCCCGACTTCTTCAACGGCCCGACCCACGCCATGCGCATCGTCGCCGCGCTGCACGAGCGCTTCCCGGACGTCACCTACGACGTCACGATCAAGGTCGAGCATCTGCTCCGCCACCAGCAGCACCTGGAGACGCTGCGCGAGACCGGCTGCCTCTTCGTCACCAGCGCCGTCGAGGCGGTCGACGACCGCATCCTCGAGATCTTCGACAAGCACCACACGCGCGCCGATTTCCTGCGGGTGGTCGCCCTCTTCCGCGAGGTCGGGCTGCACCTCAACCCGACCTTCGTCACCTTCAACCCCTGGATCACTCTCGCCGGCTACCGCGATCTTCTCTCGGTCATCCTCGAGCACGATCTCGTCGCCAACGTCTCCCCGATCCAGTACGCGATCCGGCTCCTCATCCCGGCCGGCTCGCGCCTGCTGGAGCTTCCCGTCGTGCAGGAGTTCGTCGGCCCGTTCGACCCGGCCGCACTCGCCTACCCCTGGGCGCACCCCGACCCGCGCATGGACCGGCTCCACGCCGAAATCATGGCCCTGGTCGGCGGGAACGGCGACGCCCCGGACGATCGCTTCGCGACCTTCGCAGCGATCTGGGCGATGACCGAGGCGGCGGCCGGCGCGCGGGCCAGCGATCCCTTCTCCCTCGTCGCCACCGAGGCGCTCAGCCGGGAGCCGATCCCGCACCTGAGCGAACCCTGGTACTGCTGAGCGGAGCCCACCGCGGAGCAGTTTGCTCCCGATCGCGTGTGAACGAAGGCACTCCCGCGTGGGAATGCCCCGCCTGGTCGTGCTCTAGCGCCGCGTCAACGTCGTGTCATGCTGAGGAACGAAGCATCTCGGCTGAGGCGAGACAACGTTTCCAGGAGCCGAGATCCTTCACTCCGTTCAGGATGACACGGTTGCCGGGGGCGGTGAGACTATCTCTTTTGGGAGGCGGGATGGCACAGCGGGCAACTCCTCTACGCGAAGTTCAGGTAGCTCCTCCTCTTCCTTTTGCCGACGGAGGGTTCAAGACCATCCTGGCCGATCCGCCGTGGAGGTTCACCAACCGTACGGGCAAGGTCGCCCCGGAGCATCGCCGGCTCGATCGCTACTCGACGATGGATCTCGTGGAGATCTGTGCTCTCCGCGTCGCGGAGGTTGCCGCGCCGAACGCGCATCTCTACCTCTGGGCGCCCAACGCGCTGCTGCCGGAGGGCCTCGCGGTCATGGAGGCGTGGGGATTCCGCTATGTCTCGAACATCATCTGGGCCAAGCGGCGCAAGGATGGCGGCCCGGATGGGCGGGGGGTTGGCTTCTACTTCCGCAACGTCACGGAAATGCTCCTCTTCGGCGTGCGGGGCAGTATGCGGACCCTGCCCCCGGCGCGCTCGCGGGTGAACATGATCGAAACCCGCAAGCGCGAGCACTCCCGCAAGCCCGACGAACAGTACGACCTGATCGAGGCCTGCTCCCCCGGCCCCTACCTGGAGCTTTTCGTCCGCCACCCCCGCCCCGGCTGGACGGTCTGGGGAGACGAGGCGGATCAGGCGGTCGTTCCCCGGGGCAAGGTGCATCGGGGCTACGCCGGAGGCGCTATCGAGGTCCCGCGCCAAGCCGTCTCGGGCGTCGTGCCGACTGAGGGCGTTGGCAAGCCCTCGGCTTGACGGACCTTGCCCCTGGTCGGAGCATTGCGGCCGGTCCTCGCTCCCTTCGAGCGACGATTCACGGCAGCGACGTGTCCGGATAGTCGGAAGGATGCTTTAGCGTGACGAACGATTCCCGCATCGTGCCGGTGCCGATCGGCAAGCCGGCCTTTCTCGAGGCGCCCCGGTGCGACAACCTCGACACCCTCGACGCCGACATCGCCATCATCGGCGTCCCCTACGGCGTGCCCTACGGCATGGAAGGGACAACCTCGCCCTCGAGCACCGCGCCCGCGGCCTTGCGCGAGCAGTCGCTGCGCTGGGTGCCGCTGCTCGATCACTACGACTTCGACTTCGGCGGCGATCTCTTCGCCGGGCGCGAAGTGCGCATCGTCGACTGCGGCGACGTGGCGATGACCCCGGGCGACTTCGCCGGCAACGCCGCCGCCACGACAACCGTCATCAAGGCGATCCTCGCCCGTGGCGCGGTCCCCTTTGTCCTCGGCGGCGACGACTCGATCCCGATCCCCGTCTTCCGCGCCTACGAGGGGCAGCCGCCGATGGTGATGATCCAGATCGACCAGCACATCGACTGGCGCGACGAGCGGTTCGGCACGACGCAGGGGCTGAGCAGTACCATGCGTCGCGCCTCCGAGATGCCCTGGATCAGCGGCATGGCGCAAATCGGGATGCGCGGCGCCGGCAGCGCCCGGCAGGGCGAGGTCGACGACGCGTTGGCGTATGGCAGCATCCTCATTCGCGCCACGGAGCTGCACGAAGCCGGTGTCGCCGCCATCCTCGAGCGGATTCCGGATGCGGACCGCTACTACATCACCTTCGACCTCGACGCGCTCGACGCCACGATCGCGCCGGGCGTTCTCGCCCCCGGCTTCGGCGGCATCACCTACGATGAGGCGTCCGACCTGTTGCGCGGCATCGCACGGAAGGGGCAGATCGCCGGCTACGACGTCGTCGAGATCGCCCCGGCGCACGATGTGGCCAACCTGACCAGCCAGGTCTGTGTGCGGTTGACGCTCAACCTGATGGGAGCGATGGCGCACGCAGGGCAGATCGGCCGCGCGCGGTAGAGGTCAGCCCCGAGGCGCCCGTGCGTCATGGTGAGCGAGTTGGCGGCGATGCCAATCCGGCCGCTGACGAGATTGGGTCCCCGACCCCTTGACAATTTCCGCCGCCACTTCTACCGTGTTCAAGCTGGAAACAATTGCATCGGCACAGTTCAGGGAACGAACAGATGCCCACAAGCGCGATGCGCGAGCCACAGGAAATTTCGGCGGTCCTTTCGGCCGGGAAGGCCCTCTCGATCGTCGAGGTGCTACTGCAGTCCCCCGAGCCCCTCTCGGCGCGCGAGATCGGGGAGCGGAGCGAGGTCAACCGCACCACCGCCCACCGGCTCCTCAACACCCTCATTCTGCACGGCTGGGTCGAGCGCCACCCCGAGGGGGGCTATCGCCTCTCGGTCAAGTTTCTCGCCCTCGCCCACGTATCGTCGCAGGTGCGCGGCCTCTTCGAGGAGATCCGGCCCGCCCTCGCTCCCCTCTCCGAACTATCGCGGGAGACGGTCCACGTCGGGGTTCTCGACGGCTTCGATATCGTCCACGTCGACAAGATCGAGAGCCTGGAGCACGTCGGCGTCTCCTCCCGCATTGGCACGCGCGGCATCGCCCACCGCACCAGTCTGGGCAAGGCGCTCCTTGCCGCAAGCGACGACGACTTCATTCGCGCCTACATCGCCCAGGGCCGACGCCGCAAGAGCCCCTACACGATCCAGAGCGACGAGGTGGAGCAGATCTGGGACGAGGTGCGGGTCACCCGCACGCGCGGCTATGGCCTCGATGACGAGGAGGATTCAGTCGGCGTGCGCTGCCTCGGCGCGGCGGTCACCGGCATGGGCGGGGCGCCGATCTTCGCGGTCAGCCTCACCGGGCCTTCGCCCCGCTTCACGCGAGAGGTCTGCGAGCGGCTGGCGCCGACCCTCCTGGTGGTGACGGGGGATCTCTCCCGGCGCTTCGGTGGCGCTCCCGGGGGCGTCCCGGGCCCGGACAGCGACGGCCGCCACGACGACAACTGAGCGCGGCGAACACCGGAAACGCACGACGGCATCTCCGCGGAGATCGGGAACCAGGAGCGAGAGCGTGGCATTGAGCATCGGGATCGATACCGGCGGCACCTTCACCGATCTCGTCGGCTTCGACGACGACGCGCGCGAGTTCGTCTACGGCAAGCAGGCCTCGACGCCGGACGCGCCCGCCCGCGCCCTGGCGGCGGTACTGGAGGAGGTCGGCGCCGGGCCGACGCCAGTCCGCAGCATGGTCGTCGGCACCACCGTCGCCACGAACGCGGTCTTGCAGCGGCGCGGCACCCGCGTCCTCTTCGTGACGACCGCCGGCTTCGAGGATGTCCCCTTCATCGGGCGCATCGACAAGGAAGAGCTCTACAACCTTCACTGGAAGAAGCCCGAGCCGATCGTCGCCCGCCGCGACTGCTACGGCATCCCCGAGCGGGTCGCGCACGATGGCACGATCCTGACGCCGCTGACGGAGGAGGCACTCGACGATCTGGTCGCTTTCGTCGCCTCCCGCCAGCAGGGCGGCGCTGATCTGGCGGTCGCCGTCTGCCTCCTCTTCTCCTATCTCCGGCCGGAGCACGAGGCGCGCATCAAGGACCGGCTGGAGCGGGAGTTTCCCGACCTCTCCATCTCCATCTCGCACGAGGTCTCGCCGACTTGGCGCGAGTACGAGCGCTCCAGCACCACCATCGGCGACGCCTACATCAAGCCGGTCCTGCGCGGCTACGTCGCCGGGGTGCAGGCCACCTTGGGCCGGCTCGGGATTGCCGCCCCGGCGAGCATGCTGAAATCGAACGGCGGTCACATGCGGATCGAGACGGCCGACGCCCAGCCCTCCCAGTTCCTCATCTCCGGGCTGGCCGGCGGCATCGTCGCCGCGCGCCACTACGCGGGCCTGGCCGGCGTCGAGCACGCCTTCTCGCTCGACATGGGGGGGACGAGCGCCGACATCGGGACCATCCAGGGGGGTCAGGAGCGCTACCTGAGCGAGTTCCAGATCGGCTTCGGCATCCCGATCACCGTCACCTGCGTCGATGTCGCCACCCTCGGCGCCGGGGGCGGCAGCATCGCCTGGATCGACAAGGGGGGCCTGCTGCAGGTCGGGCCGGGGAGCGCGGGCGCCGAGCCGGGGCCGATCTGCTACGGCAAGGGGGGAGTCGAGCCGACGACGACCGACGCCAACCTCGTCCTCGGCCGGCTCAACCCCGGTTACTTCCTCGGCGGGCAGATCGCCCTCGACCCCGACGCGCCCATCGCCGCGCTGCGGCGGATCGGCGAGGCGCTCGGCGCGGTGCCGGATGAGGCGGCCGAGGTGGCGGCCCACGCCATCGTCGAGACGGCGAACGAGAACATGGCCAACCAGATCAAGCTGATCTCGGTCGATCGGGGGCTCGATCCCCGCGAATTCGTCCTCATCCCCTTCGGCGGCGCGGGGCCGGTCCACGGCAGCGCCTGCGCCCGGCTCCTCGGCATCGACCGCGTCCTGATCCCGCCGCACCCGGGGCTCAGCTCCGCCTTCGGGGCGCTCGCTGCGAACTGGCGGGTCGACCGCGTCTGGACGATCTTCGGCCGCTCCAGCAACCTCGACGTTGAAGGGATCGCCGAGCGGCTGGAGGCGCTGACCGACTCCGCCGTCGAGGAGCTGCGCGCCGATGGCTACACCGGCGAGCCGCTCCTGCTACGCAGCATCGACATGCGCTACGCCGGGCAGAACTACGAGCGGGAGATCGCCCTCCCCCCCGGCCCCTTCACTTCCGAGGCGGCCGAGGCGATGATCGGCCGCTTCAGTCGCGCCCACGACGAGTTCTACGGCTTCTCGCTGGAGGGGGAGCCGGTCGAGTTCGTCAATCTACGCATCAGCGCCATCGGCCTCGCCAACCTCGACGCGGCATTGCAGGCCCCCGCGGCGGCGGGTACGCCAGAGCCGGTCTCGCGCCGCCCCGTCTCGTTCCGGGGGCACGGCTATCTCGACACGCCCGTCTACCGCCGCGAGACGATGCCGGCCGGCTTCGCGATCGCCGGGCCGGCCATCATCGAGGAGCCCGATTCGACGACCGTCGTCCACCCCGGCGACCAGCTCCACGTCCGCCCGGATGGGCTGCTGGAGCTTCGCGTTGGCTAGCCCGATGAGCAGGCCATTCCGGTTGCCGCAACGATCGGCCGTAGGGGCGATGCCTGCATCGCCCGCGTTCCCAACCACGACGTCGCGTCGCTGTCAGCACGGTTGCACACCACGGGCATTCGCGGCGGATCAGCCCGGGCGATGCAGGCATCGCCCCTACAGCCGGTCCTCACGGCTGCTCACCGCAATTGGCGCCGACAAGACGTTGCGTACCAGGAGAAGATCCCGGTGACGATCGACACGGTCACGCTCAACATCGTCCATAACGCGCTGACGAACATCGCCTCCGAGATGGCGCTCGTCATGCTCAAGACGTCCTATTCGACGATCTTCAACGAGGGGCTCGACTTCACGACGGTGCTCCTCGACCGCCACGGCGACCTGATCGCGGAGAAGAACTACACCCCCTCCATGATGGGGGCGATCCCCCACACGGTGAAGTGGGCGGTCGAGGAGAAGGGGATCGCGCACTTCCACCCCGGCGACGTCCTCGTCCACAACGACTGCTACCGGGGCGGCTGCCACCTGCCCGAGCACATGATGATGCGGCCGATGTTCGTCGGCGACCGCCTCATCGGCTTTGCCGGCAACATCGGGCACGTCGCCGAGATCGGCGGCAAGGCGCCCGGCTCCTTCGCCGCCGACGCCACCGATATCTACCAGGAGGGGCTGCGCCTGCCGCCAGTGAAGCTGATCGACCGGGGCGAATACGTCGAGGATGTCTGGCGCATCGTCCTCGCCAACCACCGCACGCCGCGCAACACCTGGGGCGATTTCCACGCCATGATCGGCTCGCTGGAGATGGCCGAGCGGCGGATGCGTGAGCTGTCGGAGCGCTACGACCCGGCGCTGATCGAGCAGGCGACCGCCGAGCTGATGGACTACTCCGAGCGCCGCCTGCGCGCCGAGATCCGGGAGCTGCCGGACGGCGAGTACTCGGCGAGCATGCTGGTCGAGGACGACGGCGTCACCGCCGACCCGTTCGAGATCAAGGTGACGATCGTCATCGACGGCGACGAGATCATCGCCGACTTCACCGGCACGAGCCCGCAAGTGCGCGGCCCGATGAACTGCACCGTCGTCGTCGTCGCCTCGGCGATCTACAACGCGGTCTTCTCCGTCACCGACCCCCACTCGCTGATCCCGCGCAACTCCGGCTGCTACCGGCCGGTGAAGTTCATCGCCCCGGCCGGCTCGGTGGTTAACGTCGTCCACCCCGGCCCCTGCGTCGGCGGCAACACCGACCTGCAGCCGAAGCTGATCGACCTGCTGCTCAAGGCGCTCAGCAAGGCGGTGCCGGAGCGAGTGGCAGCGGCCAGCGGCGGCTCCTCCAGCAACTTCCTCTTCGGCGGCGTGCATCCCGAAACGGGCGCCTACTACACGAACTACCACTTCGACGGCCACGGCACCGGCGGCACGATCCGCAAGGATGGGAACAACGGCGAGGTGACCCGCCACTCGAACTGCCGCAACACCCCGATCGAAGTCTTTGAGGGGCGCTATCCCTTCCGCACACTCGAGTACCGGCTCAAGGAGGACTCGGGCGGGCCGGGCGAGCATCGCGGCGGCCTCTCGACGACGCGCACGCTGGAGGTGATCGCCGACGAGATCACCCTGAGTTGCCTCTTCGACCGTGCCAAGATCCCCGGCTGGGGGCTCTTCGGCGGCGAATCGGGCGGACTGAGCCAACTGCTGGTCAAGCGCGCCGGCGACGACCAGTTCCGCACCTTCGTCGAGGCGTTCAACACGGTCTCCCCGACCAAGTTCACGAATGTCCAGCTCAAGCGGAGCGACATCGTCCGCTACGTCACGCCGGGCGGCGGCGGCTACGGCGACCCCTTCCGCCGCGACCCCGACGCGGTCCTGACCGACGTCCGCAACGGCTGGGTCTCGGTTGGGTCGGCCCAGCGCGACTACGGCGTGGTCATCGCCGAGCGCGACGGCGACTACGCGATCGATGAGGCAGCAACGGCCGAGATCCGCGCGGGGCGGGAGCGCGCCGCCTAGCGCGGCTGCGGAGGAGCGACGACGATGGGGCGATGGGTCGAGATCGAGCGACCGTGGCACGACACGACGCTGACCAACTGCGCCCTCTGCGGGCGGCTGGTGCCGCGCCGCGTCTGGATGGTTGAGATCGAGGGGACGGAGCTCCCCTTCTGCGACGAGGCGTGCGAGGCACTCTACCGCTCTTACTGGCTGCCGAAGTACGGCGACGGCAAGAGTCAGGGAGCAAACGCGGCGGCGGAACAGCGCCCGTAGGGGCGACGCCCGCGTCGCCCGCGTTCCCGACAACCGGAACCCGCGGTTGGGAACGGGGTCGTCAGCCCTCGAATTTCGTGGCGGATCAGCCCGGGCGACGGGCGTCGCCCCTACAGATTTCGCGCATGTGTGCGGGTTGGCTATTGAGAGACGGCGAGGGAGGCTGCAGATGGAGTTCGCGGATCGCACCCCCTTCTATTGGGGGAACCTCACCTGGGACGAGCTGCGCGCGGCGGCCATGCGCAAACCGGTCGTCATCCAGCCGATCGGGGCCACCGAGCAGCACGGCTATCACCTGCCGCTCAACACCGACAACTTCATCGTCAGCCGCCTCTGCGACGCCGCTGGCCGCCGCGCGCCCGAGGAGATCCTCGTGCTGCCGGTCATCCCCTACGCCTTCAACGCCCACCACATGGACTTCCCCGGCGTGATCGCCATCCAGTGGGACCACGTCATCAACTACCTGATTGACGTCGTCTCCAGCGTCGCCGCCCACGGCTTCGACCGCTTCATCTTCATCAGCGGCCACGGCGTCAATCCTCCCTACCTCGCGGTCGCCGCCAACGAGGTGAACGTCCGCACCGGCGCCCTCTGCGCCTCCCTCCTCTGGACGGCGCTGGCCGATAACGTCGCCGAGGTGCGCGACTCCGTGACCCCCGGCGGCATGGCCCACGCCTGCGAGCTGGAGACGGCGGTCGTGCAGTACCTCGACCCCGCGCGCGTGCGCGGCGAGCGCATCATTGACGAGATGCACTTCATCCAGGGCAACTACCTGCAGATGGACCTGACCACCGGCACCGGCGTCCACCTCGGCGAGCATTGGTGGAGCAGCTTCTCGCCGAGCGGTGTCGCGGGCGAAGCGACCCTGGCGACCGCCGAGAAGGGGCGCCTGATGTTCGAGCGCGCCGCCGAGAATCTCGTTGCCCTCGCCCGCGAGCTGCGCGCGCGCCCCGACCCGGCCCTGACGCGCATCGATCGGCATTGACGACGCACGCCTCGCGGCTCCCTCTCCCGAGGGGCGCGGAAACCGGGAGGGACGATGACACGCCCGGCTCGGACAACCGATACCTTGCGCTCCCGCCTCGACGCGGCGATCGATGACCTCTTTCCAGCGCAGGTCGACCTGCTGCGCGATCTCATCGCCTGCCGGACTGTCAGTTCTCCTGTTCCGACTCCGGAATTCGTCGCCGAGAGCACGCGGGCGGTCGACCGCGTGGCGGAGAGCCTGCGATCGCTCGGATTCACGGCCGACATCTGGACGACGCGGTCGGGCTTCCCGGTGATGGCCGCGCGCGACAAAGCCGCCGGCCCAGGTCTCGTTATCGGCTTCAACGGGCACCTCGATGTGGTGCCGATCGAAGACCCGGCGCGGTGGTCGCACGACCCGTGGGACGGCACGGTCGCGGACGGCCGCGTCCATGGCCGGGGCGCGTGCGACACGAAAGGGGCGGTCGTGGCCATGATCGGAGCGTTGCGCCTGCTGCGGGCCGCGGGGATCGAGCCGGCGACCGGCCTGCTGCTCCATATCGTTACCGACGAGGAGGTCGCCGGCGACTGCACCGACGAGTGCCTGGCGCGCGGCCGGCCGGACGCGGTCATCATCGGCGAGCCGAGCGCGCTCGATGTCTGGATCGCCGAGCCGGGGCTGGAGCACCTGCGCATCGAGGTCGACGGCATCGCCACCCATGCCCTCAATCGCTGGCGCGCCCTCCCCGATGCGCCCGGCAGCGAGGCCGGCGGCGTCAATGCGATCGACAAGGCCACCGTCGTGATCGAGGCGATCCGCGAGATCGAGCGAGCATGGACCCGCGACCTACGCTATCGCCTCCTGCCGCCCGGCTTCAACACGATCAACCTCGGGGCGATCGTCGGCGGCAAGAGCAGTGGGCGCAACGAAATCAACGTCGCGTCGGGGCCGGGCAGTGTGCCGGATCGCTGCGCGCTCGAATACAACATCTGGTACTACCCGTCGCAATCGCTCCGCTCGCTCAAGGCCGAGCTCGAAGCGCGCGTGCTGGAGGCCTGTGCGCGCGACTGGTGGCTGGCAGACAACCCGCCCCGCTTCACCTGGGCCTTGCGCGGGCTGACCAACCCTCCCGCCGAGACCGACCCCGCGCATCCCCTCGCTGCCGCCCTCCTTGCCGCGGCACAAGCGATCGCTCCCGGCTCGACGGCGACGGCAATGCAGGGCGCCTCGCTCCTGCCCTGGTACACCCGCTGCGGCATCCCCGGCGTCATCTTTGGCCCGGGAGATGTCGCACAGGCCCACGGGGTCGATGAATACCTCGCGCTCGACAGTCTGCGCGAGACGACGCTCGCCCTGGCGATGGCCCTGGCCAACGCCCGGCTGAAGGAGGTGCCTTCCCCCGATTGCGGCTGAACCGAAGTGCGACACGGAATGTCTCGTCCCGTGGAGACAACAGGAGGAACGAGAGCCATGACCGCCGACCGCGCCGACTTTCGACAGACCGCGACAACCCGGCGAACCGTGCTGAAGTACGCCGTCCTCGCCGGCGCGAGCGTGGGGCTCGCGACGCAGACCGGCCCTTTCGCGCGTGGCGCAGCAGCGCAGGAGGCGACCCCGGTCTCGGGCGGCACGCTGAACGTTGGCGTGGCGGCAGAGCTGAAGGTCCTCGACCCGCACATCACGACGCTGGCAGCCTACGCGACCACGATCCGCTTCACTGTCTTCGAAACGCTGGTCGAGGCGAACGACAAGGGGGAGTACATCCCCTCGCTGGCCGACTCCTGGGAATTCGGCGAGGATGGACTTTCGCTGAAGCTCAACCTCGCCAAAGGCGCGAAGTTCCACAACGGCAAGGCGTTCACCTCGAAGGACGTCGCCTTCACCGTCGCCCGAATCAAGGACCCCGCCCTCTCCTCCCAGTTCGCGCCGCAGGTCGAGGCGGTGACGGAGGTCGAGACACCGGACGATGCCACGGTGATCCTCCATTTCGCGTCGCCGACGCCGGCCATCCTCGACTATCTCCTCAACGTCCAGATCGTCACCGAGCAGGATATCGACAAGATCGGCGAACATCCGGTCGGCACCGGCCCCTTCGAGTTCGTCGAGTGGGCGCTCAACGACCACATCACCCTGCGCCGGTTCGCCGACTACCGGCAAGCCGGCCTCCCCTACCTCGACGAGCTGATCTTCCACCCCGTGCTCGATGTCGACACGCGCCTGACCAACCTCCAGGCGGGGAGCCTCGACCTGATCGAGCAGCCGGCGCCGAAGGATGCCGAGCGGATCAAGGGGGACGCGAACCTGCAATTGATCGAGACGCCGCCGACCTCGAAGTACGACAATATCCAGATCAACACCCAGAACCCGCTGATGTCCGAGGCGAAGGTGCGCCAGGCGATGAGCTTCGCCTTCGACCGGGAGTCGTACGTCCGCGACATCCTCTACGGCTTCGGCTCGCCGGCCGTCGGCCCGTTCCCGGCCAATAACTGGGCGTTCGACGCCGCCATCTGCGACCCCTACCTCGTCTTCGACCTCGAGAAGGCAGGGAAGCTGCTCGAGGAAGCCGGCCACCCCGGCGGGCAGGGGCTGGAGGGGATCGAGATCCTCACCCCGCTCGGCTATCCGGAGTTGAAGGCGGGCGCGGTCCTGCTGCAGGCCAATCTGGCCGCGCTCGGCATCGCGGCAACGGTGACGGAGCTGGAGATCGCCGCCTGGGTCGACCGCATCGCTACAGCGCCCAACTACGTCATGACGACCGACACCTACGGCTACGGCGACAGCGACCCGGCCACCTTCTTCACCCGCGACAACCTCAACCCGGAGACGAACATCCACCAGTTCCGGAACGAGGAGTACGCCAGGCTGGTCGAAGAGGGCGCTTCGACCATCGATCAGGAAGCTCGCAAGAAGATCTACGCGCAGATCCAGCAGATCCTGATGGACGAGATGCCCGGCTTCCTGATCGCCCACCGCGTCGATCTCTTCGCGGCCCGGAAGAACGTGCACGGCTTCAACCCCGGCCCGCTGATCCGCCATCACTATGAAAAGACGTGGATCTCCGCGTAAACGAATCCGAGGTCCCGCCGCGCCGGGTCGTCGGCGCGGCGGGGCCGAATCGCCAGGGGGGTGACGTGCTGAACGTCGCGAGGACGACCTGATCGTGGGCGCCTATCTGGTCCGCCGGCTGCTCGGCCTGATCCCGGTCTTGCTGCTGATCTCGATCATCACCTTCCTGACGACCGCGCTCGTTCCTGGCGACGCCGCCTCGGTACTGCTCGGGCCTACCGCAACACCCGAGCGCACCGCCGAGGTGCGCAAGCGATTCGGCCTCGATCAGCCGCTGCCGGTGCGGTACGTCAAATGGATGGGGCAGGTCGTGCGGGGAGATCTCGGCAACTCAATCCTCAACCGGCAGCCGGTCACTTCGCTGGTTCGCAGCGCGCTGCGCGTGACGCTCGAACAACTCGTCCTGGCGATGCTGCTCGCCATCGCCATCGCCCTGCCGATCGGCATCGCGGCGGCGACGCTGCGCGGCACCTGGGTCGACCAACTCCTGATGGGGCTCGCCCTGCTCGGGACATCGGTGCCAACCTTCTGGCTCGGCCTCATCCTCATCTATCTCTTCGCGGTCCGCTTCCAGATCCTGCCGCCATCGGGGTTCGTCCCCTTCAGCCAGGATCCGCTCGGAAATCTGCGCGCGATGGTCCTCCCCGCGTTCGCCCTGGCGGTCTACCTGGCCGGCCCGCTGGCCCGCTTCATTCGCTCCAGCCTGATCGAAACGCTGCAGGCGCAGTTCGTCACCACGGCGCGGGCCAAGGGGCTCGACGAGCGGCGCGTCCTGCGCGGGCACGCGCTGAAGAACGCACTGATCCCGTCGGTCACCTTCGCCGGACTGCAGATCGGCGGGCTGATCGGCGGCGCGATCGTCACCGAGGTCGTCTTCAACCTCCCCGGCACCGGCTCCCTGGCCCTGAGCGGCATTCTCAACCGCGATTTTCCGGTTGTGCAGGGGGTGGTGCTCGTCGTCGCCTGCGGCTATGTCCTGATCAATATCGGCGTCGACCTCGCCTACATCCTGCTCGATCCGCGCATCACCTACGCGCACGCCTGATGATGACTGACCTCGCTGCCGGCAATCCCGCCCTCACCCTCGCGCGGCCGAGGCTGCCGCGGTACGGGCGCACCGCGTTCGCCATCGTTCGCCGGCAACCGATCGGCGCCACCGTCGTGCTCCTCGTCCTCCTCTGCGGCCTCTTCGCCCCGCTCCTGGCGCCACACAACCCGACCCTGCCCCACATGCCGGACCGGCTGCAGGGGCCAAGCGCCACCTATCCGCTCGGCACCGACGAGTTCGGACGCGACCTCCTCAGCCGCCTCCTCTTTGGCGCGCGCATCGCCATCCAGGCCGGGGTGATCGCGGTCGGCATCGCCATGGTCGGCGGCGTGCTGGTCGGCCTCATTGCCGGCTATTTCGGGGGCAAGATCGACTACACCCTCTCGCGCCTGGTCGAGGCGATGCAAGCGTTCCCGGTCGTCCTGCTGGCGATCGTCATCACTGCCATCCTCGGGCCGTCGATCCGCCACGCGATGATCGCCATCGGCATCGCCACCATTCCCGATTTCGCGCGCATCACGCGGGGGGTGGTGCTGCCGACGAAGGAGCAGCAGTTCGTCGAAGCCTCGCGGGTGATGGGCGCCAGCAACGCGCGCATCCTGGGCCGCGCCATCCTGCCGAACTGCATCCCGGCGCTGATCGTCCTCCTCTCGTTCAGCATCGCCAACGCGATCCTCTACGAATCGGGATTGAGCTTCCTCGGGCTCGGCGCGCAGCCGCCGCAGCCGTCGTGGGGCACCATGCTCTCCAGCGCCAAGAGCTACATGTTCGACGATCCCTGGTACACGATCATCGTCGGCGTCACCCTCTCGGCGACGATCGTCGCGCTCAACCTGGTCGGCGACGCCATCCGGGAGACGATCGATCCGCTGCTGACAGGAAGGAACTAGAGCGCCGCGTGCGTCGTGTCATGCTGAGGAACGAAGCATCTCGGCACATGGGAAGCGCGGTTCCGGGCAACCGAGATCCTTCGCAAGCTCAGGATGACACGATTTCAGCCCGGCGCTGTAGACCGAGGTTTCAGAGAAGAAGGGAGCATCGTTTGAAGATCACCGACGTGCAGGCCATCATCCTGCGTCAGCCGGCAATGGACGTCAGCAAGGCGGACGGGAGCCAGGACGCGCTCCTGATCCGGATCGAGACGGACGAGGGGATCACCGGCATCGGCGAGGTCGACTCCCTCCCCTCGGTCATCAAGGCGATCGTCGACGCGCCGCCGTCGCACGCCAACGCGATGGGGCTGCGCCATCTGCTGCTTGGCGAGAACCCGCTCGAGATCGACCGCCTCTGGCAGAAGATGTACGAGGGCTCGATCTATTACGGCCGGCGCGGCCCGGCGATCCACGCCATGAGCGGCATCGATATCGCCCTCTGGGACATCAAGGGGAAGGCGCTCGGGCAGCCAGTCTACCGCCTGCTCGGCGGGCCGCACCGCCGTGAGATCCGCGCCTACGCCAGCACCCTGATGCCGGAGACGCCGAGCGAGACGGCCGCGGTCATCGCCGACCTGGTCGAGCGCGGCTTCACGGCGATCAAGCTCGGCTGGGGCCCCTTCGGCCGCGACGCCGACCTCGATGTCGATCTGGTGCGCGCGGCGCGCGAGGCGGCCGGTGAATCGATCGACCTGATGTTCGACATCGGCATGGGCTGGCGGAGCGCCGACCACGCCATCTGCCAGGTGCGCCGCTTCGAGGAGTACCGCCCCTACTGGGTCGAGGAGCCGCTCTGGCCCGACGAAACCGCCGGCTACCGGAAGCTGGCCGACGCGGTCGAGACGCGTATCGCCTGCGGCGAGGAGGACGTGACGCACTGGGGCTTCGCCGAGCTGATGGAGCGGACCGGCGTCGACGTCATCCAGCCCGATGTCACCCGCGCCGGCGGCATCAGCGAACTGATGCGGATCGCGCACCTCGCCGACCTGCGCGGCGTGACGATGGTGCCCCACTCCTGGAG
>JADYYO010000199.1 GCA_020853615.1 Thermomicrobiales bacterium
CCGGGAAGGTGGCCATCATCACGGGCGCGGCGCGCGGCATCGGCCGGTCCGCGGCCGTCGCCATGGCGCGCGAGGGCGCCAGTATCGCCGGGTTCGACATCGCCGGGCCGGTGAGCAGCACCACCGAGGTCACGCCCGCCACGCCGGACGACCTGGCCGAGACCGGGAATCGCGTCCGCGGCGAAGGCGCGGAGTGGCTCGCGGAGGTTGTCGATCAACGCGAAATCGAGGCGCTGCGGGCCAGCGTGCAAACCGTGCGTGATCGCTTCGGGCACATCGACATCGTCTTTGCCAACACCGGCATCCAGGCGTTCAAGCCGATCGCCGAGATGGACGACCACGACTGGAACGACCAGATCGAGACCAACCTGACCGGCACCGCCAACATGCTGCGAGCCGTCGTCCCGGGGATGATCGAGCAGGGCTCCGGGCGCATCATCATCACTGGGTCGACCCAGGGCCGCCAGGGGATGGTGCACGGCGCGTCGTATTCCGCCTCGAAGTGGGGTCTGATCGGGCTCATGAAATCGGCCGCGCTCGAACTGGGCGACTACGGGATCACCGTCAACGTCGTGATCCCGGGGCTGATCGATACGCCGCTGACCCGGCACGAGGCGCGATATGCGCAGATCCTGCTGACCGCGGGCAAGGAGCCGTCGGGCGAGGTCGACAAGGATGAGCAGGCGGCGGAAGAGCAGAAGGTCAAGGAGACGCCGCTGGGCGTGCCCTGGATCGAGCCGGACGATGTGGCGCCGGTCGTGGTCTTCCTCGCCTCCGACGACGCTCGCATGGTAACGGGCGCGACCTACGACGTCACGGCCGGCTCCAGCGCGAACTACTCGGCGTAGGCCGGAGGCTATCCCCGGGAACGGCCCCCAACGTGATCTCGGTGCGAAATGTGCCCGCTCGCGGCCACGGCGGGCCAGCGACTGCTGGTCCGCTCACCGGCCAAGCACCACGTGCGGGCGGCTGGCGAGGGCGAGCAGGGCCGATGCGACCATCGCGATGAGCACGCCGTTCGGGATGTGCAGCGCGGCCACCGTGGCGACCGTGCGACCGCTGAAGCCGAGCGCCGTCTGCCCGAACATCAACGCGAGCAGGGCGACGGCGAGCCCGAGGCGCGCCATGCCCTCGCCAGAGCGCCGCCAATCGACGAAGGCGAGCGCCGCGAGGACTGCCGCCGCGAGGAGGGCGAGGCCGCCGACCATGCCGTGAACGCGAATCAGGCCGATTTGACCAGTGAACCAACCCTGCCCGGCAAGGACCGCCATCGCCAGGATCAGGGTGGCGGTCAGGGCGGCAGTCACGCGACTCGCCAGCACCAATCCGACGCTCCGGATCTCGTCAGGCCGGGGCGGGAGTGTTTCGAAATCCTGCACGTGTCTTCTCTCCTTTTGCGCGGCGCTCGGCGCAAGGGGAACTTACGCCAGCAAGCCCGTGTTGAGGACCATGCCAGTGACATAGGGGACCATCCAGATGACCCAGACGGCCACACTGAAGCGGCTAAAGCTTTCGAGCGCGTACTCTCGACCCCGGATCACCGTAACGGTAGCCCAGATGGTGTGCGCCGCCATCAGGATCAGCGCGATAAGCCCGGTTGCCGCGTGGAGATTGAGGTTGAAGCCGCTCCCGGCGATCTGGCTCATCTCCCGGGTCCCGATGAAATCGAAGATGAGGCCGGCCCAGAAGAACGCCAGGTGCCAGGGACATAGCCGTCCACTCATCTTCGAGGCCCAGACGCCGATCGTGTAGAGGATGAGCGCGATGGTGATGGTGATCACCGCGAACGCGAGCATGATTCTTGCTCCTTTCCTAGCAGCTATCGATGCTATCCGGTGCGGCCAGGGGCGCGCATCGAGGCCGTCGCTTGCGGCCCCTCGCGGCGAGGAGTCGAACATGCCGTGCTGGTCGCGCCGATTTCCCGGAGCCGCTCCCTGATCTCTACCCGTAAGGTTAGGGGGCGGGAGTCGTGGCGGAATCGTCCGCGAGGAGGAATCACCCGCGCTGTTCGATGGTCGCGAAATTGCATCCTTCAGCCGATGCGCACCGCCACCGCTCCGGCCAGACTTCCCCAGTGGCCGGCCGCGGGCAGCGGCCGAGCGAGAGGAGACGATCGCTGATGAAGATGCCCGAGCGCGCCGTGCCGGCCCTTCCGGCGACTGACCGGCGACGCTGGTTCAGTCTGGTGGTCCTGGCGATGGGCCTGTCGATGATCGTGGTTGACGGCACGATCGTCAGCGTGGCACTCCCCGCGATCATCCGGGCCCTGCAGCTCGATCTGAGCGACGCCCTGTGGATCAACGGCGTCTACTCCGTCGTCTTCGCCGCGTTGCTGCTGACCTCAGGGCGGCTCGGCGACCGCCTGGGGCGGCGGCGGCTCTTCGTGGCCGGCGTCGTCGTCTTCGTCGCGGGCAGCCTGGTGGCGGCACTCGCGCGCGACGCGCAGGCGCTAATTGCCGCACGGATCGTCCAGGGCGTCGGCGGCGCCTGCATCCTCCCGGCCACACTCTCGACCGTGAATGCCATCTTTCGCGGACGCGACCGGGTCGTGGCCTTCGCCGTCTGGGGAGCGGTGATCTCGGGGATGGCAGCGGTCGGGCCACTGCTCGGCGGCTGGCTGACGACCGCCTTCACCTGGCCGTGGATCTTCCTGGTCAACCTGCCGATTGGAGTACTCATCCTCGCCGGCGCGCTGCTGGTCGTTCCCGAGACCCGGGCCGGGATCGCCGCGCCCGGCCTGGACCTGGTGGGCCCGCTGTTGAGCACGCTCGGCTTTGGCGCCGTCATCTTCGCCTTGATTGAGGGAGGCACCTTCGGCTGGTGGCGGCCTCACGCCGCCCTGCAACTCCCCGGCTTCATCTGGCCGGCGACGGCCCCGATCGCGCCGATCCCAGTGATCGGCGCGATCGGCCTCCTCAGCCTCGGCCTGTTCATCCTCTGGGAGCGGCACCTCGCCCGCCGCGGCCGCTCCGCGATCCTCGATCTCCGGCTCTTCCGCATCGCCACCTTCAGTTGGGGAAACCTCACCGCGCTCTGCGTGGCGATCGGCGAGTTCGGCCTCCTCCTGGTGCTGCCACTCTTCCTCGTCAACATTCTGGGGCTGACCACGCTGGGGGCCGGCCTGGTCCTCGCGGCCATGGCGCTCGGGGCATTCGGCGCCGGCGCTGCGGCGCGGCACGTAGCAGCGCGGCTCGGCGGGCCGCGGGTCGTGGTCCTCGGGCTCGCGATCGAGATGGGCGCGCTCGTGTTCGCCGCCCTGCTCCTCGGGCCGCGAGTCTCCCCGGTGCTGGTGGCGGTGCTGCTCGTCGGCTACGGGGCGGGGCTCGGCCTGGCCTCGGCCCAGCTCACAGGGACCGTCCTGGCCGACATCCCGGTCGAGCAATCGGGCCAGGGCTCGGCAACACAGAGCGCGGTGCGCCAGCTCGGGGCGGCGTTGGGAACCGCTGTCCTGGGCGCCGTGCTGGCCGTCGCGCTCGCCCGTGACCTGCCCGCGCAGCTCGACGCAGTCCCCGGCATTCCGCCGGCCGCTGCGCAACAGATCGCCGCGACGACCCGCGATTCGGTCGGCAGCGTCATCCCCGTCCTGCGCGCGGAAGGCGGCCAGGGTCGTCTCGGCGCGGCCGACCCCGCTGCCGCCGCCGCGCTCTCTGCCGGCTTCGCGCAAGCGACGCGAACCACCTTGTTCGCGGCAGCGATCTTCCTCCTCCTGGGGCTGCTGTTCTCCACCCGGCTGCTCGCGCGCGCCAATGCCTCCGCGGCCGTGGCGCACCCGGCCGCAGCGCCGCCATGACCGAAGCCCCGGGCGGAGGGCAGCCGATGTCCGCGCCGGCGCTCGCGCGGACCTTCGCTCGCCTCCGGCTCACGCTCAACCTGCTCGTCGTGGCGCTGACGGCGTTCGTCGTCGTGCGCGAAGCACCGCCGATCGATGATCGGGCCATTCTGAGCATCGCCCTCGCGCTGGTCTTCCTCGGTACCTATGCCGCCGGGGCGATTGCGCTTCGCGGATCGGCCGGCGGGCGAGGTGGGCTCGTCGGCGCGTGGCTCGCATTGCTGACGATCGAATCGCTAGCGCTCGGCTATCTCAGCCCCGACGCCGCCTACCTCGTCTTTCCACTCTTTTTTCTCTACCTGCATCTGATTCCGGGTTGGTGGGGCGTAGCGACAGTCGCTGCCTGCACCATCCTTGCCATCTTGATCTCCGGGTTGGCGGGGCGAATGACCTCCGGCGGGGTCATCGGGCCGTCCGTCGCCGCGGCCGTGGCCATCGCGCTGGGTTTGGGATACCGCGCTCTGTATCGGGAAAATCTGGAACGGCAGCGGTTGATCGACGAGTTGCTCGCCACCCGCGAGGAGTTGTTCGAGCGAGAGCGCGAGGCGGGCGTCCTTTCCGAGCGCGCCCGGCTCGGGCGAGAGATCCACGACACGGTGGCGCAAGGATTGGCCAGCATCCATTTGCTGCTGCACGCGGCCGAGCGCGCCGATGGCGAGCGCCCGGGCATCGAGCATGTGCGACTGGCGCGAGAGACGGCGCTACTCAACCTGGAGGAGGCCCGCCGCTTCATTCGCGCTCTGACTCCGCCTGCCCTGGAGGATCAGACGCTCGTTTCGGCGTTGGAGCGGCTCGCCGGGTCGATACAACGGGCAAGCGCCTCTGGCGCGGGCGTGGAAGTCGTCGTGCGGGTTGTCGGTACTGCCATGCCGCTGCCCATGTCGATCGAGACCGCGTTGCTGCGCATCGCCCAAGGGGCGCTCGCGAATGTCATGCAGCACGCCGGCGCATCTCGGGTGATGATGACGCTGACCTACATGGAGGATGCGGTGAACCTCGACATCGTCGATAACGGCAGCGGGTTCGACCCCGATGCCGCGCTGGCTGAAGCATGGAAGCACGGCGGCCATTCATTCGGGCTGGCAGCGATGCGCGAACGGGTGGCGCGCCTCGGAGGCGAGTTCAGCCTCGAATCGAGCCCGGGGGCGGGAACCGCGGTGGCCGTTACCTTTGGGTTCGAGACATGATTCGCCTCCTGCTCGCGGACGACCATCCGGTCGTTCGCGCCGGTTTGCGCGCTCTCTTCGCGCCGGAAGCGGATATCGAGGTCGTCGCCGACGTGGGGACGGCGGCGGAGGCGGTCGATCTGGCAGCGCGGGAGCCGATCGACGTCGTTCTGATGGACCTGCAGTTTGGCGGCGCGATGCAGGGCGTCGATGCCACACGTCTGATCCGGGAGCAGGAGAATGCTCCCTTCGTGCTCGTGCTCACCAACTACGAAACGGATGCCGATATCCTCGGCGCGATCGAAGCGGGCGCCAGCGGCTATCTCCTGAAAGATACTCCGCCCGCCGAGCTGCTGGAGGCAGTCCGCGCGGCGACTGCCGGCCAGAGCGCACTGGCCCCGGCGGTGGTGACCCGGCTGATGAGCCGCGTTCAGATGCCAAACCAGCAGTTGACGCGGCGCGAAGCGGAGGTGCTGGCACTCGTGGCGGAGGGGAAGAGCAACCTGGAGATCGGTCGTCAGCTCTTCCTGAGCGAAGCGACGGTCAAGAGCCATCTGGCGCGCATCTTTTCGAAGCTGGATGTCGGGTCGCGCACGGCCGCCGTGGCGAAGGGGCGTGAGACCGGCGCCATCAGGTAGCGGGCAAACGCCCCAGCGCGGCGCACGCCGCCCCGACGCCATCCTCTCGCCGGACCTCCTCCCCAACGGCAGCCGCGCGCCGGCGGATGCTGGTCGTTTCCGTGAGAAGCCGGAGCGACCGGGCAACGCGGCTGGCGGTGTAGCGCTGGCGAAGAACGGTGCGCCCCATGCCGAGCCGTTCGATGCGGCGCGCGTTGTCAAACTGGTCGTGGGCGAAGGGGACGATCAGCATCGGCTTGCCGGCGCGCATCGCCTCGGCGGTGGTGCCGATCCCGCCTTGATGGACGACGACCGAGGCGCGCGGGAAGAGCGCGGCGTGCGGCGCGTAGTCGACCGCGACGACGCCTTCGGGGAGCGACCCGGCCAGCGCCGCCGCGCCCGCGCCGGCCAGCAGCACCGCGCGTTGCCCAAGCCGCGCTGCCGCGCGAGCGCTCTCCTCATAGAAGCGGCCGGGCGTCATCACAGCCGACGAGCCGAGGGTGAAGACGATCGGCGGCAGCCCGGCCCCGAGAAAGTCTGCGAGCGCCGGTGAGAGTGGGCCGCCCGGTGGATCGAGGAAGGGAAAGCCGGTGACGACGGTCGGCTCCGGCCAGTCGGGCTGCGGCTGGGCGAGCAGGGGCGAGAAGAGGGCGAGCGTCAGCCACGGCGAGAAGCTGCCGAGGAGGGGATCGGCGCTGCTCGGCGGCAACCCGATCTCCCGGCGCAGCTCCGCCAGCGGCCTGAACCAGGTGGCGGAACGGCGGACGTAGAGGCGCAGCGCCGGCTTCCAGAACCAGGGTCCGAGGAACGGCAGCCGGGAGAGGAGAGGGGCCTGCCCGAGGACGGGCGGATCGTGCACGGAGAAGAGGGCGATCGGCTGTAGGGCGGTCGAGACCCAGGGGATCCCCCGCGCCTCCGCCACGAGCGGGGTGATGAAGGTGAGGAGGTGAGAGACGAGAAGGTCGGCGTCAGACGCCGCGGCGAAGAGGTCCTCGTACGAATCGTGCAGGAAGGGGAGGACCGCGCGGCGGATCACCGCCTCCGTGCCGCGGCGCGGGTCCATCATGGCGCGCATCAGCTCCGGCATCTCCGCCGGCTCGGGCAGATCGGGGCGGATCGGCGCGAAGGCGATGCCTCGCGCCTCGACGATCTGCCGGTAGCGCTCGCTGGTGGCGATGACCGGCGCGTGGCCACGCGCGCTCAGCCCGATCGCAATGGCGAGATAGGGATAGAGATCGCCGAGCGAGCCGAAGGTCGTCAGGAGGATGCGCGCGGGCGCGCCGGGTGACTGGCCTCCGGCGCCCATGGCTGTCGCTTCACGCATCGTCCTGGCGCCTCCTTCGCGGGGTTCCATCTGTCGTGATGATATGGCCGCGCCCCCGAGCGTGTCGTGTGCGTGAAGCGCAGGGTGTACTCGGCGTGGCGCCCGCGTTGGCGCGCTCTCCCCGTTGTGGTACACCCCATCGGCCATATCTGGCGTATCGGAAGCGAGCATCAGGTGACCCTGTCCCGTCCAGACCAGCGGATCGTCGTCGCGGTTGTTTACGTCGCCGCGATGCTGATGAACACCCTCGACTCGACTATCGTTAACGTCGCGCTGGCCACCCTCGGCCGGGAGTTCGGCGTCCCGCCGATTACCACCGAGGCGGTCGTCGTCGGCTATCTCGTCAGCCTCGCCGTCTTCATCCCGGCCTCTGGCTGGCTGGGCGACCGCTTCGGCACCAAGCGGATCTTCCTGCTCGCGCTGGCGATTTTCGTCATCGCCTCCGCGCTCTGCGGCCAGGCCCAAAGCCTCGAAGAGTTGATCGCCTTTCGGGTGCTGCAGGGAGCCGGCGGCGGGCTGATGACCCCGGTCGGCATGGCGATGCTCTACCGCACCTTCCCCCCGCGGGAGCGGGTCGCGGTCGGCCGCATCCTCATGTTCGCCACCATCTTCGGCCCGGCCTCTGGGCCGATCATCGGCGGTCTGCTGATCGAGCATCTCTCCTGGCGCTGGGCCTTCTACGTCAACGTTCCGGTCGGGCTCATCGCCTTCCTGGTCGGCATCCTCTTCCTGCACGAGCATCGCGAGCCGGCGCCGGGCCAGTTCGACCTCCCCGGCTTCCTTCTGGGCGGCATCGGGCTCGGCCTCGCCATGTTCGCCCTCAGCGAGGGGCCGGCACGGGGATGGACTTCGCCGATGATCCTCGGCTCGGGCGTCGCGGGGGTGGTGATGCTCGTGGCATTCGTCGTTGTCGAACTGCGGACGCCCGACCCAATGGTCGATCTGCGACTGCTTGGCAACCGCCTCTTCCGCACCACGCAGGTCGTCTCCTTCTTCGGGTCGGGCGGCTTCATCGGGGTCCTCTTTCTGATCCCCCTCTTCCTGCAGGAGGTGCAGGGCGCCTCGCCCCTCGAGTCGGGCCTGACGACCTTCCCCGAGGCGATCGGCGTCGTCGCGTCGACGCAGCTCGTCGCGCGGCTCTACCCCAGGGTCGGCCCGCGGCGGCTGATGTGCTTCGGCCTGCTGATGGTCGCCGTCTCGATCGTCCTGATGGCGATGATCGGGCTCACTTCGGGGCCGTGGGTGATGCGGGTGCTGATGTTCCTGGTCGGCGCCGGCATGGCCTACATCTTCCTGCCAAATCAGGCGGCGAGCTTGGCGACGATCACGCGCGCGCAAACGGGCCGGGCGACGACGATCTCCAACGTCCAGCGCCAGCTCGGGGCGGCGCTCGGCGTCGCGGCGCTGAGCAGCGTGATCGCGGCGATGGGCGGCGGCGGCGGGCAGGGAGACCTCGGCGGCTACCGGGCCGCGCTCTTCGTCGCCGCCACGCTCTCGCTCATCGGCGCGATCTCGGCGCTCTGGGTGCCCGACGAGGAGGCGTGGGAGACGATGGTGCAGCGGAGCAGCCAGCCCGTGACGCTAACGGCGGAGTAGGCCGCTCCGCATGATGCCACCCCGGCGGCGCGCGATCGGGCTAGGACGCGCTCGAGGCCCGGCGGCGCGCGCGCCCCGCCCGGCCATCGCCTTTTGCCCGGGCCTTGCTGGCAGGCGGCTTCGCCTCCTCGTCGATCAAGGTGGCATCGGCGGCGGGGAGCCAGAGCGTGAAGACACTGCCGATCCCCACCTGGCTGGTGGCGCGGATCGTGCCGCCGTGCATCTCCACGAGTCGACGCGCGATTGCGAGGCCCAGGCCACTCCCGCCAAAGCGGCGCGTCGTGCCGCTGTCCGCCTGCCGGAACTCGTCGAAGATACGCGGCAGCGATTCGGGCGGAATCCCGACCCCGGTATCCTCGATGCGGATCTCGACCCCGGCGCCCGCCTGCCGGATCGTGCAGCGCACGGATCCGCGCTCGGTGAATTTGACGGCGTTGCCAAAGAGATTGAGCAGCACCTGCACCAGGCGATTGATATCGGCCGCGATAAGCGGCAAGTCGGGGGCGACGTCGATCGCGAGGTCGATCCCCTTGGCCGCGGCCTGAGCCGCGACCAGGCGCCGCACCCGCTCGATGGCATCGGCGATGTTGACGGGGCGGACCATCAGGTCGAGCCGCCCCGCCTCGATTCGCGCCAGGTCGAGCAGATCATCGACCAGCGCGGCGAGAGTTTTGGTGCTGCTCTGCGCCACGTCGAGAAACTCCCGCTCCTCATCCGTGAGGTGGTCTCGCGCGCTCTCGGCGAGCAGCTCGACGTACCCGGAGATGATCGTCAGCGGGGTGCGCAGCTCGTGCGTCGCCATCGACAGGAACGCGCTCTTGAGCCGGCTCGCCTCCTCCGCGGCCTCCTTCGCGGCCCGTAGTTCGTCTTCCGCGCGCTTCCGGTCGGTGATGTCGACCATGAAGCCCTGCCAGTACTGCGGAGCCCCGTCCTCATCGCGGACCAGGGCCGCCTCATCGTGGACCCAGACGATCCGCCCGTCGCGGGCGATGTAGCGGTATTCGAGGAAGATTGGCGTCTGCGCCTTGCTCATCTTCCGCAACTCGGCGACGACCCGGTCGCGGTCGTCGGGGTGGATACGCTCCGCCCAGAAGTCGGGCGAGCTCATCCACTCCTCGGCCGTGTAGCCGAGCATCGTCTCGATGCGCGGGCTGACGTAGAGCGGCGTGCCATCGCTGTCGGCGGCATCGACATAGACGACGACCGCGATTTGCTCGACGAGCGTTCGGTAGCGCTCCTCCGCCGCGCGCAGCGCCGCGCCAGCGGCCTTGAATGGGGTAATGTCCTGGATCTGGGCGACGATGTAGGAGGGCTCGTCATCCCGGTTCCGGACCAGCGAGACGGTCAGCCGGCCGCAAATGACGTCGCCCGGCTTGCGCACGTAGTGCTTCTCGATCTGGTAGGTGGTGATCTCCTTCGCCAGAAGCTGCCGTTCCAGGTCGCGATCGAGATCGCGATCCCCGGGCAGGGTGATCTCGCGGAAGGTCGTGGCCAGCAACTCGTCCTCGGGGTACCCAAGGGTCTCGCAGAGGGAGGGGTTCACCTGCAGGAACTGGCCGTCGATCGTTACCAGCGCCATGCCGATCGACGCCGCGTCGAACGCCTCGCGGTAGAGGGCATTGCTCTCCCGAATCGCGGCAAGCCCGGGGAGCGTCATCTCCGCCTCGGCCGGCGTATCGCCATCCGCGTCTTCGCCACCTGGCGCTCTCCGCAACAGCACCAGGGTGGAGGCATCCGCGAGGTCGACCGCCCAGGCATCGACCGGCAGGAGGCGGCCGCCCCGGGTTCGGACCTGCTTTCGCCCCTGCCAGCGCTCGGAAACGCGCCGGGGGCTCCCCGCCGTCCCGGACCCGGACAGGTGGTCATCGAGAATCGCCGACGCCGGGATGTCGCGCAGCGTGTCACGCGGATACCCGAGCATGGCTTCCGCGGCCTGGCTGGCATCGACGCAGCGGCCGTCCGCATCGATGATGAGGGCCGCGCCGGCCGAGCCGTCGAGCAATGGGCGGCAGCGATCGGCTGTCACGACCGCGCGGCGACATGCCGGGTCCATTCTCGTCGTCATCGGTCCACGATCCTTGCGAGGTCTGGCAATCACCGGGGCCGCCCGCCAAAGGATCCGTCGGCGCGTTTGGCAAGCCCCCGGCGCCGCGTGCATGGTACAGCGTTTCTCCTCCCGACGCTTCAGCGCGGCTTTCTGCTCCCTTCACCCTACGTTCCCGCGTGGGCTACGCTGATGCGCGCCGCATCATGCCGCCGCGGCGACGGCAGAGCTCGCGCCCCGGGCGCTTCCCAGACGTGCGGAAAGGGATTGGCGGAGCGAGTGTTGCAGCGGGTCCACCGACTAGGTATCGTGGTCCGGGAGAGCGCCTCGCTCTACCGTACAACATTTACCGACCGGAATATCGGGCTCCTCCTCGGCGCGGGCTTCGTCTCCGAGATCGGCGACTGGTTCAACGCAGTCACCCTGCTGGCGCTCTCCTATGAGTACGGCGAGGGCGCCACCGGCGTCGGCGGCATGCTCGCGGTCCGCATGCTGACCCGGCTCGTCCTCCAGGGACCCGCCGGCTCGCTGGTCGATCGCCACCCGGGGCGCCGGCTCCTCTTCGCCAGCGAACTGCTGATGGCGGTCATCGCCACCGCCTTCGTCCTGCTCGCGCGGTTCCCCGGGCTCTGGCTCCTCTACCTGCTCGTGATTCTGCTGGAGGCGACGAACTGCATCGCGCGGCCGGCGTTCATGGTCGAGCTGCGCGACGAGGCGGCGGAAGATCAGCGCTCGGCCGCCAACGGCGCACTCTTTGCCAGCATGACGACGGCGCAGCTCGTGGGGCCGCTCCTCGGCGCGCTCGTGCTGGTGCCGTTCGGGCCGACCGTCGTCTTCGTGCTGAACGGCGTCACCTTTCTCGCCGTGGCGCTCGCCGTCGCGCTCCTGCGCGGGGGACTCGGCGGCGTGCCGGCCGGGCGGCAGCAAGCGCCGGCGGCCGAGCCATCTGCCGAGTTCCCGGCAGCGGCGCCGCCGGGGTATCGCTGGCTCCTGCAACGGCGGGACCTCGCGCTCTACGCCCTGGTCAGCCTCTGCCTCGCCCTCCTCGTCCAGGCGACGATCACCCTCTTCGTCTCACGCGCCGACGCGCTGGGGCTGGGCGAGGGGGGGATCGGCATCTTCTACGCCGCCGTCGCCGCCGGGTCGATTGCCGGCAGCATCATCGCCGGCGCCAGCGCCCGCTTTGCCGCCCCGCTCTTCCCGGCAGCTGTCGCCATGGGCCTCTGCGCGGTCGCGCTGGCCCTCTTCGGCTGGGTCGATGGCGTCGTGCTGGCGATCGCGGCCCTGATCGTCGCCGGCTTCATGACCGACTTCTACGAGGTGGTCGGGCTGGCCTACTTCCAGCAGTCGATGCCCGGCAGCGTCTACGGCCGCTTCTTCTCGGTCTTCCTGATCGCTCTGAGCGCCGGCGGGCTGGTCGGCGCGCTCGCCGGGCCGGCGCTGGAAGTGAGCGTCGGCGTCGCGCCGACGCTGCTCGCACTGGCCGCGCCCGGTCTCGTCTTCGCGATCCTGCTGGCGCTGCTGTCGCGGGAGTGGCAGGCGACGGCCGTGGAGCGCCGACCGGGCGCTTGAGCGCGAATCAAGAGGCCTGGCGGCGCTTCACGATCGTGCGCGGCACGAACCGACCACGCACATCGACCGGGGCCGCGCGGCGCTCGGGCAGCGGGAGCGGCGTCGGCGCGGCGCCGAGGAGCCCCCGCGCTTCGTACACCTGCTGGAAGAGCTCGACGATCTGCGGGTCGAATTGCGAGCCACTCCCCTTGCGCAACTCCTCGAACGCCACCTCGACCGAGAGGGCCGGCCGGTAGATCCGATCGGAGGTCATGGCGTCGAAGGCATCGGCGACGGCGATGATCCTGGCCCCGAGCGGGATCTTCTCTCCAGCGAGGCCATCCGGGTATCCGGAGCCGTCCCACCGCTCGTGGTGGTGCCGGATAACAGCGACGCTCGGCCGGTACGCCTCCAGACGATCGACGATCTCCGCGCCGATTGCCGCGTGCTGCTGGATCTCCGCACGCTCCTGCGGGGTCAACTCTCCCGGCTTCTTGAGGGAGCTATCGCGCGAGCCGACCTTGCCCAGGTCGTGCACCTGCGCGGCGGCGACGATCGCGTCGATCGTCGGCCGGGGCAACTGGGGCATCATCTCCAGGATCGCCCGGGTGTACTCCGTCACGCGAATCGAATGGCGGAAGGTGTAGGGATCGCGGCGCTCCAGCGCGTTCGCCAGCCCCTCCATCGCCACGCGCGTCTCGTGGTGCGCCTGGCGGATCCCCTTGAATGCCAGGTGGGGACCAATCAACAGCGGCACCATCAGGAGCACGATGGAGAGCGGATTCTCATCGACCAGCACCGGGATGACGCTGCCCAGCGTCGCCAGCGTCAGCAACTCCACGTAGAGCCCGCTGAAGTTGGCTCGCCACATCTGGAACGTACCGACGCCCATCACCGGCGCCACGATCAGCGCGAGCGAACCCGTGTTGACGACGGTGTAGACCGTCGCCGCGGCAATGGCGGCGACGAGGTTCTGCGCGTTGCCGAGGGTGGAGCGGGCCGGATCGGCGACGACGAAGTAGGCGAGGCCGCTGACGGCGGTGGAGAGGGCCAGGCCCGCGGAGTTGACGATCGTCTTGATCATCTCGCGCCGGACATAGAGACCGTCGGCGAAGTGGGCGATGGCGACGATGATGCCGCCAAGGAAGGGTCCGGCGGTCAAGCCCGCCGCGAAGCAGAAGGCGGCGGAGACGGAAACGTGGAAGGTGATGACCGAGTGGGGAAAGGAAACATCGAGCAATTCGGCGGCGAGGATCATCAGAAGGAGGATGCCCGCTGTCGCGAGCTGCATGCCGTCGACCGGCCGATCGGCGCGCGCCCACGCGTACCCCAGCGTTCCCAGCGTGACCAGGACCAGGATGACCGTGTAAAGGCGCGTACGAACAGGCAGTTCGCTCACAGCTCAGAGCCTTCGGGGTGCGCTGCCATCACGTTCGGGCCGATGGCACGCCCCTCAGTGTACCGCTTCGCTGCAGCCGTGTTGCATGGTCGTCGCGAGAAATATGGCGCTTCTGCACATGTTTCATGACGAATTCATTCGGGTTGAAGAAGGCTCACGCGCGCATCTCTGTATCGAGCACTACCCACGGTTCTCCATCATCATCTGGGTCATTCCCGATCTCGCGTCGCCTGGCTGCCATCGCTCGCCGAACGACGCCATTCCCGGCGCCGTGCGTCTTCCCGGCATCAGCGGGAGCCCTATCGGTCCGCACAGCGACCTCGTGCGAGCGGACCTATTTCCAGGTCGCGCTGTCGTGCCGCATCGCTTCGGCCTCGTCCCAGGTCATCATCTTCCTCCCTTGTCGTTGCGTTCGCTACTTCCAGGTCGCGCTGTCGTGCGTGCCGATCACCCACAGGTCCCAGGTCATTTCGCGTCTCCCGTCCTTCAGTCGTCGCTACTTCCAGGTGGCGCTGTCGTACTGCGTCGTCGTTCGGCTATCCCAGGTCATCTCGTCACTCCTTCGGCGCTGAATCGGGCTACTTCCAGGTGGCGCTGTCGTGCCGCGTCGTCTCGATGCCGTCCCAGGTCATGCCGTTGCTCCTCTACGTTCTGTCGCACTACTTCCAGGTGGCGCTGTCGTGGCGCGTAGCCTCTGCGCTGTCCCAGGTCATCTCATCGCTCCTCAGCCTTTTGTCGCCGCCGCTACTTCCAGGTCGCGCTGTCGTGGCGCATCGTCTCGGCGCTGTCCCAGGTCATGCCGTTGCTCCTTCCGTCTGTGCCGCGGCCGCTACTTCCAGGTCGCGCTGTCGTGCGTGTCAGTTGCCCACAGATCCCAGGTCATCTCGGCGCTCCTCTCATCCGGGTGTCGTCGACATCAAGCGTCATCGTGGCGTTCGGTTAGTCCCAGGTCATCTCGCTGCCCCTTGTTCCGACCCGGCGGGCCGGTGCGATCCCTCTCCCGGGCCCCGGCGAGTTCAATCCCGCCTCCCGGACTGAAGCTCAGTTTTTTCGGCGTGCGATAGTGTTAGGCAGAATAGCGATTCGGCAATCTTCTCCTGCCTTTATCACGCCTTTCCATGAATTTTTGCAAGACCATTTCTTGCTTGCGCTTACATTAGATCATCTTCTCCTCAATGTCAAGCCCCGGCCCCTGCATCGGACCTAAGTGCCGCTCCGCGTCGCCTGGCGCGCCCTCACCCCGCGCCAACCGACCAATCATGCACCAAATCGATTCGCTTCTCTCGTCGGTCGGATCGCTCGGTCCTCGCGGCGGCGAGCGAATGGTTGCCAGATCCCGCTCGGGAATCGACCGGGGCATCCTCGTACCGCCCGAGGCAGCAGATCTCGCGCCGCTCCTGCCCGTCATGTTTCCACTAGCTTATACTGCTTTTTACGCGAAATGGTTATCTCGCGATGTATTCGGCCTCCCAGAACTCCCACCGCATCATAGGGGATGTTCTTGTCACGTTATGTGTGGCATGATCGTGCTGGCGGTATCGTCTGGCTCCCTGGCGATCGACGCATCCCGCCTGGACGTACGTCGCCCCGAGCCTGCTTGAAAGGGTGGCTCCTTGCGAACTTCCAGCACTCCGCACCCCGGCAGCCACCCCGCGGGGAGGCGCGACCCGCGCTCGGAGGCGCCCGGCCGGCATTCCGGAGATGAGCGCATGACCGCGCCGGATCTCGTCCTCGTCGTCGGCGACGACCACCGGGTGAAACGGGCCAATGCCGCGAGCGCGCGCCTGCTCGGAGTCGCCCCGAGCGAACTGGTCGGCGATCGCGTGGAAGAGCTCCTCTGGCCCGCGGACCCGGCCGGGATGCAACAGATGGAGGACGTTCTTTCGGGGAAGCGGATCGCCACCGACCGCTTGCTGCTCAGTCCCTGCTCCGGGCGCGGGCCGGCGCGTCTCCTGGAAGGCGTCCTGGTCGATCAGCGGAGCGCGCGTCCCGGCGGGGACGTAACACTCTATGCGCGCGAGGCGGTCACCGTCACACCCGCCGCCGATGCGGCGCCTTCACCCGACTTGCTGGCGACCATCCCGGCCATCGCATACACGCGAGATGCCGGCGCCTCGCCCGCGATCGTCTACGTCAGTCCGGGCGTCGAGCCGCTCCTCGGCTGGAGCCCGGCCGACTATGCCGAGCCGAGCGACCACTGGTTTCCTGCCGTGCATCCCGACGACCGGGAGCGGGTCCGGGAGGCGGTCACCCAGGCGATGGCGCAGCGTCAGCCGCTCGACATCGAGTATCGGGTGCTCGCGCGCGATGGCCACGTCGTCTGGCTGCGCGATATGGCCGCGCCAGACGAGGATGGGGTGCGCTGGCACGGCGTGCAGACCGACGTCAGCGACGGCAAGGCTGCCGAAGCACGGCTGATGCAGCTCGCCTACTACGACTCGCTCACTGGGCTCCCGAACCGGCGGCTCTGCATCAATCGCCTGCAGGAACTCCTGAACCAGCCTGGCCACCCGGCCGTCGCGCTCCTCTTTCTTGATCTGGACCGCTTCAAAGTCATCAACGACGGTATCGGCCATGCCGCCGGCGATGAACTGCTGGTCGCCGTTGCCCGGCGCCTCTCCGCCAATGTCGGCGAGCGTGGCTCGCTCGGCCGCTTCGGCGGCGACGAGTTCGTGGCGATCCTCCCCTATCACGACATTGCCGAGGTGACCGCGCTGGCCGAGTTGCTGCTGGCCACCCTGCGTCTCCCCTTCTATGTCAATGGCTTCGAACTGATCGTCGAGGGGACGATCGGCATCGCCCTGGCATCACTGGCGTTGCGGACCCCCGAAGCGCTGCTGCGGGCCGCCGACGTGGCGCTCTATCGCGCCAAGGCCCAGGGGGGGAACAGCTTCGCCGTCCACGATCCGCGTGTCGACCGCAACTCCCCCGAACGGCTGGAGCGGGAGGCAGAGCTGCGCCGGGGCATCGAACACGAGCAGTTCCAGATCGCCTACCAACCCGTCATCGATCTCGACACGGGGAAGATCCTGGCGGTAGAGGCGCTCCTCCGCTGGCGCCACCCGACGCGGGGGCTCTTGCCCCCCTCCGAATTCATCAGCCTGGCCAACGAATCGGGCCTGATCGTGCCGCTCGGCCGATGGGTGATCGGGCAGGCCTGCACCCAGATGCGGGGCTGGCAGGAGCGCTTCCCCGCCTTGCGCTCGCTCCGGGTCAGCGTCAACCTCTCCGCCCAGCAGCTTCGCGAACCGTCGCTCGTCGCGGATGTCGCCCGGGCGCTGGAGCGGTCCGGGCTGGCCCCGGAGAACCTGGCGCTCGAGATCAAGGAGGGGGATGCGATCGCCGACGCGAAGGCGATCGCTCGCGCGGTGCAGGAGTTCAAGCGGCTCGGCGTCAAGGTCACCATCGACGATTTCGGGAAGGGGTGGAGCGCATTTGGCGCGCTGACGACCTTCACGGTCGACGATCTCAAGATCGACGGCTCGTTCACCGCCCGGCTCGGCAAGCATCCCCAGGACTCGGAAATTGTGCGCGCCCTCGTCGACGTGGCGAAGGCGATGGGCCTCGACGTCACGGCGGGCGCGGTGGAGACTGGCGAGCAGCTCGCGCTGCTGCGGGAGCTCGGTTGCGACCATGCACAGGGCCGTCACTTTGCGCCGCCGCTCGCCGTCAATGAGATGGACAGCCTCCTCCGGCGTCACGCGGAAGTTGGCGCGGGTTGGCTGTCGGACCGGTCGCCGGGCGCGAATGACACACCTGGGCCCACGTCAGGCGAGGCTCTCGAACTTCTGACCCGCCGGCCGCCGAATGGCTCTGCCATTGCCTCCGCACCCTTGGCGCAAGATCGCCAAGGGCGCGAGTTCTGACTCCTCGTGCGGTCCCCTCACAGGGGGAGCGGGAGTTGCCCGGCCGTGGGTGCGGAACCCGCGCGCCCGGGGTGGCGCTCTCGCGCCGCCTCCCGCCCGGCGAGCGCAAATCCAGCGCGCTGCCCGACCCGCTCCATGCGCTCCTCGATGAGGACTCGGTAACCGGCCGGCGCATTCGCCCCACGAAACGCGCGCTCGTAGTCGGGCAGCAGCGCCGGGAACGCCTTCGCGATCACGGCCAGGTAGTGCTCGCGCACCAACGGCGCCAACCGCAATGCGCCGCCCCAGAAGAGCTCTGCGCCCGCGTCACATGCCGCCTCGGCAACTTCCGCCATCGCCGCCTCACTATCGGTCAGGCCGGGGAGCACCGGCGCCATGAAGAGCCCACACGGCACGCCGGCATCGGCCAACCGTCGCATCACGTCCAGCCGTCTCGCCGGGGGCGGCGTCCCCGGCTCGAGCAGCCGCCAGAGCAGCGGGTCGAGCGTCGTCACCGTGACGTTGACTCGCGTGCCGGGAAGGCGGGCCAACTCGACCCAAAGATCGCGATCGCGCAGGACCAGGGTCGACTTGGTGACCACGGAGACCGGCGTCCGGAAATCCCGGAGCGCCTCCAGCAGCTTGCGCGTGATCCGATACCGCCCTTCGCACGGCTGATAGGCGTCAGTAGCGGTCCCCAATGCCACGCACTCATGCGCCCACGACAGCCGCGCCAACTCCCGGCGCAGCACCTCGGGCATATTCGTCTTCACAACGATCTTCGCCGAGAAGTCGTCGCCGGCGTCGAACCCGAGGTAGGCGTGGGTCGCCCGCGCGTAGCAGTAGTGACACCCATGCACGCAACCGCGATAGGGGTTGAGCGACCAGCGGAAGGGCATGCCGGAGACCCGGTTGAGCGCCGATTTGCAGGCCGTTTCGATGTAGTCGATCGATCCCATGCCCGCACAATAGAACGGGTGTTCTCTTTCGTCAATCTCCGTCGCGGCCCCGTCTCCTCTCCTCGATCGGGCCGGCGGAACTACAATCCCCCACATGCAACCCGGCCGGCCATTATCGGCGCGACGGGCGCGCCGGTCGATAACTGACATGGCACATCACCCTGGAGACAGCTCGCGGGATAACGACCGCCCGACGATCGCGCCGCGAGGCGCGATCGAGGCGCACGCCCGCGCCGATCCCTTCTCGCTCCTCGAGCTGATTCCCGACCCGGCGGTCGTGGTCGATCCTGCCTGGTGCATCGTGGCGCGCAACAGCGCCGCGCTCGCCACAAGCGCGCGGCCGCACGAGGAGCTGACTGGCGCCCTCCTCTGGCAGGCCTGGCCGCAATTCGACTACCAGCGGCTCCTGCCGCGCCTCGAGCCGGCGATGCGGGAGCGGCGCCCGATCGCGGTCACCGATCAGGGGGCTGGCCGCGACGGGGAGGCCGTCTGGCTCGAAATCCACGCCACGCCCTTCGCCGACGGGCTCGCCGTCATCATGCGCGACGTCACCGCGCAGAAGCTGCTCGAGCGGGCCCTGCACGACAACCGCCAGCGGCTCGAGCGCGCGCTCGACGCCACCGGCGCGCTCGTCTACGAGCTCGACCTGGCCACCGACGAGGTCACGATCGCCGGCCACACCCTGCCGATCACAGGGCACGAAGCGGACGAGCATCCGACGGCCGAGGCCTGGTGGAAAGCGCAGATGAACCCGGAGGACTTCGCCCGCGTCGCCGCCGAATTGCGGGCGAGCCAGGCGCGAGGCGACGACCGCTTCGCTGCCGAATACCGCCTCCGCCACCAGGACGGGAGCGAGCGTTACGTCTGGGATCATGGCATCATCATCCGGGACGACGCCGGCCACGCGACCGGCACCCTCGGCACCATCGTCGACATCACCGAGCGCAAGCGGCGGGAGGAGCGGGCGGGTCTGCTCCAGCACCTAACGGCGGCCCTCTCTGCGGCGCTCGAGCCGGAGGAAGCGGCCGCGATTATCATCGAGCGCGCCATGCCGGCCCTCGGGGCGAACGCGGGCAACGTCTATCTGCTCGACGACGCCAACCATCTGGTCAGCATGGCCGCGCTCGGCTATGCGCCGGACGTCGTCGAGAGCACCCGCGCCCTCCCCCTCGACAGCGAGACGTTGGTGGCGGCCGTGGCGCGGAGCGGGGCGCCGGTCATCTTCGGCTCCTGGGAAGAGCGCCTTCGCCGCTACCCGCATCATCGCCATATCCACGGCAGTCAGGGTGATCGGGCGGTTGCCGGCCTGCCGCTGATCGTCGAAGGGCAGACGATCGGTGCGCTCTCGCTCGCCTTCCCGACCGACCGAAGCTTCGACGATGACGACCGCGGGTTCATGGCGACCGTTGCCGATCTCTGCGCTCAGGCGCTGGAGCGGGCGCGGCTCTACGAGGCGCTGCGCCGGAGCGAAGCGCAAGCCCGGCTGGTGACCGACCGCGCGCCAACCTACCTCGCCCACATCGACGCCGAAAGCCGGTACCTCTATGTCAACCGCGGCTACGCCGGACGATTCGGCCTGACGCCAGAGGAGGTCGTCGGACGGTCCATGCCGGAGATCGTCGGCGCCGACGCCTATGAGACGTTGCGCGGGCATCTCGAACGGGCGATGCGCGGGGAGGAGGTCGAGTTCGAAGCCGAGGTTCCCTACGCGGGGCTCGGCACGCGATACATGCAGATCGCCTACGCGCCAGACCGGGACGAGCGGGGGAGCGTGCGCGGGGTGATCACCGTCGGCGCCGACATCACCGACCGGCAGCAGGCCGAGGCCTCCCGCCGCTTCCTGGTCGAGGCGAGCGCCACGCTCACCAGCTCGATGAACGCCATGGAGACGTTGCGGCGCATCTCCCGGCTGATCGTCCCGACGCTCGCCGACTACTGCTACGTCGACCTGATCCAGACGGATGGCACGCCGCGCCGGGTCGCGTGGGCGCATGTCGACGCGGAGGAAGAGGCGCGCCTCGACGAAGGCCTGGCGGCATTCGCGATGGAGGCGCTGCAGCCCAACCATCCGATCGGGCGCGCCATCGCCACCGGCCGCCCCCAGTTCCTCCCCGTTCTGGGCGACGCGTGGGCCGAGCGGGTCACCACCGGGGAGGAGCACCTGCGCTTCGTGCGCGAGCGGCAGATCCGCTCCCAGATCACCGTTCCCCTCCCCGCGCGGGGGCGCATTCTCGGCGCGCTCACCCTCTGCCGCACTGCCCGTGGCAGGCGCCGCTTCACCGCGGGCGATCTCGAGATCGCCCGCGACCTGGCGGAGCGAACGGCCCTCGCCGTCGACAACGCGCGCCTCTACACCGAGGCGCTGGACGCCGAGGCGAAGGTACGCCGCCTCCTCGACGCGGGGGTCATCGGCATCGTCGTCGCCGGCCACGACCAGATTCTGGAGGCGAACGACCACTTCCTGGCGATGGCCGGCTACTCGCGGACGGCGCTGGCCGAGGGCGAGTTGCGCTGGGGCGCCATGACGCCGCCGGAGTACGACCACCTCGACGACCGCGCCGTCGCCGAATTGTGGGATTCCGGGGTCTTCACCCCCTTCGAGAAGGAGCTCTTCCGCCGCGATGGCTCGCGCCTGCCGATCCTGATCGGCGGGGCGGTGCTGCAGCGGGAGCCGTTCCTCTGGATCTGCTTCATCCTCGATCTGACCGAGCAGAAGCGGGGCGAAAACGAGTGGCGCGCCTTCATCGACGCCATCGCCCACGATCTGCGCAACCCCCTCACCGCCGTCCTCGGGCAGACCCAGCTCATGCAGCGCCGCCTGCGCCGCGCGGGGGCGCTGGAGCCAGCCGACGCGGAGGAGCGCCTCACCGCGATCGCCGCCGCCGCGACGCGCGCCGCCGGCCTGATCGACGACCTGATCGATACGGCGCGGCTGCGCGCGAGCCAGCCGCTCGAGATGCACGCCACCGACGTCGATCTGGTCGCGCTGGTCCGCGCCTGCGTCGCCGAGGCGCAGCGGATCGGGCGCTCGCATCGCATCTGCCTCGAGAGCGAATCGTCGTCGCTCGTGGTCGCCGCCGATGCGCGCCGCATCGGGCGCGTCGTGCGGAACATGCTCGACAATGCCATCAAGTACAGCCCCGCCGGGGGCGATGTCGTCGCTCGCCTCTCCCGCCAGTCCGGCCCGGAGGGGGCGTGGGCGATCCTCGACATCGAGGATCGCGGGCTCGGCATCCCCGAGGCGGATTTGCCGCACATCTTCGAACGTTTCGGCCGCGGCTCGAACGTCGCGGGGACGATCGAGGGGTCCGGGATCGGCCTCACCGGCGCCCAGCAGATCGCGGAGCAGCACGGCGGAGCGATCACTGTGCGCAGCGTTGTCGGTCAGGGAAGCACCTTCACCCTGCGCCTGCCCCTCGTGCCACGCCCCATCTGACGCGCCCCGCTCCAGCCCGAGCATCGCCGTGACACGGGATGACCATGTACTTGCGGCGCCGGCTCATAGCCATCCGTTTCCGTGCGCCGCGACCGAATTGCCCCTTGCCGAATTGGGACGAACAGCCCTCGTCTCGTCGCCCGTCATCGGGAACAATGCGTAGCGGGAAGGACCGGGCCAGCAACCCGGCGTGCCGTTTGCGCGCCAGGGCGTGGCTCGGCAAGGGGAAGGCGAGGCCGTAGTAGCCCCGAAACGCGCCCTGGGGGTATCCGGGCGCGGCCCATCGGGAAGCCACCGCGCCTTGGGATGGCATCATGGAACAGATTCTTCTCATTGTGGCAATCGCGCTTCTGGTCTGGGCCGCGACCGGCATCGGCCGCGAGACCGGGCCGGTGGACCGTGAAGTGTTCGCCGGCCCCGATGGCCACCCGATCGAGAAGCCGCCCACGAGCGAGGTGTCCTGAGACGGGCCCAACTCAGCGCGCTGCTCGCCGCTATCCGGCGGCGAGGAGCGCACCGGCGAGGACGAGCGCAGCCCCGGCCCAGACGACCGGCGAGGGCCGCTCACCGGAGATGAGGAGCCCGACCAGCACCGACGACTCGCGCAGGGTCGAGACGCGCCCGGCCGGCGCATGCTGGAAGGCAAAGAGGATGAGGAGATAGGCGCCGATCGAGCCGATGGCGATGAGCGCGCCGGAGCGGAGCCCCGCGCGGAGGCGGGGCCGGTCGCCCCGCAGCAGCAGCGCGAGGAGCAACCCCTGGATGCCGAGCGTCGCCCCTAGATAGCCGACCGGGGAGACGTGGCGCACCGCCCCGGCGTCGATCACCGAGTAGCTGGCGATCGTCACCCCGGTCAGCAGCGCGAATCCGACCGCCGCCCGCTGCCCGGCCCGGCTGCCGGCGATCGCGATGAGCGCCAGCCCGGAGGCGAGCAGGAGCGCCCCGGCGGCCGCTCCGGCGCCGGGTGGCTGGCTCAGCACCAGCCAGCCCCCGAGCGTCACCAGGAGCGGGGAGACGCCCCGCCCCAGCGGATAGGCGACCGAGAGCGCGCCGCGACGGTAGGCCGCCGAGAGGCTGAGCGCGTAGCAGGTCTGGGCGATGGCCGAGAGGACGATATTGGGGAAGACCGCCCAGGGCGGCCAGACGACGATCGCGGGCAGGAGCGCCACCCCGCTCACCAGCCCGGAAATGGCCATCGCCGCCACCCGGTCCGCCTCCGCATGGAGCACCCGGTTCCACGAGGCGTGAATGACGGCGGCGATGAGCACGAGCGTGATGGCGAAAGGGTCGATGGCCGTCTCCGATGCCAGTCGAGCGCCGATCGGTCAGGAGGGATAGTATTTCCCCAGCATTCTGCCGCATCAGCGATGCGGCCGCTGGCCCGGTCGAACCGGATGGCGTGGAGGTGACCATGGTCCTGGCGCGGTTTCTGCCCAGGGATGAGCAGTTTTTCGATCTCTTCGAGGAATCGGCGAAGAACGCCGCCGAGGTGACGGCGGTCGTGCAGCAGGTGGTCGCCAGCGACGTTGACCGCGATCGGCAGGTGCGCCTGCTGCACGATCTCGAAAATCGCGGCGACGAGATCACCCACCGCATCTTCAGCGCGCTCAACAGCACCTTCGTCACTCCGCTCGACCGGGAGGACATCCGCTCGCTGGCGGTCGAGCTGGACGACCTGGTCGACGATGCCGAGGAAGCGGGCACGCGGCTCGCCCTCTACAAGCTCGAGGGAACGCGGGAGCCAGCCCAGCTCCTCGCCCGAATCCTCAACGAGCAGACCGCCTCATTGGCCAAAGCGATTCCTCTTCTCGCCGACGTGGGGAAGCAGGGCGAACAGATCCGCCGGCATGTCCTCGAGGTCCATCGCCTCGAGAACGAAGCGGACGATACGCTGAACCAGGCGCTCGCCGGCCTCTACGATGACGTGCCGGACATTCCGTCGCTCGTGTCGCAGATGCGCTGGGGCGAGCTGTACGGCCTCCTGGAGGATGCGACCGACCGCGCCGAGGACGTGGCCGACGTGCTGGAAAACATCTTCATCAAGAATGGTTGAGCCAGCGCTGGCCGCCCTGGTCCTGATCGTGGTGCTGGGGCTCGGCTTCGACTTCGTCAACGGCTTTCACGACACTGCCAATGCGATCGCGACTTCCGTGGCGACGCGCGTCCTGTCGCCGGGGCAGGCGGTGAGCATGGCGGCGATCCTCAACGTGGTCGGCGCCCTGAGCGGCACCGCGGTCGCGAGCACCGTCGGCCGCGGCATCGTGCCGCCGGAGGTCGCCACCCAGCAGCTCGTCGCGTCCGCGCTGATCTCCGCGATCATCTGGAACCTCATCACCTGGTGGCTCGCCATCCCCTCCAGCTCGAGCCACGCCCTCATCTTCTCGATCGTCGGGGCGGGCATCGCGGCCGGCGGGGCGCGGGCCATTCAGGTCGAGGGGCTGGTCAAGACCTTTCAGGGCCTCGCCTTCTCGCCGGTCCTCGGCTTCGTCGCCGCGCTCCTCCTCCTCATGCTCCTCCTCTGGCTCTTCGCGCGCCAACGCCCGCTGTTTGTCAGCCGCCTCTTCGGCCGCCTGCAGATCATCTCGGCCGCCTACATGGCCTTCAGCCACGGCAGCAACGACGCGCAGAAGACGATGGGCGTGCTGACGATGGCGCTCGCCAGCTACTACGGCTGGACCGGCGACGAGTGGGCCGTCCCCTTCTGGGTGATCCTCGCCGCCGCGGGCGCGATGGGGATGGGAACCGCGATGGGTGGCTGGCGGATCGTGAAGACGATGGGGCTCGGCGTCGTCGAGCTGCGCCCGATCGACGGCTTCGCGGCGGAGACCGCGGCGGCGACGGTGATCGAGATCGCCAGCCGCCTCGGCATCCCGGTCTCGACAACCCACGTCATCTCCTCCGCCATCCTCGGGGTCGGGGCGACACGCAGCCTCTCGGCCGTTCGCTGGGGCGTCGCCGGGCGCATCGTGACCGCCTGGTTGGTGACGCTCCCCGCCTGCATCCTCATTGCCTGGGTGGTCTACAACGTGCTCCGGTTCATCACGGGCCATCAGTAGCCCGCACGACGGCGGAAAGGGCAACGATCCATGGAACTCGGCGGTCTCCACCATGTCACGGCGGTGACGGCGAATGCGCCGCTCAACCTCGACTTCTACACCAACCTCCTCGGCCTGCGGCTCGTCAAGAAGACCGTCAACCAGGACGACGTCTCGGCCTATCACCTCTTCTACGGCGACGAGGTCGGCAACCCCGGCACGGAGCTGACCTTCTTCGACTGGGACCGCATCGGCCCCAATCGCCCCGGCACTGGCGGCATCGTGCAGACCGGCCTGCGTGTGACGGACGAGGCCGCGCTCGACTGGTGGATGCGCCGCCTCGACGCGGCGGGGATCGCGCACGGCGGCATCGAGCAGATCGCCGGCTACCCGACGGTCCGCTTCGCCGACCCGGAGGGGCAGCAACTGGCGCTGGTCGCCGGCGGCGAGAACCCCGGCTTCACCCCCTGGCGGCAGAGCCCGGTCCCCGCCGAGCATCAGATCCGGGGCCTGAACCATGTCCTCCTCGCCGTCGACCGCCTCGGCCCGACGGCGCGCACCCTCACTGACGTCCTTGGCTTCCGCCACGTCGGCAACGACCCCTCGCCCGACAACTCCTCGCTCGCCATCGCCATCTTCGAGAGCGGGCCGGGCGGGCCGGGAACGCAGGTGCGCGTCGAGGAGCGGCCGAACATGCCACCGACCGAGCTGGGGAGCGGCGGCGTCCATCACGTCGCCTTCCGCGCGCCGAACGATTCGGAGCACCGCGCCTGGCGCGACCGGGTCCGCGCGGCGGGCCTCGGCATCACCGATGTGATCGACCGCTACTACTTCAAGTCGCTCTACTTCCGGGAGCCGGGTCGCATCCTCTTCGAGATCGCCACCGACGGCCCCGGCTTCGCCACCGACGAAGACGTGGCGCACCTCGGCGAGCGGCTGGCGCTGCCCCCCTTCCTGGAGCCGCACCGCGCCGCCATCGAAGCCGGGCTCCGGCCGCTCAGGTCGCCAGTCACCACGCCAGGTGCGTGACGACCGCGGCAGAGATCTGCATCCGTGTGCGTAAAGTGGATGCACCGCGAAATTGGCCGTGTCACCTTGTGCCCCCGCGCCTCAGACACAGGAACTTGTGCAAGGTGGCGCGCCACGAAGGGGCCGTGACCGCGTCGTGACGCACGGCGCCGGCCAGGGCAGCGGAAGATCACTCGGCCAGGAGCTAGCGAGAGACGGGGCGCAAGCCCGGCCATCCAACCTGGAGCCGCCACATTGCGTCGCCTCCAGGCTCTCCACCCGGGTCCACGATCGATGTCTGCTGCCGCGGCGCCACAGCGGCGTGACGCAACCGGCTCCCAAACGAGCGACCACTCTCATTCTGTCGCCATCTGGCCCGCCTGTTACGCTTCGTCTGCACCATGATGGAAGCGCGATCGTGCCTCCGCGAAGGACCTTTGGAGGGATCCCCATGACCATTACCGGCCGCGCGAGGCGGCTCGTCTTCATCATGGCGTTCCTGCTTGCCGTCGCCCCGCTGGCGACCGCTCGGGCGCAGACCCCGGTTCCCGCGGTCGAATGGGCGCCCTGCGCCTCGCTCCTGCCCGAGATGGCGACGCCGGTCGTGCTGCCGCCGGAGCTGGAGTGCGCCTCCATCCTCGTCCCGCTCGATTACGCCGACCCGGCGGGGGACCAGATCGCCATCGGCTTCAATCGCCTCCCCGCGCGCGACCCCGGGCGGCGCATCGGCAGCCTGATCGTCAACCCGGGTGGTCCGGGCGGCAGCGCCAGCGAGCTGGTGGCCGGCGCGGCGCTCGGCGTCCCGATCTTCTCCGATGTCGTGCGCGACCACTTCGACCTCATCGGCCTCGACCCGCGCGGCGTCGGCATGAGCAGCCCCGTCCGCTGCGATCCCGAGCTCTACAACCAGGTCGTCCCGCGATTTCCTCGAGGTCAGGCCGAATTCGAGGCCCTGCTCTCCTACAACAAGGCGCTCGGCGAGAGCTGCCTGGCGATGACCGGGCCGCTGCTCGGGCACATCGACACCGTCAGCGCGGCGCGCGACATCGAGGCGGTGCGCCTCGCGCTCGGCGGGGAGCCGCTCAATTTCCTCGGCATCTCGTACGGAAGCCAGCTCGGCGCGCAGTACGCGGCGCTCTACCCGGAGACGATCCGCGTCATGGCGCTCGACGGCGCGCTGGAGCACAGCGTCTCCGAAATCACCCTCTTCGCCGACGAAACCTCCGCCTACGAGCGAAGCTTCGATCGCTTCGTCGCCTGGTGCGACGCCGACCCTGCCTGCGCGCTGCATGGCGCAGACGCCGGTGCGCTCTTCGACCGGCTCGTCGCCCAGGCAGACCACGAGCCTGTCCCCGCTCCCGCTTGCGCCAGCGGCGAGGCCCCGCGCCCCTGCCTGCCAGCTGTCAGTGGCGAGGATATCCGCATCGGCGCGCAGGAGTTGCTCCTCTTCAGGGAGGAGCTTTCTCGGTTCGGCATCGAGGGGTGGAACGCGCTCGCCGAGGCGCTGCGCGCGGCGGACGCGGGCGACGCCAGCGCGCTCTCGCGCCCGCTTGCGTCCGGCCCGGTCGACAACACCCTCTTCGCCGGGCTGGCGATCGCCTGCCTCGACTATCCGACCGCTAGCGAGAGCTTCGCCGATCTGGCCGCACGGGAGCGGCTCGGGCGAGTCGTCGCGCCGCACATGCGAGGCGCGGGGCAGAGCTGGACGATTCTGGCCGGCTGCATCGGCTGGCCTGTTCCCGTTGCCAATCCGCCACACCCGCTAAACGTGCGAGGCGTCCCGCCGATCCTGATTGTCAACTCCACCTACGACCCCTCTACGAGCTACGCCTGGGCCCTCGGCCTGCAGGCGCAGATCGAAGGGAGCGTGCTGCTGACGCGCGACGGAGACGGCCACACCTCGGCGCTGCTCCCCGGCGAGACGCGCGACGCCATCGACCACTACCTGCTGACGGGGAAGACGCCACCGCCGAACACGGTCTATGCCACCTGATCGGCGCGACCGACGGTCCGGCAGCACCCCCGAGGACGCGCCGCGCTCCTCCTTCGCCCGGGATCGGGACCGCCTCCGGCGCTCTCCCACACTGCAGCGGCTGCGCGGCATCACCCAGGTCATGCCCGCCAGCGAGCCGGGGCCATTTCAGAACCGGCTGACGCACTCGCTGGCGGTCGCGCGCACCGGGCGCCAGATCGCGGAGCACCTGCACTCCCAACCGGAGGGCGAGTGGCGGGCGGCCGAGGCCGGCGGACTCGATGCGCTGGTGGTGGAAGCGGCCTGCCTCGCGCACGACCTCGGCCACCCGCCATTTGGGCACGTGGGCGAAGCCGAGCTCGACCGTCTGCTCACGCGGGCCGGATTAGCGGATGGCTTCGAGGCGAACGCGCAGGCGTTCCGCGTCGTCTGCACGCTCGGTGACGACGACTCGGAAACACCCGGTCTCGACCTGACCCGGGCGACGACCGCCGCGATGCTCAAATACCCCTGGACACGGTCGGATGCCGGGGAGACATGCGCCAAGTGGGGCGCCTACGAGTCCGAGGCCGCCGACTTCGCCTGGGCGCGCGCCCTCGCGCCGAAAGAAAGCCAGCAGCCGACCCTCGAGGCGGCGATCATGGATTGGGCGGACGAGGTCGCCTACGCCGTGCTCGATTTCGCCGATTTCACCCGTGCCGGGCTGATTTCGCTGCCGCGCCTGCTCGCCGACCGGAAGGAGCGCGAGCGCTTCCTGGGTCTTGTCGTCGCGCGGCGGCAGATCCCGCCTGCCGAGCACGAGACGCTCGCCCGCCTTCTGGAGCGCCTCCTGCGCTCGTGCCCAGCGGCGCGATCGTCTCCCAATGGCCGTCGTTCCACCGCGGGGATCGCCGCCTTCGCCGATACGCTGATCGCGGGCGCCGTCGCCGCACCAATCATCGCCACGCCTCGAGCGGATGGATCACCGCTTCTGATCAACCCGGAAACGCGGATGACGATCGTGCTCCTGGAAGGGCTGACCCGTCACTACGTGATCGACAGCCCGGCGTTGGTCGCCAAACGCGCGGAGCAGGCGGAGATCATCCGCACCCTCTTCGCGGCCCTGGCCGACGTCGCTCCCTCAGCTCGCGTCCGATCCAACCTTCCGGATTCGCTGCGGTCTCAGCTTCAGAGCGCTGAAACAGAACAGGCACGGCTCCGCATCGTCGCCGATGCCATCGCGGCGATGAACGAGCGGCAGGCGAAGGCGTTGGCCGGCTGCTGCTCGGGTCGTTAGCGAACCTGGCGTCAGCCCGATGTGACGTTATTCGACCCAACCTTCGAATGGATCGCAATCGTGAACTCCCTGATCCCGCTCGTCCTTGTCCAGAAAGTTCGGCGGCACGTCGGCGCTCTCCCGCGCGGCGAAGAAGTCATCCCAGTTCTCCGGCCGGCGCGGCTGAATGAAATCAGCGGCCACGAGACGCGCACCGTCAGGATGATCGGGATGGAGTGAATCATCTTCCCAGCGAACGGGGTTGGCGGCGACGTATACCCGGAGCCGCTCGAGCGAGCGCTCGTTGCGGATGACATGCTCGTGGTAGTTCGATTGCCACACCGAAGGGATATGCTCGGGCGGCATGGGGCCGAGTCGTTGGGCGAGCAGGACACGGCATGCCGTGTCCCTACCGGAGTCGTCATTGATCGCCCTGGTGACAGCCCCCTTGAACGAGCGGATGATGGTCGGGACCGAGCCAGCAACCGGGTGACCAAACTGTTCCACTGATGACCGGCCTTCGACCCTGCCTGGGGCCGTTGCGCGTTCCCCGGTAGGGGCACGGCATGCCGTGCCCACCTCGGCCCCACGATTATTCTCATCCGAACCAAGCACGATGATGCCGTGCACATGGTTCGGCATGATGACGAAGGCATCCAGCTCAACCGCCGGAAAATGTTCCAGAATCGCCTCCCAGCAGCGCCCAATGACCTCTCCAACAGGCGTCAGCCGGACATCGCCATCACGAACATCCGCGAAGATGCACGAACGATCTCGGGAACAGATCGTGATGAAGTAGGCGCCGGCCCGCGTGTAGTCGTAGTCACGAAGGCGGATCGAGCGTCGGCGATGCCTCGTGGGATCAAAGGCCATCGCGTGCTCCTGCCTGGTTGCCCCCTGCATCCTTCTCAACGGCGGGGAGAGGAACCCCTGATGACACTCTCGGATTGTGCCGGCGATCATCGCACGGAACTCGCCGGCACACAGCGGAAATCGTGTCCATGGGCGCCTGGGCACGGCATGCGCGCCCCTACAGCCGACGCCGCCACAGTAGGGGCACGGCATGCCGTGCCCTGTTCAGAGTGCCGCCGCTGATTCCCGGCATCAAGGTTCTGTTTATGCGCTCCCGACGGCAACCGCGATGATTGACGCCCTCTCCACCCGTTGCTAGCATGCCTCCGCCAAGGCCAGAGCGAACCGAGCATCGATTGCGCCGTCGTCTGGCCTCCTGGCGTGTAGCGCGCGCTCGGCTCATGGCGCGCGAGCCGTCGATGACCAGACGGAGGAACGCATGGATCGGTATTTGCACCGGCAGTTGGGTCGTCGTGACATGCTCCGCCGCGCCGCCGTTGGCGCCGGCGCGCTCGGGCTCGGTCTGAGCGGCGCGGGACGCTTGGCCACCACCGCGTGGGCGCAGGACGCCAGCCCCGCCGCCAGCCCGGCGGCGGCCAAATTTGATGCTGCCGCCTGCTACAAGCCGTTCGGCGACGTGCCGACGGTCCAGTACGAGAAGATTGGCGATCCGCCCTACCGGATCGCCCTCTCCAACTCGTACATCGGCAATGTCTGGCGCACGCAGATGATCAAGATGGCGAGGGCCTACTCGCAGACGCCGGAGATCGCTCCCCTCATCAGCAACTTCGAGATCAACACCGCCGACCGCGACGATGCCGCGCAGCAGGCCGCTATCGAGAACATGATCTCCAACGGCGCGCAGGCCGTCGTCATCCTCGCCAACACGCCGACGGCGCTTGTGCCGACGGTGCAGCAGGCCCGGGCCGATGGCATCGTCATCGTCTCCTTCGACACCACCGTCCACACCGATCCGCCCGATCCGTCGATCGACGTCGGCGTCGCCGTCAACGAGGACCAGGTCGAGATGGGCCGCCGCTGGGCCCAGTTCCTGGTCGATCAGACCGGAGGCAAGGGCAAGATCCTGATGGTCAATGGCGTCCAGGGGACCGGCGTCGACACGGAGCGCCGCCAGGGCGCATCCGAGGTCTGGGCGCAGCACCCCGACATCACCACCGTTGAGGTGATTGGCGACTGGGATCCGGGCAAGGCGCAGACCGCGACCGCGACCGCGCTCGCGGCCAACCCCGATTTCGCCGGCGTCTGGTGCCAGGGCGGCACGGATGGCGTGGTGCGCGCCTTCCTCGACGCCGGCCGGCCGCTCGTGCCGATCGCCGGCGAGGCGGAGAACGGCTTCCGCAAGCAGATGCTGGAGTACAAGGATCAGTTCCAGGGGCTCTCCATCGGGCAGTCGCCGGGGCTGGTCTGCGTCTCGATGCGCGCCGCGCTCAGCCTCCTCATGGGCGAGCCGGTGCCGCAGGCGGTCTCCGTGCCGCTGCCGTCGGCGACCACCGCCGAGCTGGTTCCGGGCGTCAACGTCTTCCCGAATGCTCCGGACAACTTCTTCACGGCGACCAGCATCCCCGACTGCGGCGTCGCGCTCTCCTTCGAGGAGGTCGACAAGCAGAAGGTTTAGCCGACAGGATGGGGGCGCGGTCTGCCGCGCCCCGCTCCCTGACCGCACCGATTTCCATCCCCGGAGTTCGAGGGAGTCTCTTCGCGCATGCCGCTCCTGAGCGCAACCGGCATCGACAAGCGCTTTGGCGGGGTCGTCGCCCTCCACGATGCCAATTTCTCCTGCGAGGCGGGAGAGATCCACGCTCTCCTCGGCGAAAACGGCGCCGGCAAGAGCACGATGGTGAAAGTCCTCTGCGGCGTGCATCAGCCCGACGCCGGGACGATCACCTACGCCGGCCAGCCGATCACCTTCCACGGGCCGGCCGACGCGGTCGCCGCGGGCATCGTTCCCGTCTTCCAGGAGCTGTCGCTCGTCCCCGACCTGACGGTGGCCGAGAGCCTCTTCATGGGCGAGGAGCCGCGCACGCGCCTCGGGCTGGTCGACAGCCGGCGCATGCGGCACGAGTCGCGCGCGCTGCTGGAGCGCCTCGGCTTCGGCGGCATCGATCCTGGCGCCCTCGTGCGCGATCTCTCCCTGGCCGACCGGCAGTTGATCGAGATCGCCAAGGCGCTGCGGCGCTCGCCGAAGGTCCTCATCCTCGACGAGGCGACCTCCGCGCTCAACCGGCGCCAGGTGCAGCAGGTCTTCACCGTCGTGCGCCGCCTGCGCGACGAGGGAGTCGCCGTTGTCTTCATCTCGCACCGGATGGATGAGGTGCGCGATCTCTGCGACCGGGCGACGATCTTCCGCGATGGGGTCGATGTCGGCACCGTCGATGTCGCCACGGCGACCGACGACGAGATCGTGCAGTTGATGATCGGGCGCACCCTGCGCGAGACGTATCCGCCCCGCCCGCCGCGGCCGCCGGTCGAGGAGCCGCTGCTCGAGGTAAAGCACCTCGGCTGGGGCGATCGCCTGCGCGACATCACCTTCACCGTCAACAAAGGAGAGATCGTCGGCCTCTCCGGCCTCGAGGGGCAGGGGCAGGGAGACCTCCTCTTCGCCCTCTTCGGCGTCTATGTCGGCGTCACCGGGCAGGTCACGATCGGGCAGCGGCCGATCCGGCTCGGCGGCCCGCGCGACGCCATGAACGCCGGCCTCGCGCTCGTCCCGGAGGACCGCAAGACGCAGGGGTTGATCCTGCCGCTGCCGGTCGACGAGAACATCACCCTCTCGACGCTGCCGTCGGTCGCCAATCACGGGCTCATCAATCCCGCGGCGGTCGCGACCGTCACCGAGCAGATGCGCGAGCGCCTCTCCATCCGCATGGCCAGCCCGGACATCCCCGTCCGCTTCCTCAGCGGCGGCAATCAGCAGAAGGTCGCCATCGCCAAATGGCTCCTGACCGATGCGGCCGTTTACCTGCTCTACGATCCGACGCGGGGCATCGACGTCGGGGCGAAACAGGAGATCTACGACCTGATGCGCCAACTGGCGGCGGCCGGCCACGGCATCCTCTTCTTCTCGACCGACCTGGCCGAGGTCGTCGGGCTCTGCGACCGGGGGCTGGTGATGTACGAGGGGGCCATCGCGCGCGAGTTGAGCGGCCCGGCCCTGACCGACGCCAATCTTGTCAGCGCGGCCGTCGGCCTGGCCGAGTCAGGCGCGGAGGCGGTCCCGGCATGAGACAGCGATACGAGCGCGCGCGTGCGGTGACGACGATCGCCGCGACAGGGCAGCGCTGATGGCCAGCATCGACCTCGGGGCGCCCCTCCCGTCGCCGGACCGTACTGTCCGGGCGCGGCCCTTCGCTGTTCGCCACGGGCGCGTCCTCTTCGTCTGGGCGATCCTTCTCGCCCTGATCCTCGCCTACATCTCGGTGGTGCCGCAGTTCCGCCCGCGCGAGCAGCGCACCATCGTCAACGCGGGGCTCACCCTCGCCTCGGCCAGCCTGGGGCAGACGCTCGTCGTTCTCACCGGCGGCATCGACCTCTCGGTCGGGCCGATGGTCAGCCTCACCAACAGCATCACCTCCGCGCTGACCGACAAGGAGGCGCCGAAGTCGAGCATGGTCCGCGCGGCGGCGGCCGCGCTCGCCGTCGGCGCCCTCGGCGGCCTCGTCAACGGGATCCTCGTCGCCTACGGCCGGTTGCAGCCGATCATCGTCACTCTGGCGACCGGCTCCATCTGGACCGGCATCGCCCTCTACATCCGGCCGTCGCCCGGCGGCTATATCCCGCCCGACTTCAGCAACCTCCTCTCCGGCACCGCCTTTCAGGAGCCGGCGCGGCTCCCCCTCGGGCTCACCTGGAGCGTGCCGATCCCGAGGGCGGCGTTCGTCGTCCTCGGGCTGGTGATCTTCTGGGTCCTCTTCCGGCGCACGCCGCTGGCCACGCGCATCTACGCGGTCGGCAGCAGCGAGGGGGCCGCCTATCTCTCCGGCGTCAATGTGCAGCGGACGCTGCTGGCGGCCTACACCCTGGCCGGGCTGGCGGCGGGCTTCGCCGGGCTGGTCAACAGCGCGCAGACCTCGACCGGCAACGCCCTCTCCGGCACCATCTTTACCCTCAACTCGATCGCCGCGGTCGTCCTCGGCGGCGCGGCGCTCGCCGGCGGAGCGGGATCGTTCCTCGGCACCCTCGCTGGCGCGTATGTCATCTCCATCATCCCGAGCATCCTGCAGTTCTACGGGGTGAGCAGCTTCTACAAGGACCTCGTCCAAGGCTCGATCCTCCTCGTCGCCGTCGCGCTCGGCGCCATCGGCCTGCTACGCGTCCGCAACAGGATGGACCGGCTATGAGCCAGATGACGACGACGCCGGTCGAGCGCAGCCCCCTGCCCGGGAGCGCCGCGCGAGCCTCGTGGCTATCGCGCAACCGCGCCTTTCTCATCCCCTACCTGCTGATCGCCATCCTCCTTGCAGCGGCGGCCATCCGCGCGCCCGGCTTCGTCTCGGCGCCGAATCTCACCCAGCAGCTCGTCCTCGCGTCGTACCTGGGGGTCATCGCCGGCGGGCAGACGATCGTCATCCTCACCGGCGGCATCGATCTCTCCGTCGCCTGGAACCTCAACCTCTCCGCCATCCTGCTCACGCAGCTCGGCGCGGAGCTGGGCGTCCTCCCGGCCGCGATCATCGCCCTCGGCGTCGCGGCGCTCGTCGGCCTCGTCAACGGGCTCGGCGTCGCCTACCTGAAGATCCCCTCGCTCGTAATGACGCTCGGCATGAACGCGGTCCTCTCCGGCGTCACCCTCGTCTACACGAACGGCTCGCCGCAGGGGGAAGCGCCGGGATTCGCGCGGGAGCTGGCGGTCGGCCGCATCGGCGGCCTCCCCTGGGCGCTCATCTTCTGGGCGCTCTTCAGCGCCGCCCTCATCGTCCTGCTGCGGCGCACGGTCTATGGCAAGCGGCTCTACGCTATCGGCAACAACATGAAGGCGGCCTACCTCTCGGGCGTCCCGGTGCGGCGCGTCCTCGTCGCCACCTACACCATCGCCGGGCTCTGCGCCGGTATCGGCGGCTTCATGCTGACCGGCTATTCGCAGCAGAGCTACCTCGGGATGGGCGACTTCTATGTCCTGCCGGCGATCGCGGCGGTCGTCATCGGCGGCACCTCGATTCTCGGCGGCTCCGGCGGCTACGCCGGCACCATCGCCGGCGCCATCACCGTCGTCCTCCTGCAGAACGTGCTGCAGATCGTCGGCATCCAGTCGGCGGGGCAGCAGATCCTCTACGGCGTCATCATCCTGCTGATGCTCTTCGTCTACGGCCGGAACGCCCGCGTCCGCGAGTGACGGTCGGCTCCCGATGATGGGAGCCGCGCAGTCCCGCTCGCCGTAACCCGACGCCTCGGCCCGGCGTTGCAGAGGAGATGGCGCCCTTCGCGCGGTGGTTCAGGCGCATCCTCATTGCCTTCGCGGCGGGCATCCTCCTGCTCGGCGCCTATCTCCTCTTCCCCTGGCCGATGCCGGCGGCGACCGCCTTCGCCCTGATCGCCCATCACGGCGTCCATCAGACCTTCCCCCTCGCCGGGCTGACGAACGAGACCTGCACCGCGGCGATGATCGACTCGCCGCCGCACCAGTTCATCGAGAACACCCTCCCCTCGATGCGCGCGGCCTTCGCGGCCGGGGCGACCGCTGTCGAGCTCGACATCCATCGCTCGGCGGGCGGGCAACTCGCCGTCTTCCACGACTGGACGCTCGACTGCCGCACCGACGGCACGGGGGTGACGAACCGGCAAACACTCGCCGCCCTGCAGCGGCTCGATCTCGGCTACGGCTACACGGCCGACGGCGGAACGACCTTTCCCCTGCGCGGCACGGGCGTGGGGCTGCCGGCGCTACCGGACGTTCTCGCCGCCTTCCCGGACGAGCAGTTCGTCCTCGACGACAAGGATGGGGACGGCGCGACGGCCGCCCCGCTCGCCGACTACCTGGCGACGCTGCCGCCCGATGAGCGCGCCCGGCTGTCATATTGGGGCGGCGACACTTCCTACGCCCTGCTCCGCAGCGTGCGCCAGAGATTCAAGCTCCATCGCCGGGCGGCGCGAGGTGCGCGCCTGCCTCGGCGACTATCTCGTCCGGATGCTCTTCACCGGCCAACTCTCCGAGCAGTGCCGGGAGCCGATCATCGGCATTCCCTTCGCTCTGCTCCCCTCCATCCCGGGCTGGCCAAACCTGATCCTCGCCCGCGCCCATCAGGCCGGCGCGCGCGTCGTCGTCACCGACGTCGACACCCCCGAGCAGCTCGCCGCCGTCGCCGGCCTCCCCCTCGATGGCATCCAGACGAACCGGATCGAGGTGATCGGACCGCTGCTGGCCGATCGCGTCGCTGCGTCCGATAGCCGCGTGAGGCAAGCGTGTCATCCTGAGCTGGCGAAGGATCTCGGCTCCCCGGAATCACGTCTTCCCCCGAGCCGAGATGCTCCTTCGTCAGCATGACACATCGTTTACACGGTCCTGTCGGCAAGCCGGATCAGACCGGGACGGCGCGAAGCTCCGCGGCGGTCTCGGCGATCCGCTCGACGTGCCCCGGGTCGATCCCCGGCGGGA
>JADYYO010000200.1 GCA_020853615.1 Thermomicrobiales bacterium
GGAGCGAGCCGACCTCGGCCGGGAAATCGGCGAGGGCGTTGAGCCGTTCGGCGTCTGGCGCGGCATCGAGATTGTTCCAGAGCGGGGCCGGGCGCACGGTCTGGCCCGCGGCGTCGAGCGTGACGAGTCCGTGCTGCTGACCGCCGACGCTGATCGCTTCCACCTGCATCTCCGGCGTGAGTGCCGCGCGCGTGGCGGAAATCAGCGCCTGCCACCACTCGGCGGGCTCCTGAACGTCGCGGCCGCTGTGGGGCGCGCGCCCCTCGGCGATGGTTGCGCCCGATGCGACGTCGACTGCCAGCACTTTCGTCGATTGCGTGCTCGAATCGACCCCAAGCACCACCGAACGCGACATGCACTCCTCCACGGATCTTCACAACGCCTGTAGCCAACATTGTAGGGGCGGGGAAGACGTGCGGGTTATTGCGATTCGGACGGGGCGCGCGAGGCGAAGAGCGCGGCCGGGATCAGCCCGATAAGCGCGATCAGCCCGGCCAGGAGGAAAGTCTCCCGGGAGACCTGCAGGGTGATCGGCAGGACGGTCTCGTAGAGCATCGCGGTCTGTCGCGCCAGAAAGTCGGCGGTGCTCTCCCCCGGCTTCTGGACGATGGTTTCGAGGTTGCCGACCAGCCCCTGCAGGCGCCGCACCGCGATCGCGGTCAGCGTCGAGATGCCGATCGTCATGCCGAGCAGGCGGAAGACGAGCGTCATGGCGGCGGCGATGCCGCGGTCGTCGTCCGGCGCGGCGTCGATCGCCGTGGCCCCGACCGGGGCGAAGACGAGCCCGAAGCCGCCGCCGGCGATGAGCAGGCCAGGCGCCATGCCGAGAAGGTGGCCGCCGCGCAGCCCGAACCAGAGCGCCGCGTAGCCGATCGCGACCAGGAGGAGCCCGGCCATGGTCGTCAGCTTTGGCCCGATGCGGGCCGAGATGCGCCCCCCAGCCAGCGACAGGATGGCGATCAGGAGCGTGAAGGGAGTCAGCATGAGCGCGGCGGTGCGGCTCACCTCCTCCGGCGCGACGAGGAGGGCGGCGATGACCGGCACATCGACCATGGCGACGATCAGCGAGGCGCCGACCAGGAAGTTGGCGGCGATCGCGGCCGTGAAGTGGCGGTCGCGGAAGAGCTCGACCGGCAGCAGCGACGACGGGGTACGCCGGAGGCGCCAGACGAGCGCGGCGGCGAGGACCACTGAGAGGAGGAGAAGCGGCAGAACGAGCCCCGCCACCGGGTTGCGGGAGCCGCCGAGCGCGCGGGCGCCGCCGGAGGGGGCGCCGAGCTCGCCGCCGGCCGAGAGCGCCAGATTGAGCGCCAGCAGAAATGTCGCGAGGAGCGCGGCGCTGGGGAGATCGAGCCGGTGCAACCAGCCGGGCGCTCGTGGCATCGCCGGCATACCGGAGCGGCCAATGGCGACAGCGGCCAGGATGGCGAGCGGAATGTTGATGATAAAGGCCCAGCGCCACGGCTCCGCGCCCGGCGCGAGCCCGACGAGGATCGCGCCCCAGAGCGGGCCGGCCACCCAGCCGAGGGTATCGATGGCGCCGACGATGCCGAGCATCGCCGAGCGCCGCCCGACCGGGAGAACGTCGCCGATCATCGCCATCGTCACGGGGAGGAGCGCGCCGCCGCCGATCCCTTGGATGGCGCGGCCGGCGATCATCGCCGGCAGCGAGTGGGCGAGCGCACAGGCGACCGAGCCGAGGAGGAAGAGGGCGAGGGATCCCTGAAAGGCGACCGTGCGCCCGAGGAGATCGGAGACGCGGCCGACGACCGGGATGGCGACGATGTAGGCGAGGAGATAGGCGTTGACGATCCAGACATAACGATCGACATCGGCCGCGTTGATACGCAGGTCGGTGACCATCTGGGGCAGGATGGTGGCGATCACGGTCAGATCGAGCGCGCCGAGAAAGACGGCGAGCAGGGCCGCGCCGATGGCGTGCCGCTGGGTCATCGTCATCGTCATGTCGCGGCCACCCGCCCACGGCGCCTCATGGGAACCATGTCATCCTGAGCGTGCGAAGGATCTCGGCTCCAGGCGCCCCGGCCGCGACTTGGCCGAGATGCTTCCTTCATCAGCATGACACGATTCTGGCGCACGCCGCGCTAATCCGGGGGCTCGATCGAGATCTCCTCGCCGTGGTGGGAGAGGTCGAGAGTCCAGACCGCCGGGTGCGGGCGCTCGGGGCCGGGCGGCTCCGCGAGGCGCGCGCGGAGCAGGTCGTGCGTCTCCTTGTCGATCCAAAGATCGACGCTGACGGGCGAGCCGTTGATCGTGTAGTAGGTGAGGGGGCCGACGACCGATTGATCGACGCTCGCCTGCAGGTGGTATGCATCGCGGCCCCCGATCTCCTCGTCGTCGAGCCGGGTGACATTCTGCACCCGGCCCATGACCGGCCCGATCCCATCCTGGGTCGAGAAGAGGATATCCGGCCGGTAGGCGAACTCGAGGGGCGCATTGCCCCACTCCCCAGTCAGGATATTCGTCGTCCAGGAGCGGTCGCCGATGGTGATGAGCTGGAGGGAGATGGCGCGTCCCATCACTTCCGCCTGAAAGGTCGTGCGCACCCGGTCGGGGCGTTGCAGATCGCCCTCCGCCCCGATCAGCTTGATCGTCTTCCCCGAGTCGATGTATGTCTCGCCCTCCACGGTCAACGTGAAGTGCACCGATTGCGTCTCGGCGAGCCGGCGGCTGGCCATTGTCAGCAGCTCGGCCGGGCTCGGCGTCGCCGCGGGCGTCGAGACGACCTCGTTCTCTGACCCACATCCGGCGAGGCCCACGACGAGGAGCGCGACCAGCAGGAGGAGAACCGGTGAGTCGCGCAGGCGCAAAGAAGCTCCTTCCCTGGCTCCCGATCGCCGCCGCGACCGAGGGAGCGCGGCTGTGACGAGTCTAGCATTCAGGATTCGGGCGCCCCGCGTGCGGCCGAACAGCCCGGACATGCGTGCTACCATCACGGCCGGAAGACGAGCGAGACGAGGCGAGAAGCAGCGTGAGCGTGGTAGCAGGTCCGGCGAGTGCGCCGGTCGAGACGTTGCGACTGGCGGTGGCCGCCGAATCGGAGGCGGCGGGGCGCGCGGAGAATCAGGACGTTGCCCTCGCCCTGGCGATCGGCCCGGCGCCCGGGGATACCTCCGGCGAGGACTTCCTGCTCGTCGTGGCGGACGGCATGGGAGGCCACCCGGCGGGCGATGTCGCGAGCCGCATCGCCGCCGAGACGCTGCGCGACGCCTTTCCCGCCATGCCGTCCGGCGATCTCGGCCTCGCCCTGAAGCAGGCGTACCGCAAGGCGAACGGGGCCATCTACCAGGAGGGGCAGGCGAATCCGGCGGAGGCCGGGATGGGCACCACCCTGGTTGCAGCGCTCCTCCACGGCAAGTACGCCACGCTCGCCAACGTCGGCGACAGCCGCGCCTACCTTCTTCGCGGCAACGGGCTGACCCAGGTGACCCAGGACCACACACTCGTCGCGGAAGAGGTCGCCAGGGGGGCGATCACGGCCGATGCCGCCCGGAACGACCCGCGCCGGAACGTCCTGACGCACGCGCTGGGCCTCAATGCGAGGCTCGAGAGCCGCCTCCCCGGGATCTTCGAACTGACGCTCCTCCCGGGGGACCGCATCCTTCTCTGCAGCGATGGCCTCTACGATGTGCTCGACGATGTCGATATCCAGCGAACCCTCTCCGGGGAGGATCCCGGGGCCGCGGCGAAGGCGCTCGTGGAGATGGCGAAGGGGCGGGGCACCCGCGACAACGCGACCGCTGTCGTTGCCGTCGCGATTCCGACCCGGGTTCCGGTCGTTTCGCCGCTGCCGGCGCCCGCGTCGCGCACGGGCGGGGTTCCCGGGATGGCGATCGCGGCGGTCATCGCGGCGCTGCTCCTGCTGCTCCTGGTCCTCGCGCTGGTCCTTTTGGGCGCGATCCCGTTTGCCTGATGTCCGCGCCCGTGACGACCGGTATCGTCGACGCTCACACGCACGCTTTCCCGCCCGCGTGGGTCGCCGATCGGTCGGGGCACGTGGCGCGGGACGCCTGGTTTGCCGAGCTCTATGCTGGCCCGGCCGCGAAGATGATCGATGCCGACGCGCTGCTGATGGCGATGGATGCCGCCGGCGTCGCGCAGGCGGTGATGTGCGGCTGGCCCTGGTCGGATCCCGGGCACTGCCGCGAGCACAACGCCTATCTGGCCGAGGCCGCGGCGGCGAGCCAGGGGCGGCTCGCCTGGCTCGGCACGGTCGCTCCCGCCAGTCCCGGCGCGGCGGCGGAAGCCGAGCGCTGCCTCGTGGCAGGTGCCTCCGGTATCGGGGAGTTGAACGCGGACGCGCAGGGGTTCGACCTCGCGGACCCTTCCTCGCTTGCCGATGTCGGTGATCTGCTCCGTCTCGCGGGCCGGCCGCTGCTCCTGCATAGCTCGGAGCCGGTCGGGCACCGCTACCCGGGCAAGGGGACGGCGACGCCTGGGCGGCTCGCGGCGTTTCTCGCCGCCCATCCAAGTCTCCCGGTGGTTCTGGCCCACTGGGGCGGCGGGCTCCCGTTTTATGAGCTGATGCCGGAAGTCGGGGAGCTGGCGCGCGACGTCGTCTACGACAGCGCGGCGTCGTCCTACCTCTACCGGCCGGACATCTTTCGACGGGTGCTCGATATCGTCGGGCCGGACCGCGTCCTCTGGGCGAGCGACCATCCCGTGCTCGGCATGGGGCGATTCCTCCGTCGCACCCGGCGCGATGGCGGCCTGCGCGAGGACGAGGTGGCGCCGGTCATGGGGGAGAATGCGCGGCGGGTTTACCGCTTGCCCGACCTGGCGAGCGAGGCGCGGGAGGCGTTGGTGACGGTGAGGGTACGCGAATGATCGCCGGCCTGAAGGGACGGATCGAGCGCAAGCTCGACGATGCGCTGCTCCTCGATGTCGGCGGGGTGATCTACCGCGTCAACACCTCCCGGTCGACGCTCGACGAGATCGGCGAGGCCGGCGAGAGCGCCCGCGTCGTCACGCACCTCTACGTCCGGGAGGATCAGCTCACCCTCTATGGCTTCGCCACGCCCGACGAATTGCGCCTCTTTGAGACCCTCATCGGGGTCTCCGGCGTCGGGCCGAAGCTGGCGCTGGCGATCCTCTCCCGTGTCGCTCCCGATGCGCTCGAGATCGCGATCACGACCGAGAATGCGGCGCTCCTCTCGACGGTGCCGGGCGTGGGGCGGAAGACGGCGGCGCGACTCATTCTGGAGCTGCGCGGCAAGCTCGTGCCCTCGACTTCGGCGGCGCTCGGGGTGCCGTCGCCCATCGACGCCGAAGTCGTCGAGGCGCTCCGCTCGCTCGGCTACACGGCGGTAGAAGCGCATGGCGCGCTCGCGCGCATGCCGCGCGACGCGGACCTCACCGTCGAGGACCGGGTCGTCGCGGCGCTGCGCGAGTTGGCCGAGCGGTAGCGCTCAGTCGCGGTCGAGGCGCTCCATCCGCCGCTCGATGGCGCGAGCGTGCCCGGTCAGGCCCTCCGCCCGCGCCAGCGCCGAGGTGGCGGGGCCGAGCCGCCGGATGGCGTGGCGATTCGCCCCGATGACGCTGATCATCTTCGTGAACTCCCCGACGTGGATCGGCGAGGAGAAGCGGGCCGTGCCGCCCGTCGGCATGACGTGGCTGGGGCCGGCGGTGTAATCGCCGAGCGCCTCCGGGCTCTCTTCGCCGACGAAGATGCCGCCGGCATTGCGGATCTGCGGCACCGCCGCCCACGGGTCGTGGAGCAGGAGGCAGAGGTGCTCCGGCGCGTAGGCATTCGCCAGCTCGATCGCCGTCCTGATATCGGGCACCAGCGCGATGAGGCCGTTCGCCGCGAGCGACTGGCCGGCGATCTCCTTCCGCTCCAGCGCCTCGAGCTGGAGCGGGATCTCTTCCAGCACTGCATGCGCCAGCATCGGACTGCTGGTGATGAGGACCGCGCTCGCCATCGGGTCATGCTCGGCTTGCGCCAGCAGGTCGGCGGCGACCAGCTCCGGGTCGGCCGACTCGTCGGCGACGAGAAGTGTCTCGGTCGGCCCGGGCAACTGGTCGATGTCGACGATGCCGTAGACGAGCCGCTTGGCGAGGACGACGAAGATGTTGCCGGGGCCGAAGATCTTGTCGACGTGCGGCACGCTCTCGGTGCCGAAGGCGAGCGCGCCGATCGCCTGCGCGCCGCCGATGCTGAAGAGGCGATCGACGTTGGCGACCTCGGCAGCAGCCAGGATCAGCGGCGAGATCTCACCATCGGGCCCGGGTGGCGAGCAGACGATGATCTCGCCGACGCCGGCCACGCGGGCCGGAATCGCCGTCATCAGGAGCGACGAGGGGTAGATGGCTGTTCCGCCGGGGGTGTAGACGCCGACGCGGTCGAGCGGCCGGATCACCTGGCCGAGCGCGCCATCGTCGCTGAAGTCGATCCACGACGTCCTGAGCTGCTTGCGGTGAAACGCGGTAATCTGCTCTGCCGCCAGCCAGAGCGCCTGCTGCAGATTGGGGTCGAGCCGATCCAGCGCGGCTTTCCAGGCGCTGCGCGGGATTTCGAGCTGCTCCGGCGCCTCGCCGTGAAAGGCGGCGGCATAGCGGAGGAGCGCCGCGTCTCCCTGCCGGCGAACGTCGTTGAGAATCCGGCTGACGACCTCGTCGGCGGTCAGATCCGCGCCGAAGACGCGGCGGACTCCCGCCTGCATGCCTTCCGACAGTTCCGGCTCTTCGAAGCCGCGACGCCGGGTCAGGAGGAGCCGCGCCTCGTCGAGATCCGAGATGAGCCGGGGAAGATACGTTGTCTGGGTTTGAACCGCCATCCTGCTTGCCTCGATCCCTTATGCCCGTAACTCGCCGCCGACCCGCTTGCGGAGCGTGCGCGCGATGCGATCGCGCACCTTCCCCAACTCGGTGTCGGTGAGCGCGCGGTCCGGAGCCGTGAAGGTTACCCGGTACGCCAGGCTCTTGCGACTCTCGCCGATCTGCGGGCCGCGATAGACATCGAAGAGGGTCACCGCCGTGGCCAGAGGCCCGGCTCCGGCGCGCAACGCGGCCTCGACCTCGCTTGCGGGCGTCTCCTCCGTGACGACGATCGCGAAATCCTGCTCGACCGGCAGGAAGCGCGGCACGCGCACATCGGCCGGGACCGGGTGCGCCGCCGCGCGCAGCGCGTCGATGTCGATCTCAGCGACCGCGACGCGGGGCGCCTCGATGCCAAAGGCGGCCGCGCGGTCGGGCCGCAACTCCCCGAGGATCCCGATCCGCCTGTCGCCGATGAAGAGCCCGGCCACGCGGCCCGGATGGAGCGGGGCGAAGGCGATTCGCTGGAACGTGGCGCACTCGACGCCCAACCGGCTCAGCATCGTCTCGATCATCCCCTTCAGGTCGAAGAAGTCGAGGTCGCCCTCCTGCTCGCTCCCCGCCGTAAATCGACTTAGCGGATTCCGTGCCCCCGCGAGGAGGATGGCCAGGCCGTTCACCTCGCGCGGCAATTCGCCCTCGCCGGGGAGGTAGAGGCGCGCCAGCTCGAAGAGCCGCACGCCCCGCTCGTGCTTGAGGTTCTCGGCGGCGATGTGGAGGAGGCTCGGCAGCAGCGTCGGCCGCAGGATGTCGCGGTCGGCCTGCAGCGGATTCCGCATCCGCACCAGCGCATCGGCGTCGACCTCGTGCAGCCCCGTCTCGAGCGCGCCTTCCGGGTGGAGCCGGCGCAGATCCTCCTCGCCGACGGCGACATAGGTGATCGTCTCCCACGCGCCGGCCCCGGTCAGGAGCGAGCGGATCTGCCGCTGCAGCGCGAAGACCGGGTCGCGGTGGACGGGCGCCGTCTGCCCGGTCGGCAGTCGCTCGGGCAAGACATCGTAGCCGATGATGCGCGCCACCTCCTCGACGATGTCGGCGCCGAGCGTAACATCGCTGCGCCAGGTCGGGACAGTGACGTGGAGCACCATCGCGTCGCCTTCGCCCTCCAGTCGAGGCGCGAAGCCAAGGCGCTGGAGGACCTCGAGGACCTGCGCCGATGCGAAGCGGATGCCGAGGAGGCGCTCGATCTCGCTGAACGGGAGCGAGATCGGGCGCGGCAGGCGCGGCCGGGGGTAGACATCGGCGACCGCCGTCACCGTTGCGCCGGGCGAGAGCTCGAGCAGGAGCCGCGTGGCGCGCGCCGCCGCTTCGCGGGCGAGGTTCGGGTCGAGGCCGCGCTCGAAGCGGGCCGAGGCGTCGGTGCGCAGCTTCAGGGCCCGTGCCGCTGCCCGGATCGACGTCATGTCGAAGTTCGCCGACTCGAGCACGATGCGCGTGGTGGCATCGTTGACCTCGGTGTTGGTGCCGCCCATCACGCCGGCGACGCCGATGGGCCGCTCGGCATCCGCGATGAGGAGCATCTCCCGCGTCAATTCCCGCTGCTGATGGTCGATCGTCTCGATCGTCTCGCCGGGGCGCGCACGACGGACGATGATCCGGCCTCCGGCCAGTTGATCGGCATCGAAGGCGTGCATCGGCTGGCCGTATTCGAGCATCACATAGTTCGTGACGTCGACCGAGGTGTTGATCGGACGCACGCCCGCGGCCAGCAGCCGCCGCTGCATCCAGGCCGGGGAGGGACCGACGTTCACCCCTTCGATGACGACCGCGACGTAGCGGGCGCAGAGGTCGGGGGCCTCGATCGTCACGAGATCCTCGGCAGCGACGGGTGCACGATCGAGATCGAAGCTGGGTGGCAGCGTCAGCGGCCGGTCGGTCAGCGCGCTCGCCTCCCGGGCGATGCCGAGGATCGAGAAGTCGTGGACGAGGTTCGGGGTGATCTCGAACTCGATGACCGTGTCGCCGAGCCATTCGACAAGCGGCGCGCCCTTCGGCGCGGTCTCCTCGAGGACGAGGATCCCCTCGTGCTCGTCGGAAAGGCCCAGCTCCTTCTCGGAGCAGACCATCCCCTCCGAGCGGACGCCCCGGATCATCCCCGGCTTGAGCGTCTTGTAGACCTGCCCCTCGCTGTGGCCGTCGATCAGCCGCGCGCCGGCCAGCGCCAGCGGCACCAGTTGCCCCTCGGCGATGTTCGGCGCGCCGGTCACGACGGTGAGGCGGTGCTCCCCGGCATCGACCGTCGCCAGCACCAGCCGGTCGGCGTCGGGGTGGCGCGCGACCGACTCGACATAGCCGACGAAGACTTTGTCCCACTCGGCGCCGATCGTCGTGATCTTCTCGGCTTCCAGCCCGGCCATCGTCAGGCGATGGGCGAGCTCGGCCGGCGAGAGGCCGGTGTCGATGAACTCATTGAGCCACTTGACGGGAACCTTCATCTATCGAAGCCCTCGGAGAGTTACGGTCAATACGCGAGCGTTTGCCAAATGCGTGTCATCCTGAGCGGAGCGAAGGATCTCGGCACCCTGGAACGCCGTCTCTTACAAGCCGAGATGCTTCGTTCCTCAGCATGACACGGTTCGTGTGTCAGGGCCGCTAGCATGACAAGGGGGGCGCGGGCGCTTACGCGGCGCGGGCGAACTGGCGCAGGAAGCGGAGATCGTTGCCGGCGAAGGCGCGCAGGTCGTCGACGCCGGAGCGCATCATGACGAGGCGCTCGACCCCGAGGCCGAAGGCGAAGCCACTGTAGACCTCCGGGTCGTAGCCGACCGCGCGCAGCACATTCGGATGGACCATCCCGGCGCCGCCCATTTCCAGCCAGCCGCTCCCCTTGCAGACGCGGCACCCCTTCCCACTGCAGAGCGCGCAGTCGACCGCGAAATCGACGCCCGGCTCGACGAAGGGGAAGAAGTCGCAGCGGAAGCGGATGCGCCGCTCGGCGCCGAAGAGTTGCCGCGCCATCTCGGCGAGCGTCCCCTTGAGGTCGGCCATCGTGATGTTGCGGTCGACGGCCAGCCCCTCGAGTTGATGGAACATCCATTCGTGCGAGGCGTCCTGCGCCTCGTAGCGGTAGACGCGGCCGGGGACGACGACGCGGACGGGCGGCTCGGTCTGCTCCATCACCCGCGCCTGCATCGGCGAGGTGTGGGTGCGCAGCACGATCTCGCCGGGCAGATCGACGTGGATCGTGTCCCAGACATCGCGCGCGGGGTGCTCGCTCGGGATGTTGAGCTGATCGAAGTTGTAGTGGGCGGTCTCGACCTCCGGGCCGAAGACGGTCTGGAACCCGAGCAGGGCGAAGATCTCGCTCAGCTCGTCGATCATCTCGGAGACGGGGTGCGCGGCGCCGAGATCGGTCGGCCGGCCTGGCAGCGTGACATCGACCGCATCGTCGGCCAGCCGCCGCTCCAGGTCGGCGCTGGCCAGTTCCGCGTGGCGCCGTTCCCAGGCCGCGCCGAGCTCCTGCTTGAGCGCGTTGCCGCCACGCCCGGCAACCGGGCGCTCTTCCGGCGGCAGCGCGGAGAGCCCGCGCAGGAAGAGGGTCACCTCGCCCCGGGAGCCGAGAAACTCGCGCTCCCAGGCGATGGCCTCGTCGAGCGTCGCCGCCGCGTCAAGCTGGGCGAGCGCGCGCTGCCGGATGTCGTCAATCGTCTCCTGGGCTGTCATCGTTGCCATCGTATCGATTCGTTCGTGCCTCGCTCGCGGGCATGAAAAAACCCCTCGGCAGGGACGAGGGGTCGCCACGCGGTACCACCCTGCTTCGCCGGCATGCCGACGCGCTTGCGTTTGCCCGCTAACCCGGGGCCGGGGAACGACTACGCGGCGCCTGGGGCGCGTTCACCGTTCAGCTCGGGAGGGAACTTCACCGCCGCGCCACCTCGATGGCTCTCAGTCGCGGCCATCGTCCCTGTCTGGCGCGCTGGCGGCTACTCGTCTCCGTCAACGCCGACTCGCTCATTGTCGGCCCACACTATAGCATTTCACGCTCGCCATAAGCGCGTCTCGGAGGGCGAAGTCGATCAGCGCCGTATACTCGGCTGCCGAAGTAGCCGGAAAGGAGAGGGCGTGCATTCGACGATCGAATCGGTTCATGGCAGGGAGATTCTCGACTCGCGCGGCAACCCGACGCTCGAGGTCGAGGTGACGCTCGCCGACGGCGCGATGGGGGTGGCCGGCGTGCCGTCTGGCGCGTCGACCGGGGCGCACGAGGCGGTCGAGCTGCGCGACGAGGACCCGTCGCGCTACGGCGGCAAGGGCGTGCTGAACGCGGTGCGCCACGTCAACGAGGAGTTGGCGGAGGCGGTCGTCGGACTCGACGCGCTCGACCAGATCGGGGTCGACCAGACGATGCGCGACCTCGACGCCACCGAAAACAAGGCGCGGCTCGGGGCGAATGCCATCCTCGGCGTGTCGCTGGCGGTCGCCCGCGCGGCGGCCGAATCGTCGGCGCTCCCCCTCTACCGCTATCTCGGCGGTCCCAATGCCCGCACCTTGCCGGTGCCGATGATGAACATCCTCAACGGCGGCAAGCACGCCTCCGGCTCCAGCGTCGACATGCAGGAGTTTATGGTGATGCCGGTCGGCGCGCCCTCCTTCGCCGAGGGGCTCCGCTGGGGCACGGAGGTCTTCCACGCGCTCAAGAGTGTGCTCAAGGCGCGGGGGGCGGCGACGACTGTCGGCGACGAGGGGGGCTACGGACCGAGCCTGCCGTCGAACGAGGCGGCGCTCGATGCGGTGCTCGACGCGATCCGCAAGGCGGGCTACGAGCCGGGCCGCGATCTCGTCATCGCCCTCGATCCGGCGGCGACCGAGTTCTTCGAGGATGGCAGCTACGTCCTGAAGGGGGAGGGGCGCACCCTCGGCGGCGAGGAGATGGTCGACTTCTGGGCCGACTGGACCGAGCGCTACCCGATCGCCTCGATCGAGGACGGGCTGGCCGAAGACGATTGGCAGCATTGGAGCGCGCTGGAGGCGCGCATCGGCGACCGGGTCCAGCTCGTCGGCGACGACCTCTTCGTCACCAACCCGAAGCGGTTAGCACGGGGGATCCGCGAGAAGGCGGCGAATGCCATCCTGGTCAAGCTGAACCAGATCGGCACGCTGACCGAGACGCTGGAGGCGATCTCGCTGGCGCAGCGGCACGGCATGAACGCGGTGATCTCGCACCGGAGCGGCGAGACGGGCGACACCTTCATCGCCGACCTCGCGGTGGCCACCAACGCGGGCCAGATCAAGACGGGCGCGCCTTCCCGGGTCGACCGGGTGGCGAAGTACAACCGGCTGCTGCAGATCGAAGAGGCGCTGGGCGACGCGGCGATCTATCCGGGAAGGGCGATCTTCGAGCGAGTGTAGTGCCGGCGAGGGCGCTCATCCCGATCTCGATGGTCTGTACTTCGCGACTGCTGCGCGAATCGCCAGGCGTGACTCCATCGCTTTCCCTCACCCCGGCCCTCTCCCACCGCGGTGGGAGAGGGGAACGTTTGGCGGGATTGCGTGAAGATCACAGAACAATGCGTCCCTCAAACCGTGATCATGGGAAGATTGTTTCCTCTTCTGTCATGACTATCGACGACAGCACACTCTCTCCCACCGCGGTGGGAGAGGGCCGGGGTGAGGGTAGGCGTCGCTGTAACGACTGATGATTCCGGAATCACCGCGCCGTACCGGCCGACCAACAACCCTCAAACGCCCTCTTCTACTTCCGCCTTCCTCTGCTCCAATGCCCCGGAGGCGACGATCCGCTCCATCTCGCTGACGACGCTGTCGAATTCCGCGATGCCGGCCTCGATCGACGCGGGCGAGGTGAGGTCGACGCCCGCTTCCGCGAGCAGGGCGAGGGGGTAGTCCTTGCCGCCCGACGCAAGGAGGCGGAGGTAGCGATCGCGCGCCGCCGGGCCTTCGTCGCGGATGGCACGAGCGATGGCGATTGCCGCCGAGAGCCCGGTCGCGTACTGGTAGACGTAAAACGCGCGATAGAAGTGGGGGATGCGGCCCCAGTTGATGCGCACCCCCTCATCGACCGTTACGCCGGGGAGGTAGGCCGCGTAGAGTTCGCCGTAGATGTCGCTCAGGACATCGAGGGTGAGCGGCTTTCCGGCTTCGGCTAGCTCGTGCACCCGCTGCTCGTACTCGGCGAACATCGTCTGCCGGACAACGGTGCCGTAGTAGGTCTCGGCAAAGCGGTCGAGGATTGCGAAGCGGCCGAGGACGTCCTCCTCCGGGAGCGCGGCGAGGAGGCTCCAGGTCAGGAGCACCTCGTTCACGGTCGAGGCGATCTCGGCCAGGAAGATCGGGTAGCCGGCCTCGTGGAAGGGGAGGTTGGCGTCGGCGTAGTAGCTGTGCATGGCGTGGCCGGCCTCGTGCGCGAGGGTGAAGACGTCGCTCATGGTGCCGTTCCAGTTCATGAGAATGACCGGCGGCGCACCGTATGCCCCGCTGGAATAGGCGCCGGAGCGCTTCCCCTTCGTCTCGTGGACGTCGACCCAACGCTCCTGGAAGCCCTGCTGCAGGTCGTTGACGTAGGTCTCGCCGAGGAGGCCGAGGCCGTCGAGCACCATCCGCGCCGCCGCGCGGTAGTCGTGACGCGCCTCCGGCTCGGGCGAGAGGGGGACGAGGAGGTCGTAGGCGGCGAGAGTGTCGATGCCGAGGATCTGGCGGCGCAGCTCGTGGTAGCGCTCGAAGATCGGCGCCGCCTTGCGGATGGTGGCGATCAGGGTGTCGTAGACCGCCGTTGGCACGTTGTCGTCGAAGAGCGCCGCTTCGCGCGCGGAGGCGTAGTTGCGCGCCCGCGCCTCGAAGACGTCGCCGCGCACCGAGGCGCCGTGGAGCGCCGCGAGGGTGTGCCGGTGATCGAGGTAGGCCCGGGTGAAAGCCTCCGAGGCGCGGCGGCGGGTTTGCCGGTCCTGCGAGCGGAGGAGGATGCCGTGGCGCGCCTTCGTCAGCTCGATCTCGTTCCCCTCCTCGTCGAGAACCGTTCCGAAGGAGAGGTCGGCATTGTCGAGCGCGGAGAAGGCGTCGGAGGGGCCGCGGGCGACATCCGCGCTCTGGGCCAACAGCTCCTCGACTTCGACGGAGCGGACATGGGGCCGCCGTCGCGCCAGGTTGTCGAGGAGGTGCTGGTACGGGGCGAGGGCCGGATCGGCGCGCAGCTCATCGAGGCGCGCCTCGGGCAGTGCCAGCAGTTCGGGGCTGAAGAAGGCGAGCGCCTGCGCCGCCTCGATGGCGAGTGCGACGGCCCGCTCGTAGCGGGCGAGCGCCGCGCTGTCGGCGACGTTCTCATCGCGGCGGAGATGGGCGTAGACCTGGAGGCGCTCGAGCGCCTGCCGGGCCGCCATGATGTCGTTGAGCGCCTGGCGGAGCGTTTGCGGTGACTCGCCAAGCGATCCGCGGTGGCTGGCCGCCTGCGCAACGAGCGCCGGCACGCGCTCGGCGGCGGCGTCCCACGCCGCCTCGTCCGGGTAGATGCGGGTGAGATCCCAGGTCTCCTCGACCGGAATGTCCGCGCGGGTAGGGACGCTGCCGGTGGGGCGTTCGGCGGTGGTGGTGGTCATGCCGTTCCTCATCATCGGGCGGCCGCGCACCGTCAATGGGGGCGTCAGCCGCGTGCACTACGATTCCTGCCTCAATGATGCCGCACGCTGTCGAATCAGGGTCACGGGTAAACTTGGCGTGGTCGCGGATCTGTGCGGCGCATGCTGGAACGGCGTCAAATCGCGTCGCATACCATGGAGCCTCGAGTTTGCAGCCTGAACTTCTGGATCGCCTCACCGGCCACTCGCTGCCGATCTGTGTCGACTGCGGCGCGACCTTCGAGCGGTCTCCGGAAGAGGTCGCGGCGCGGCGGGGCACCGGGATGCCGCCTTCGCCGCGCTGCCCGGAGTGCCGGGTGCGACGCCGCGAAGAACGCAATGCGCGCGTGCTCGAGGCGCTGCGGCACGGCAGCCTGCGGCAGACGCAAACGCTGGCACCTGGCCCCGTTGACGCGGCCGAGCGTCTCTACCCGGCCATTTGCTCCGGCTGCCAGCGGCCGATCCGCCTCCCGTTCAAGCCGCGGCTCGACCGCCCGGTCTTCTGCCGCTTCTGCCACGACACCCGAAACGGGCGCTGAGCC
>JADYYO010000201.1 GCA_020853615.1 Thermomicrobiales bacterium
AGACCGTCTGGATCGAGTCGACGATCAGCAGGCCCGGATCGGCGTGCGTCGCCTCAGCCAGGATCACATCGAGATCCGTTCCCGAAAGGACCAGGACGTTGTCGGAGAGGACGCCGAGCCGGTCGGCCCGGATCCGGATCTGCTGCGCCGACTCTTCCGCCGAGACGTAGAGCACCGGCTTGCCAGCGCCCGCGAGCGCTGCCGCCGCCTGCAGCACCAGCGTCGACTTGCCGATGCCCGGGTCGCCACCGATCAGCACCAGTGTCCCCGGCACCAGCCCGCCGCCCAGCACCCGGTCGAGCTCAGCGAGCGGAACGGGAATGCGGTCGATCGTGGACGCCCCGAGCGCCGTCAGCGGCCGCGGCCGCTCTCCCGGCGAGCGCACGGCAGCGACGGCAACCTGAGGCCGCCGCTCCTCGATCGTCTCGATCATGGAGTTCCAGGCGTTGCAACCGGGGCAGCGCCCGAGATAGGCCGGGCTTGCCGCCCCGCACTGTTGACAGATGAAGCTGGTTTTCGCCTTGGCCATGGCCTCCTCGCCGCCAGATGCGCACGGGCATGAGATGCCGATAGGGCGGCATATCTGCCGCCCTATCGACGTTCAATTCAACGATGGCGGCTCGGTCGCCTCAGGAGACGCCGGCCAGCTCTGCCTTCGGAACCTCGACCGGTTCGAGCTTGAGGAGGTCGTCCTCGACATCCACGAGGATGGTCGATCCCGGCTGGAAGCGCGAGTCGAGCACGCCCTCGGCGAGCGGATCCTCGATCAGGTTCTGGATAATCCGCCGCAGCGGCCGAGCGCCATAGATGTGGTCGTAGCCACGTTCGCCGAGGAGATCCATCGCGCCCTCGGTGACCTGCAGCTCGATCGCCTGCTCCATGAGCTGCTTGCGAACCCGGGCCAGCTCCAGATCGACGATCTGGCGGATTTGCTCCTTCGTCAGCGAGTGGAAGACGATGACCGCGTCGATCCGGTTCAGGAACTCCGGCCGGAACGTCTGCTTGAGCTGGCCGGTGACCTTCTCGCGCATCCGGTCGTACTCCCGCGCCTTCGACTTCTCCTCGTCCTCCTTGATGGCGAAGCCGAGGTTCATGTCCCGCGTGATCTGCTCCGCCCCGACGTTCGACGTCATGATGATGATGGTGTTCCGGAAGTCGACCTTCCGCCCCTTCGCGTCCGCGAGGTTTCCATCCTCCATGATCTGCAGGAGCATGTTGAACGCTTCGGGGTGCGCCTTCTCGATCTCGTCGAGGAGGATCACGCTGTACGACTTGCGTCGCACCGCCTCCGTCAATTGCCCGCCCTCGTCATAGCCGACGTAGCCCGGAGGCGCGCCGACGAGGCGGCTGACCGAGTGCCGCTCCATGAACTCGGACATGTCGATCTTGATCAGATGGTCCTCGGAGCCGAACATGAACTCCGCGAGCGCCTTGGCCAGCTCGGTCTTGCCGACGCCGGTCGGGCCGAGGAAGATGAAGGAGCCGATCGGCCGCTTCGGGTTCTTGATCCCGGCGCGCGCCCGGCGCACGGCCTTCGCCAGCACCGTGATCGCCTCGTCCTGCCCGATGATCCGGTTGTGCAGGACCTCTTCCATCCGCAGCAGGCGCTCCGACTCCTCGCCGGCGATGCGGACCACGGGAATCCCCGTCCACATCGAGACGACCTCGGCGATGTCCTCCTCGGTGACGTAGATCTCGTCCGAGGCGTTCGCGTCGCGCAGCTCCTGCTCCTGCGAGTCGATCCGCTCGCGCAGCTTCCGCTCGCGGTCGCGCAATTCGGCCGCAAGTTCGAACTCCTGATTCGAAACGGCAGCATCGAGCTCCCGATTGAGCGAGTTCAGCCCGGCGAGCGCCTCCTTGAGGCTCGGCGGCGCGGCCGACCGGTACATGCGCACGCGCGACGAGGCTTCGTCGATCAGGTCGATCGCCTTGTCGGGCATGAAGCGGTCGGTGATATAGCGGGCGGCCATGCCCGCCGCCGCCTTCAGCGCCTCATCCGTGATCTTGAGCTTGTGATGCTCCTCGTAGAGGCTGCGCACCCCGTTCAGGATCAGGACGGTCTCTTCGACGCTCGGCTCATCGACCTGCACCGGCTGGAAGCGCCGCTCCAGCGCCGCGTCCCGCTCGATGTACTTGCGGTACTCGTCGAGCGTCGTCGCCCCGATGGTCTGCAACTCGCCGCGCGAGAGCGCCGGCTTGAGGATGTTCGCGGCATCGACCGCACCCTCGGCAGCCCCTGCGCCGACGAGCGTATGCAACTCGTCGATGAAGAGGATACTGCCGGTCTCCTTGACCTCGCCGACGATCTTCTTCAGCCGCTCCTCGAACTCGCCGCGGTATTTGGTTCCCGCGACCAGCGCGCCGATGTCGAGCGCGATGAGCCGCTTGTTCTGCAACTGCTCCGGCACGTCGCCGCTAACGATCCGCTGCGCCAGCCCCTCGACGATCGCCGTCTTGCCGACGCCCGGCTCGCCGATCAACGCCGGATTGTTCTTCGTCCGCCGCGAGAGGATCTGCATCACCCGGTCGATCTCATTGGAGCGGCCCACGAGTGGGCCGAGCCTCCCGGTGCGCGCGGCCTCCGTCAGGTCGACGCCAAGCGCATCCATGTACGGCGTCTTCGTTTGCTGCTTGCTCTGGCTGTATGACGGGCTCTGGCTGACGACCTGCATCACCTGGGCGCGAACCTTCTCCAGGTTCACGCCGAGGCTCTCCAGCACGCCGGCCGCGATCCCCTCGCCTTCGCGCACGAGCCCCAACAGGAGGTGCTCGGTGCCGATGTAGTGATGGTTCAGGCGCCGCGCCTCATCAACCGCAAGCTCGATGACCTTCTTCGCCCGCGGTGTCAGGCCGATTTCGCCCATGACCATCGTTTCGCCGCGGCCGATGATGAACTCGACCGCCGAACGGACTTTCGGCAACTGCACGCCCATGTTGCTGAGAACACGGGCGGCCACGCCGTCGCCCTCTCGGACAAGACCCAGGAGCAGGTGCTCGGTGCCGATGTAGTTGTGATTGAAACGCTGCGCCTCTTCCTGCGCCAGCGTCAGCACCTTCCGGGCGCGCTCGGTGAACTTATCGAACTTGTCTGACATCCGTGGATCTCCAGTCGCCCTCGGTCAATGGCGATTCAGCCACCGCCGCTCGTACCTCTATGATAGTCCCATGGGACAAGGGTGTCCTACGCGCCCCAATCTGCGTGTATAGGGAGAACGCCGCAGGCGTTCGTTCCGTTCCCTGCAAACGCAAGCGGCAGGCCACTCGGGCCTGCCGCTCGCACTCTTCGAACAGTCCTGCATCGCGGGGTGAACATTGCCATCCCGCGCCAGCCTCATTCGGAGGAACCGCCTTCCCGCTCGGCGTTCGGCTCGGCCTCGTCTTCACCCGTCACCTCGGCGACGAGATCGGCAGGCGCGCCCGCCATCGCGAAGGCCATCGCCATCGCCGAGAGTTCGCCGTCCAGGTCGTCAGGCAGTTCGATTGACGGCCGCGACGATTCCCGGCGCGGCTTCGGCTGGGCCGTCGGCCGCGGCGCCGGCTCCGCGGCTGCTGCCGCAACGGCCGCTGCCCGCTCGGGCATCGGCGTCGGCTGGCCCGGCTCCTCACCGCGTGTCGGCGCCAACTCGGTTGCCGGACCCGCGGACTTCGCGGCAGCCTGCGCCTCCGCCGAGAATGCATCGCCCAGGACGATGCCCTCCGCCTCGAGCCGCGCACGAATCCGCTCGATCAGCTCATCGCGCTCCTGCAGCGCCTCGGGCCCGAAGACCCCGGCGAGCTCGCTGTCGGGCGTATCGAGCGCCCGTCGCAGGCTGAGGCCCATCCGCCGCCGCTGCGGATCGATGCGGATGATCCGCAGCAGCAAGTCGTCGCCTTCGGAGACAACCTGCTTCGGATGCGTAACCCGGTCGTCGACCAGCTCGGAGACGTGGACCAGGCCCTCGATGCCATCCTCGATCCGCGCGAAGGCGCCGAAGTTCGCCAGCTGCGTCACGGTGCCGCGAACAAGCTGTCCCACCTCATAGGCGGTGGCAACCCGGCTCCACGGCTCGGCCTGCGTCCGCTTGATCGAGAGGGCGATCTTCTTCTCCTGCGCGTTGATGCCGAGGACGTAGACATCGACCTCCTGACCGACGCGCAGCACCTCGCTTGGGTGGCGGACCCGGCTCCAGGAAAGCTCTGAGAGGTGCACCAGCCCGTCCGCGCCGCCGATGTCGACAAAGGCGCCGAAGTCGCAGATCGAGGAGACGCGGCCCTTGCGAACCTCGCCCTCGCTCAGCTCCTCGATCAGCCGCTCCTTCATCACGTCGCGCCGCTCCTGAACGGCCTGGCGCTCCGAAAGGATGAGCCGGTTCCGGTGCCGGTTGATCTCGATGACCTTCAGCGGGAGCGTTCCACCGATCAGCCGGGCCATGTCGGCCTGCTTGCTCGCCTCGTCGCCGCCGCGAATCTCGGTCACCTGCGATGCCGGGACGAAGCCCCGCACGCCGTCGAGGTTCACCAGGAGGCCACCCTTGTTGTAGTTGGTGACTTCGGCCTCGATGACCTCGTTCGCCTCGTAGATCTCCTGCAGCCGTCGCCAACTCTTCTCCTGGCGGGCGCGGTCGATGCTGACGACCGCGTGCCCTTCCTGGTTTTCAGGCTGGACAACGAAGACGAGGATGGTCTCGCCGATGGCGAGCGCCTGCCGCTCCTCCGGCGTCATGCTCGAGTACTCGCGGGAGGGCACGATGCCCTCCGACTTCGAGCCGATGTCGACGAGGATTTCGTCCCGGTCGAGGTGCATGATCACCCCATCCATGACGTCCCCGTACTTCAGGCTTTTGTAGTCGTGGCTGGGGTCGTTGAGGAACTGCTCCATGAGCGACGCTGCATCGAGCTCGCCCTCGTCGGCAGAATCCACCGCCGGGGCGCCCAACTCGACCGAATCCGAAGCAGACGCGGCACCGGCGGGGGGCACGCCGTTCGACTCAGCCTCTTCCACCGCTGAACTGTTCGTCTGCTCGCGCACGTCAGTATTATCCATAGAGCCTTCCGAAAAATCCGAACATGCCGTAAGCCTTCCGGGACTCATTCCCCCCACGGAGAACGCCAGCCGGAAAGCCTGAGACACCAGTATAACGAAGGATGAACGCCCCGCGCAACGTCAGGATGCCGCTTTTGCGAGCTGTACCGCGACTCCGGCCCCGTCCGACTCGCCACGTCGCAGGCGGCTCGCGGCATTGCTGATCGCGGCCAGCGCCTCCCGCATCTCGGGCTCATGCACCCAGCCCATGTGCCCGACCCGCACGATGGCATCGGCGAGGTGACCCTGCCCCGCCTGCGCTTCCACCCGGTAGTCCTGCCGCAGCATCGCCAGCATCGTCTTCGCGGAGACGCCCTCCGGCGGGAAGAAGGCCGTCACGCTATCGCTTTCATACCCCTCGGCCGCCAGGAGGCGCAGCCCCGCATCCCGGATTCCCCGTCGAGTCACCTCCCCGATGCGCCGATGGCGCGCCCAGACCTGCTCGATCCCCTCGTCATCGATCATCCGCAGCGCCGCATGGAGCGCGTAGATGAGCGAAAGGGGCGCCGTCGTCGGCGTCATCCCGTCTTGCGCCATCGTCCGCGCATCGGCCATGTCCCAGAAGAAGCGGGGGTAGCCGGCACGCTGCTGGGCGTCCCAGACGCGGGGACCCGCCGCCACGATCAGGAGGCCCGGCGGGCACATCCACGCCTTCTGCGAGCCCGAGAGGACCAGATCGATCCCCCACGCATCCATCTCCAGCGGCAAGGCCCCCGCCGCGCTCACCGCGTCGACGACCAGCAATGTGCCATGCTCGCGCACCACCGCCGCCAGCTCGCGCAGCGGGTTCGTCACCGCCGTCGACGTCTCGTTGTGGACCAGAAAGACAGCGCGAACGTCGGGGTTCGCGGCCAGCGCGGCTCGCAGATCCTCGGGCCGCACCGGCTCACCCCACGGAATCTCGAGCCGCCGCACATCGAGCCCGAGCCGCTCGCCCACCTTCGCGAACCGCTCGCCAAAGTTGCCATTGGCCACGGCCAGCACCGGGTCGCCGGGCGACAGCAGGTTGACGATTGCCACCTCCCAGCCTGCCGACCCTGTCCCCGCCCAGACGAGGACATCGCCAGCGGTCCGGTGCGCCTTCCGGGCCAGATCGAGCGTTTCGGCAAAGAGCGCCCGGAATGCCGGGCCGCGATGTGGGATCATCTCCTGGCCCAGCGCTTCCACCACCTGCGGCGGCAGTGGCGTCGGACCCGGAAGGCGGAAGTTCATGGACATCGTGCATCTCTCCAGACGACGTGACGTGAGCGCAGGCACGCACCATGCGATCTCACGATTGGCATCATGCTAGAATTCGCCCATCGATTCGGGCAAATCGCGGCTGTCGCTCCGCGTTCGCAGGGGGTCAGAACTCAGGCGGCCCGGCTCGGCGAGAAGGCCAGCCCCCCGCTGTCTGAACCAGACATGGAAGTCACCCTATCGCCTCGTGCTCGCGCGACGGTCGCCTGGATCGGTGTTGCGCTCGGGCTGGTCGTCCTCTTCCTGGCGCGTCATGCCCTCGCCCCGTTCATCTGGGCGGTCATCACCGCCTATCTCGTCCACCCCACTGTCGCCCTGATCCAGCGCAAGACGCGGCTGCCGAAGCAGCTCGTCGCGCTCTGGTTCTACCTCCTCCTCGGCCTCCTCCTGACCATCCTTTTCATCAACGTGACCCCGCTCCTCATCGAACAGTTGGAGCAGGTCCAGCAGCAGGTCATTCCCGGCGTCCTCGCCGATGTCAACCACTGGGTCGAGACGCGCGCCCGCTTCGATCCGCGGTTCGCCGCATTCGACACGCAATTCATCGAAAACCGCGTCAACCTCATGGGCCGCCAGCTCGCCGACCTCCTCGGCGCCGAGGCGATCCCGCTCCTCCTCTCCACCTTCTCCTTCGCCATCGAGCTCTTCATCTACCTCTTTTCATCGTTCTACCTGGTCGTCTTCGGCCCCCGGTTCCTGCAGACGTTCCGCGATGCGTTCAATCGGCGGTACCACGGCGAGTTCGATCGCCTGATGAACGACGTCAACCGGACGCTCGGCGCCTACCTGCGCGGACAGGCCCTCCTCGTCTTCATCATGTCGACCGCCTCGTACATCGCCCTGCGCATCCTCGATGTCGACTATGCGCTCTCCGTGGCGATCGCCACCGGCTTCCTCGAGCTGATCCCCCTCATCGGCCCCTGGACTGCCGGCGCGATCGCGGTGACAATTGCGCTCTTCCAGCCGACGGCCCCCTTCGACTGGTCGAACACGACCCTCGCGATCGTCGTCGGGATTGTCTACTTCGCGCTCCGCCAGCTCGAAGACGCTTTCGTCATCCCGATCGTCATCGGGCGGATCGTCCACCTCAACCCGTTCACCGTCATCTTCGCCCTCGTCGTCGGGACATCGGTCGCCGGCCCGCTCGGACTGATCCTTTCGGTCCCGGTCGCCGCGGTCATCAAGATCATCGTGCAGTTCTTCCACATGAAGATCGTGGCGCGGTCAGTCAGGCACGTGGAAGAGATCCGGACATCCTCCGACCTGCTCGCGGTCTCCGAGAGCTTCGTCACTCGCACGAACGCCACAATTGTCCTCATGATCGCCCCCGGCGCGCTCGACTGGAGCGATCTTCCGCTGGTGCAACGCGTCGCGGACGAGGCCGAGCGCGCATTCATCGACCTGTCGGCGGTCACTCCGGACGGCGTCGCCGGCACCCTCACCACCGCGGTCGGCATCACCACGGCAACCCTGCCATTCAGCGCCGTCGCCGGCGAGCCGGCGGCGATCGCGGCCTCCTGATTTCGGGTCAGCGCGCGATCCCCTCCAGGTCCGCAGGATCGTCGAAGAGGATCAGCTCGGGATCGATCTCGTCGTCCGAGACATCAATGAGTCCGACGCCGAAGTGCGGGTTCCAGCGACGTTCGACCGGCGAACCGGGGTTGAAGAGGATCGTCTGCCCGGCGAGCTCGATCAGCGGCAGGTGGCTATGCCCGAAGACGATCAGATCGACCTCGCGCGTGGCGAGGGCCTGGACTGTCTGCCGCGCTGTCTTGCCGTGATGGCCGTGCGTCAGCAGGAGGGTGCGGCTCCCCGACTGGAACCAGATGCGGTCGGGCAGCCGGTCGAGCAATGCCCTCGGGTCGGCATTGCCCCGGACCGCGAAGACCGGGGCGACCTCCGCAAGCGTCTCGAGTAGCGATGGATCGCCCACATCCCCCGTGTGCAATATGCAATCGACTCGGGCGCGCCGGAACAGATCGATGGCCGCGTCAATGCCCGGCCGGCGACGGCCCGGCGACTGGTGCGTATCCCCGATGGCGCCGATGCGCACCGGCGACGGGAGCGTTTCGTGCTCCTCGACGATGGTCAGTTTTCGCGTCCACGTCCCTCGACTCAATGCCACTCCCGACGCGCCGCCCTGGCGGCTCTCCCCGTGCTATCGTAGGTTCCGGCTAACGCCGCTGACGACTGAGTGCGTGGAGCCTCCGATCAGCCCATGACGCACACCCGAGTGAACTGTTGATGGCCAATATCGACGGTATCTGCTGCCCGATAGCGCGTACGGCAACCCTGATCGGCGACCGCTGGACACCCCTTATCGTCAGAGACCTCGAGATCGATTGCCGGCGCTTCAGTGAGCTCCAGCGCTCGCTCGTGGGGATCAGCCCAAAGACGCTCGCCGATCGCCTCAAGCGGCTCGAAGAGGCCAGCATCGTCGACCGCACCTCCTTCGCCGAGCGGCCGCCTCGCGTCGAGTATTGTCTGACCGAGAAGGGCCGCGCTCTGCTGCCGATCCTCGAAAGCATGCGCGAGTTCGGGGTTCGCTGGTTGACGGCGGTCGGATAGGCCGGGGCGAGGGCAAGACAAACAAAGGCTGGCGCTGGCCGCAATCCAGGCGCCCCCGCGCCGAAGACGGCGCTTCTCGCTGATGATACTCGTGAATCGTGACAACCGCGCCCGGCAGCAGGCGCGTCGAATACTGGGAGGAATTGTGCCAGACGCTCTCGAAACCTTGACGGCAACCGCGCCGGAAACCACGCGCCCAATCGCCAGGCTCACCCGCAAGAGGGTCTTCTCGGGCATCCAGCCGTCGGGCAGCTTTCACCTGGGGAACTACCTGGGCGCTATCCGCAACTGGGTCGATCAGCAGGGCGACTATGACAACGTCTTCTGCATCGTCGATCTGCACGCGCTCACGCTGCCGACGACGCGAGAGACACTCCGCTCCAATATCATCGGCCTCGCGAACACCCTCCTCGCCGCAGGTCTCGATCCAGCACAGTCGATCATCTTCATCCAGTCCGATGTGCAGGAGCACGCCGAGCTCAGTTGGCTCCTCAGCTCGACCACGCAATTTGGCGAACTGCGGCGCATGACGCAGTTTAAGGACAAGGCGGCGGGATCGGAGGAGGTGAGCGCCGCGCTCTTCATCTATCCCGTGCTCATGGCGGCGGATATCCTCCTCTACGACACGGATCTCGTCCCGGTCGGCGAGGATCAGAAGCAGCACCTCGAGCTGACGCGCGACGTTGCCACCCGGTTCAATGCGCGATACGGGGAGACCTTCGTCCTGCCGGAGCCCGATATCAAGCCGGCCGGCGCCCGCATCATGTCGCTCGAAGACCCGCTGAAGAAGATGAGCAAGAGCGACGCGAACCCGAACGCCGCGATCGCCCTCACTGATACGCCGGACGTCATCCGGCGCAAAATCCGGCGGGCCGTTACCGACTCGGGCACGGAGATCGTCGCCACTCCGGACAAGCCGGCGTTGACGAACCTGCTGACGATCTACTCGCTGCTGAGTGGTGAATCGATTCCGGACCTGGAGGAGCGGTACGCCGGCAAGGGGTACGGCGCGTTCAAGAGCGATCTCGCTGACGTCGTGGTCGAGGCGGTCGCCCCGATCCAGACGAGGCTGGCCGAGTTGAATGCCGACCCCGAGATCGCCCGCGAGATCCTCGCCGAGGGAGCCGAGCGCGCCCGCGTCCGTGCGGCCGCCAAGATGGCCCAGGTTCGTGACCGTATGGGCCTCGGCCTCGGCTGACCGAGGCCGTCTCCAGCCCCTCGAACGACGGGCCCGCCGCGATGACCACGCGGCGAGCCTCCTGCTTTGCTAGACGGCGGCGAGCGCCGGGATGAGGCAGCCGACATCCGTGTATTCGATATCGTCGAGCGAGGTCGGCGCTCCCGGACCGCACATCGGGCACTCGGCGTCACGGCTGAGCCGGAGCTCCCGGAAGGTCATCTCCAGCGCGTCGTACGTGAGCAGCCGGCCGACGAGCGGCTCGCCGATGCCGAGGATCAGCTTCGCCACCTCCGTCGCCTGGATCAGCCCGACCATGCCCGGCAGCAATCCCAGCACGCCGGCCTCGGCGCAACTCGGCGCCAACTCCGGCGGCGGGGGCGTCGGGAAGAGGCAGCGGTAGCATGGCCCCTCGCCGGCGATGAAGGTCGTTGCCTGTCCCTCGAAGCGAAAGATGCTGCCATGCACGTTCGGCTTGTGCAGGAGCACGCAGGCGTCGTTGATCAGGTAGCGGGCCGCGAAGTTGTCCGTACCGTCGAGAATGATGTCGTACGGCGCGAAGATGTCGAGGACGTTGCTCTTGTCGAGCCGTGTCTCGTGCGTCACGACGTTGACATCGGGGTTGAGGGCCTCGATCGTCAGCCGCGCGGACTCGACCTTCGACATCCCGATCCGGTCGGTCGTATGGATCACCTGCCGCTGCAGGTTCGAATCGTCGACGACATCGGCATCGACGACGCCGATCGTGCCGACGCCGGCGGCGGCGAGATAGAGCGCGGCCGGGGAGCCGAGCCCGCCCGCGCCGACCAGCAAGACCTTCGCGTCGAGCAGCTTGCGCTGCCCCTCCTCACCGACCTCCGGGATCAGCAGGTGGCGGCTGTAACGCCGGCGCTGCTCGGGGGTGAAGGTTTGTGGCACCGACCATGGAAGCCCCGCCGCCTTCCATCCGCTGAATCCGCTGGACATCGACGAGACGTTCTCGTAGCCGAGCTGGTTCAGGGCGTCGGCGCCGAAGAGCGACCGCACCCCGCCCGCGCAGTAGACGACGATCGGCGTGCTTCGGTCGCGCACCGCCTCCTCGATCCGCATCTCGAGGAACCCACGTGGAATGTGGAGCGAGTCCGGGATCGCGCCCTGCTCGACCTCGTCCTGCTCGCGGACATCGACGATGACCGCGCCCCGCTCGCGCAGCTCCGCTGACTCGCGAGGGTCGACCTCCCGCACCGTGGCCCGCTTCTGCTCGAGCATCTCCTGATATGTCGCCATGTGACGCTCCTGCCGTGGCATATTCTTGAGTTGTTGGTCAATTTTAGGAGGGATCTCGTCCGCACGCCAGTCGCTTCATGCTACGGTGTTGCCCGGCCACATGCGAGGGTCGACTCCCTCGCCAACCCGAGGAGGTCCCCCATGTCGACCGGATCAACGATACAGGAAGGGGCCGACACGCTCGCCTCCGTGCGTGCCGACCACGACTGCTTCGGCTGCGGCGCGCGCAACCGGATCGGCCTGAAACTCCGCTTCCGCCCGGCCGGCGACGGGGTCAGCGCGGCCTTCACTCCGGCACCGGAACATCAAGGATATGAGAATGTCATCCACGGCGGCATCATCTCCACGCTCCTCGACGAGGCGATGGCGTGGGCGGTCGCGACGCGCGGCATCTGGGCGGTGACCGGCGAGATGCGGGTCCGGTTTCGCCACCCGCTTCATGTCGGCGAGCCGGTCACGGCCTCGGGAAGCGTCGTCGAGGAGCGAGGGCGCATCGTGAGCGCCGCCGGAACGATCGCCCGCGACGAGGATGGCGCGACAATTGCCAGCGCGACCGGCACCTTTGTCCGCGTCGACAAGGAGACAGAGGCGGCATGGCGAGCGCGCTATCTTGCCGCCCGGAATGGCGAATAGCCGACCGGGCGTCGAGCCGGTGAAGGCGGCCCTGCGGCCATCCGACGGAAGGAGACACGCGTGACGCCTCGTCCCGACCTCGACCGCGCAACTGCCGATGCGCTCCTGGAGCGTGCCCGGGAAGCGGCGCGCAACGCTTACGTGCCCTACTCGGAATTCCCGGTCGGCGCGGCCGTCCTCACGGAAGATGGCTCGATCATCGCGGGCTGCAACATCGAGAACGCCAGCTATCCGCTCACGATCTGCGGCGAGCGCAGCGCCGTCGCCGCGGCGGTCTCGAGCGGTCACCGCGAGATTCGCGCCGTCGCCGTCAGCGCGCCGCGCGTGCCCGGCACCACGCCCTGCGGCGCCTGCCGGCAGGTCCTCAATGAGTTCCGTCCGGTGAACGGCGATATGGTGGTCATCCTCGACGATGGGAAGTCCGGCATCCATCTCACCCTCGACGACCTCCTGCCTCGCGCATTCGGCCCCCGCAATCTCGAAGCGGCCGCGGCATCGCCGGCACATGCGGGAGGCGCGGCAGATGCCGGGTAAGTACCTCGACTACTACGCGGACGTCGCGGATCGCATCCTGCCGTTTCTCGCCGGCCGGCCCGTCGCCATCGAACAGCGGTTCCCCGGGTCCGACCGGACGGTCTACCGGCGCCACACCGGCGCGGCCGGGGATGACACCTGGATTCGCATCGACAGCCGCGACGAGCTCCTCGAGTGGGTGCGCAAGTACGCCGAGGGGATCCACGCCAACATCCGCTCGACCGATCGCGGCGCCTGGTTCGTGATCGACATCGATTCGCGCGAGCTCCCGACGGAGATGGCGAAGATCGCGGCAATCCATGCCGCGGACGTGCTCGCCGAGCAGCAGCTCGAGCCGCTGGTCAAGTTCTCCGGCTCCGACGGCTACCACCTGATGTGGGACGTTCCTGATCTGCCCGGGATCGACGACGCCGAGCTGTGGGAGATGGAGCGAGAGGTCGTCCGCGCCGTCGCCTGCGAGGTCGAGCGCCGGCTGGCCTCCGATCCGGCCGCCGCGCCGATTCGCGCCGCGGTCGGCGAAGGCAAGCCGACGATCACGACCAGTTCGGCCGATCGCGAGAGCCCGAACGCGCTCCTCTTCGACGAGTACATCCTGAAGGAGAACGCCAACTTCCGCGTGCCCTTCTCGATCCACCCGACAACCGGGCTCGCCGCGGCACCGATCCCGCGCGATCGCCTGCCCGACTTCGAACCGACCGAAGCGAGCCCCAAGCGCGTCGCGAGGGAATGGCCGATGGTCTCGCTCCCTCGCCATTCCCTTGCGCAGGTGCGCGCCGCTCTCGAGGCATGGCGCGCCGACGGGTGCGCGTAACCGAAATGGAGGATGCGCGCGGCGGTCAGGCGGCGACGGCCGGGTCGTCCGGGACGACGGTCACGTCCTGAAGTCGCAGCAGAATCTCCCGCTGTTCCTTGTCGAGGAGCGTCAACCGCTCGAGCCCGCCCGAGATCACCTTGAGCGGCGTGCCGTCGACATCGACGGTCAGCCGCACTGTCGGCCCCTCGAAGACGATCTGATCGACCCGGCCCCGAACGATGTTCGGCGCGTCCGCGACATGCCCATTAGCGAGGACCTCGATATTCTCGGGACGGACGAAGGCCACGACCTTGTCACCCGGCCGCACGTTTCCGGGATCGAGGCCGCGCATACGGATGCCTCCGGCAACAAGATCGACCAGGCGCGGCTCGCCCTCACCTCCCGGAGCCACCAGCCCGGTCACCTCCCCCGGAATCCCGTTGTTGTCGCCGACGAAGTTGGCCACGAACTCGGTCTGCGGGCGCAGGTAGATATCGAGCTGCGAGCCTGCCTGCTCGATCCGCCCCTCGTTCATGACGAAGATGCGGTCGGAGATGGCAAACGCCTCCGACTGGTCGTGGGTCACGTAGATCGCCGTTTTGCGCGTCCGCCGCTGCAACTCCAGAATCGAGTACTTGAGCGAGTCGCGCAGGTTGCGATCGAGCGCAGAAAGAGGCTCGTCGAAGAGGAGTACGCGCGGATCGGTCGCCAGCATCCGCGCCAGCGCGACGCGCTGCTGCTGGCCACCCGAGAGTTGCGCCGGCATTCGATTCGCGTAGTCGCCGAGCTCGACCATCTCGAGCATCTCGGCCACCCGCCGCTCGGTCTCCGCCTTCGGCGTGCCCTTCACCTCCAGACCGAACGCGACATTCCGCGCGACGGTCAGATGCGGGAAGAGCGCATGGCTCTGAAAGGCGAGCCCGATGTTGCGCTTGTGCGAGGGGACCGCGTTCATCGGCTGGCCATCGAAGCGGATAACGCCTCCGCTCGGATCGACCAGCCCGGCGACCATCCGCAACGTCGTCGTCTTCCCGCAGCCCGAGGGCCCGAGGAGCGTGACGAACTCGCCGTCGGCGATGTCCGCGTTGAAATGCTCGACCGCCGCCGTCGGGCCGTAGCGCTTCGAAATATCGACCAGTTGCACTCGTGTCATGCATTGCCTCGTGGGGCGCTCGCGCCCGGTCAGATCAGATAGGTCCCCTTGAGATAGCGCGAGCCGAAAAAGTGGAAGAAGAGGAGGACGACCGTAAAGGAGACGAGCTGCATCGTCGTCGCCAGGGCCGCGGTCGACGGCTGGAAACCGGCCGTCCGGGCCAGGTTGTAGACCCGGAGCGCGGCCGTGGTCAGCCCGGGACCGGCGATGAAAAGCGTCACCAGAAACTCGTTGAAGATGATGACGAAGGTTAGCAGGATTCCCGCGCTGATGCCGGGCCCGAGCAGCGGCAACTCGACGCGCCAGAACGTCTGCATCCGGGTGGCGCCGAGCGTCCGCGCCGCCTCCTCGAAGACCATCGGCAGGTCGCGCAGCGCCACAATGATCGGCACCAGCATCAACGGGAAGGTCCCGACCACATAGGCGCCGATCAGGCCGATCATCGTCTGCGGGATGCGGAAGAGAAAGGCGTAAGCGATAACGAGGCTGACGCCCATCACCGCCGCCGGCGTGTAGAGGGAGAGGTTGAGCGTCGATAGGATGAAGCTCTTCCCCGGGATCGGGTAGCGCACGATCGCGTAGGCTGCCGGGATGGCGATCAGCAGATTGATGACGATCGTGATCAGGGTCGTCTCGAATGAGAGGAGCAGGTTTTCGCGAAAACTCCCGAAGACGTATTGGTAGTAGCTGAACGTCCAGACTCCATCCGGCGTCCGCAGCGAGTAGATGAGCGTCGCCAGGAACGGCAGGGCGAAGATCGCCATCCACGCCCAGACATAGCCGTGCGCGAGGGCATTCCAGAACCACCTCGGGCCAGAACCCCGCCCCGCGTGAGGCGAGACGTCGACCGTCATGCTCGCCACGAATCGACTCCTAGGCCCCGAGGGCGCCACGCGAGAAACGCAGCGACACCCAGGTCACCGCGAACGCCATGACCATCAGCAAGACTCCCAGCGCCGCCGCGAGGCCATAGTTGAACTGGACGAGCCCCTTCAGGAACATCTGCAGGGAGATCACCGACTGCTCCTTCGGCGAGCCGAGGAGCTGCGGTTGCACGAAGACCCCGAGATTCCAGCCAAAACACATCAGGAATCCGGCGACGATGCCGCCCCAGCTCAGGGGAAAGAGGACCCGGGTGAAGATCTGCCACGGCTTCGCCCCGAGGGTCCGCGCCGCCTCCTCGAGCAGCGGATCGACGTTCGCCAGCGCCGCGCCGATATTCATCACCATGAACGGAAAGGTGAAGACGGCCATCGAGAAGAGGACGGCGGCCTGCGAGAAGAGGTACTTCGCGATATCGACTCCCAGGAGGACGAAGACGCCGCCCAGCGGGCCCGTCGGCAGGAAGACGTAGAAGAGGCCGAATGCCAGGTAGAGTGGCCCGAAGAGCGGGAAGGTCATCATCGTCCGCACGAACTCGCGGTAGCGGATCTTGCGGATCAGGATGTAGGCGAACGGGTAGCCAAGGACGAGATCGAGGATCGACGCCACCCCGGCAAGGTAGACCGTCTCGATGATCGCCGACCGGTAGCGCCCGAAGACATTGAGATAGTTGTCGGCGGTGTACTCGGCGTTGAAGAAGAATGACGACTCCCGCGTCAAGCTGACCTGGAAGAGATAGATCAGGGGGATGATCGAAAAGAGGACCGCCACCAGAATCGCCGGCGCGAGCAGCAGCATCCCGCGCGCTCGCGGTGTGCTCAGCCAGCGGCGCGGCGATCGCTCCGCGATCTCGTATTCGATGGCGATTTCCGCCGGGGCGTGGGTCATCTGCGTTTCGCCGTATGTGCTCAATAACGCGCCGTGGCGATGCGTGAGCCCGCCACGGCGCGATGCTCTCCTAAACCTGAGCCGGTTGACCACCGGCTCGGCCGGTCCACCCGAGCCGGCCTACTGGCCGATCCCCTTGGCGTAGTAATCCATCCACTCGCCGACGTGCTCAGCGTAGTAGTCCCAATCGACCGTCTTGAAGTTCGTCGTCAACTGCTCGATCGTCGGGTAGAAGTTGAAGTAGTCGTCCTTGAACCAGTCCGGCACGAGATCGACGTACGACTCGCCGAGCACCCCTTCGTTCAGCTCCGCCCACGGCCCATGCTCAAGGCCCCAGCTCTCCGGCGGGAACTGCGCCTCGTCGCTCAGCCGCCAGTCGGCGAAGATCTGCGCCAGCACCGGGTGCTGCGTCCCCTTCGGAATCCACATGTAGCCGTTGACGAGGTACTGGCCCGACTTCGCGAAGAGGAAGGCGGTGTTCGTCTGCCCGTTCAGGAACTCCATCCGCCCCAGCGAGTCCCAGAACCCGACCGCATCGACGACGCCGGCGCGCAGAAGCTGCTGCATGGTGGCGCTGTCGGTCGTGTATTGGAGCACGTTCGGGTGAATCTTCTGAATGGCGAAATCGATCGCCTGCGTCATCTCCTCCGGCTTCTTGTAGTCGAGCTTGAGCGCTTCGGCGAGGCCGAGGAGCATCCCGCCCGCGGTGATGTCGCCCGGCAGGGGCATCGTCAGCCGCTGCTTGAGCCGCTCGTCCGCCAGGTCCGTCCAGTCGGTAATGAACGAGGCGCGCTCCTTGTCATAGACGATCCCCGGTGTCGCCGACGCCTGGAACCCGACGGCCGTCGGCGCGTGATTGAACATGTCGAGAACCCGCTCGGCATTCGGCACGAGCCCGGAGGGGAGGAATTCTTCCGCCACCGGCTCGGGCTGCGACATCGCCTCGGCCCAGTAGTTCTCCTCGATCGCCATCACGTCATACGACGGAGCGCTGCCGCTCTGCAGAGCGGTGTAGAGGTTGGTGATGTAGGTGCTCGGCGCCTGGCTCGCCTCGTAGTTCAGTCCGACGTCGACGCCATAGGTGTCCTTGACGTACTGCTTGAACTTGGCGATCAACGTGTCGTTCGCGGTGTAGGTCCAGTTCCCGACGTTGACCTCGCCCTCCTTCTGGATCTCGGCGACGATCTCGTCGTGCGTCATCTCCTTGTTCAGGATCGACACCTTCACCGGTTCGTTCTGCGCGGCCCGGGCCGCTGCCGGCACCCGGGTCAACGCCGAGGCGATCGCGGAAGCGGACATCCCGAGCGCGATTCCGCGCCGGATGACGTCCCGCCGCGACAGCCGCCCTTCGACTGCCTCTGCCACCAGCGACGATACGCGAGCGTTCATTGCGGTCACTATCGGCTCCTCCACACGGATACAGACGCCATCGTTGGCGCGGCGAACCCGTTCGGGCCAGGCGATCGGATGTAACCCCTGCCAGCGTACGGTAATCAGCCCGGCGCAACCTGTCAACCTACCCCTGCATGCCGATCGTCGTTCGCGGGCTGGACACGTCCCTCCGGAAACATCTCCTACCAGGTGGCCGCGGAGACGACCGCGTTGCTCAGGCGGGCCCAGCGGGTGAGGATGTAGCTCCACATGCGCGTCACCGACCGGTTGGCAAAAACCGCCAGCGCCAGGTCGCGCTCCGGATCGGCCCACAGCAGCGTGCCGGCGTGGCCGAAATGGCAGAAGGTCCGCGCTGACGTCAGCTCCCCCGTCCAGTGGCGACGCTTCTCCCCCTTGACCTCCCAGCCGAGCCCCCAGCGGCCGGGATCCCAGCTCACCTTGGCGCTCTCCACGCCACCGGGGACGCCGAGCGTCTGGTCCGTCGTCATCATGCCGGTCGCGGCGGCGGAGAGGGCTCGCTCGCCGGACGGGAGGAACGCGCCCGCGAAGCGGGAGGCAGCGGACGGCGTGCCGAAAAGCCCCCCCCAAGGGAGGGCCAGGCTTCGCCAGTAGGCGCTGTTGTACGTCTCGACGTCCGTGCCCGCATGAAGGGTGTCTTCGAGATGCGCGACCATCTCCCGGCGTCCTCCCGAGGGATCGGCGACGATGTCGGCCAGGCCGAGCGGGTCGAGCGCGCGCGCGCGTGTCAGCGCCCAAAATGGCGCGCCGCCGACGCGCTCGGCGAGACGGGCCAGCACGGCGTAACCGGCGTTCGAATAGCGAAGCTCCGTCCCCGGCGCCGAGACGAGGGGCAACGCGCACATCTGGTCGATGACCTCGTCGATCGACACCTTCTCCGTGTATCGCGATTCGCGCGGACCCAGATCTTCCGGCAGCCCGGACACATGGCAGAGGAGCTGGCGCGCCGTGATCGTCGCTCGCAACCGCTCCAGCTCCGGATTGACGCCTTCCGCCCCGGCGGGCGGACCCGCGCGAAACTCTGGCACGAGGCGGCCCACCGGCTCGTCCAGTCCCACCTCACCATCGTCGATGAGCGACATGACGGTTGCCGCCGAGATCGGTTTCGTCACCGACGCCATCGGGAAGAGCGTCTCCCGGCTCACCGGCTTGCCCGGCCTCGCCTCCCCTGCGTAGTACTCCGCGACGACATCGCCCTGCCACCAGACCGCCGCGCCAACCCCTGGCGGCCCCTGGGGACCGATCCAATCGTCGATCTGGCGAAGCGCGTGCGCGAGACGCGAATCAGCCGACATCGAGTCTCCTCTCATCCGTCAATTGCCACGCGGGCGAGGCGCTGGAGATCCCGTCCGGCAAACCCGCTCGGCTATGATGCCATTCAGAATTGGAACAGGACCGAGGATGCCGTCACGACATGAGCACCGAGTATCGAAGCCCCGAAGGGTGGACGCTGGCAATCGTTCCGGACATCGCCGCGATGAGCGCGCGCGCGGCAGACCGCGTCGAAGCGACACTTCGCGATAATCCCGGCGCGGTCATCAGCCTGCCAACCGGCACGACGCCGCTCCACCTCTTCGACATCCTCGCGGCGCGCGTGGCGCGCGGCGAGCTCGACTTCTCCCACGCCGACTTCTACTGCCTCGACGATTATCTCGGCCTCCGCGGCGACGACCCGCACAGCCTCACCCACTGGCTGCGGGAGGCGTTGATCGCGCGGGTCAACCTCGCGCCTTCGCACGTCCACGAGGTGCCAGCCGCCGCCCCGGATCCCGACGTCGAGGCCGCCAACTACGACCGGGACCTCGCCGAGCACGGCGGCCTCGATCTCGCCGTGGTCGGCATCGGCCCGAACGGGCACGTGGCCTTCAACGAGCCGGGCGCGGAGAGCACATCCCGAACCCGAGTCGTCGATCTGAAGCCGGAGACGATCGCGCAAGCGACAGCCTACTGGCAGCATGCTCACGCGATGCCCTCGAAGGCGATGACGATCGGGATCGCCAACCTCCTCGAAGCACGGCAAATCGTCCTGATCGCGTCCGGTGCCGCGAAGGCGCGAGCGATTCAGCAGGCCCTCGAAGGCCCCATTGGCCCCGTTCTTCCGGCATCGTTTCTGCGACGTGCTGGCAGTCGCCTCGAAGTCATTCTCGACGAGGCGGCCGCGGCCGATCTCACCGTGTTCCCGACGGCGGGCATTCGCGAGCGTAACGGAGGGGAATCCCATGGCCGAGCAACCGGAGTTGCGGCCACGCCAGCCGATCCGTCGCTTTGACGTCTTCGCCGAGACGAAGCGACTCGAGGCACTGGCGCACGGGGAGCCCGAGGACGTCGCCAAGGGCTATGGCATCCGTATTGCCAAGATCGTCGCCAGCCGGCGCTTCGGCGGCGCGGCGAAGAAGCCGCACAAGGCCAAACCGGCCGAGGGAGAGCGGGAGCCGGGGAGCCGCTTCGCCGGCAAGGGCGGCAGTAAGTTTCGCGCGCTGGATGGCGAGTTGCAGACGGACGAGACGTTCGACCGCGAGATCATCGACCGCATGGGACCCAAGTTCTACGACACCGTCTTCGCTCCCGCGATCCGGCACGCGCTCGATGAGGGCCGGAAGTACGAGCAGATCCGCGACACCATTCGCAAGGATTGGAAGCCAGGCCACTCCTGAATCGCTCTGGCAATGACACGGGGCCGGTGAGGATCGCCCCCTGTCGGCCCCGAACCATTCACGCGATGAATTGCGCCACTACCGGCGCCGGCTGCCGCGACGCCGCCGTGCTGGGGGCGCCGCGGCGATCGGCTCGACCCTCGGCATCGTGACGTCGACCCCGGGAGCCGGTTCACGCCGCACTTCCGCAGGAAGATCAGGCGGCTCCAGCCAGAGGTACTTGTAGCCGAGCGCGGCGATGAGCCCCCCGATGATCGGCCCGACCCAGTAGATCCACCAATTCGTGAAATCCTGCTGCACGAGCGCCGGCCCGATCGAGCGTGCGGGGTTCATCGCCGCGCCGCTGATCCGCCCGCCCGCCAGGATGTCGACGGTGATGATCAGGCCGATCGCCAGCGGCGCAATCGTCCTCGGGCCGCTAGGATCAACGGCGGTGCCGAACACCGTCAGCACCAGAAAGAAGGTCATGATGACCTCCATGATCAGCGCGCCGCTCACCGTGACGTCCGGCCCCAGCCCTGGCAGGCCTAGATTGACCCCGGGGTTGTTCCGCCCCATGGGTCCGAGCGCGGGGAAGACGACAGTCAGCAACCCCGCGCCCACGATCGCGCCGAGCACCTGCGCCACGACGTAGACGACCGTACGCTGCACGCTGATTACCCCGGCAGCGAGCGCCCCGATGCTGATCGCCGGGTTGAAGTGCCCGCCGGAAAACTGGCCAACCGCCGCGATCATCAGGCCGATCGCCAGACCGTGCGCCAGCGCCACCGCGACCAGATTGCCGCCATCGGCGAGGTTCTGCGTCGAAATGATCGCGCCGACGCCGGCGATCACCAGGGCGAATGGTCCCAGAAACTCGGCGATTGCCGCTTTCCACAGATCCCGGTCGTCCATATCTCCCTCCCCCGGCCGTCCTGAACCATCGCGAGCGCGTCCGGTGTTCGCCGGTGCTCGAGATGGCGCCTTCCCGTGCCGGATTGTATGGCCGCCCGAGGAGGGAGGCAACGGCGGCGCCGGCGACTCATGCGCGGCCTTCGGACGCAGATCCCGCCGTTGCGCTATCCCTCACCCGAGTTCGCGGCAAATGTCGCCGTCGGGGCATTCTCGACCGGGGCCATGCCCGGCGGCGGCAACGTCGACCGCACCTGCGGATTGACCGGAATGTCAGGCAGGAGCTGCGCGGATGTGCCCACCCCCGTGACGCCGAAGGCCAGCGACCCGAGCGTGCGATTGCCCGAGAGCACGAAGACGCCATACTCGCCCGGCGCGAGTTCGGCGGGCAGCCCAATCGGCAACGCAATCCACCGGTCGACGGCCCCCGGCGTGATAGCGACCTCCGGCGTGGCGATCTCGTTTCCCCAGGCGTCCGTCACGATGCCGCGAATGACCAGTCCCGCCGAGAGATCAACGAGATGCGCGGCGGCGTAGGCGGTCCCCGCTCCCGCCGGAACGCTCGCGTAGCTACCGTCCGGCGTGCCGTCCGGCCGAAAACCGAACGTGATGACCAGCTCGCTCATCGCCGGAGCGGGCGGCTCCGTCGGCGCGGGGGTCGCCGTCGAGGGAAAGTACTTTTCAGCCGTGTGCGTCGCCTGCTCGGCCGCCAGGACTGCCGGCAGGCCCGCGTCCTTCGCCTTTTCCCGCGCCGAATCGCGTGCACTCCCTGATGCGCACCCCGTGAGAACCAGTCCCATGAAAAACAGGGTGATGACGAATCGGCCACGGGCCTCAATCCGCGGCAGTCCCAGCCGGAGGGCGATACTGTCCGAAAGCGTCCTGATACTCATCCGCGACCTCGACCGCCGACTTGTGAACGTAAATGCGCGTTGTCGCCGGCGAAGCATGACCCAGAATGGTCTGTACGGTCGACTCCCGCACCCGCCGTCGCACCAACTCCGTCGCCAACCCATGCCGGAACGAGTGCGGCGTCACGTCGCTCTCCACCCCGGCGCTCTCGGCGAGCCTGGCGACGATATGCTCGACCGTACGCGGGCTGATCGCCGAGCCCGGGGCGCCAGGTTTATCCCGCCCGCTGAAGGCAGGCAGCGCCCCTGCTCCCCGGATCGGGTCGCCACGCAACGCCCAGTATGCGGTGAGCGCGTCCGCGGTCGCCGCGTCGAAATGGACGGTGCGGCTCTTGCCTCCCTTGGCCCGATAGATGTTCGCGGCGCCCTCGGTCAGATTGATGTCGCGGCGGCGGAGCGCGCAGAGCTCGGAGACGCGAACGCCCGAGCGAAAGAGAAAGCGGATCATCGCCCGCACCTTCAAGCGCCTGAGCTCGAGCGCAGGTTTCTCCTCGCGCGGCAAGGCATCCAGATGCGCCACGATGCGATCGAGGTCGGAGAGCTTCACGTCAGGGGGCGGCGGAGTGAAGCGCGGCATCATCGCCGAGATGCGCGTCTTGATGCGGTCGCCCGCGAGATGGTCGTTCAGGTCGTAGCTGGAGAGATACGAGCAGAACTTGCGCACGGCCGAGATATTGTTCTGCGCGGTCCGCATCCGCGACACCTCCTCCGGCGTGCGGATGTCGGGCGGCACCAGAATCGCCGCGAACGAGGTGACATGCTCGGCGCGCAGCGCGTCGACCGAGGCGACCTCCGGGTCGATCCCCTCGTGTTGTGCCAGGTGCCGAAGAAACTTCGCGATCCCGTGCCCGTAGGTCTTCTTCGTCCTCGGCGCGAGCCGCAGATCGCCGAGAAACTGGTCGACTGCCCCGGAAATCGTCAGCCCCGCGTCGCCACCCCCCACGATGGCGTCGTCCATCTCGATCGGGTCTGTTGTGTCAACGCTGGGGAGCGCCATCCTCGCCTTCCCGCACCTGCGCCCTCGCTGAACGAGGGATACGCCGTTCAAGTGAGCGGGGATACCGGCTCAAGATAGCATGGGATCGGGAGGCGCACCGACTACGCGCGCCGATACCGCTCGATAAGCTCGGCGGCTTGCTGCTGGAACTGGCCGTTGGAGACGATGCGCGTCACCCCTGCAGCCTTTGCCAGCCGCCGATTCTCGACATCGGTGTGCGGCCCGAAGGCGAGCGTCGGCGGCGGGTTCGCTGCCCCCCGTAGCGCCGGGGCCAGCACCTCCCAGTCGACAGCGCTATTCATGTCGATGATGCCAATGGCGGCGTCAGCGCCGACGGCGCGCAACGCCTCGATGAACGATTCCGTATTCGGCGTCACCCTCGGGGTGAGCCCGAGGATGCCGAGGGCGCCCCGGATCCGCGAGCCGAAGAGGAGATCGCGATTGAGCACGATCGCCGTGCGCCCGGAATCCCCGGTCGTTCGCGGCGAAATGGAATCAGTCATTGCCGGCCGTCGCCTTTCTCTCTCGATCGAATGTCTCCGGCAACGCCTGCCCGCCCTCAGTCCGGCGGCAGAAGGCATATGCTACGATCCCGGACGGTTCCGCGAGGTCTATCGTGCGTGGCGCGCGTATGCGGTCTTCCCGAATCGGCATGGGTGTCGCCTGACGCAGGAGCAGTGCTGCCGTGTCCAGAAAGCATAACGAAAACGCCTCCGATCGCCGCCTTCGCGTCGACTACATGACGAGAACCGAGCGAGTCCGCGCCGCGGTCATGGGCGAGGAGGTCGATCGCGTTCCTGTCTGCTTCTGGCACCACTTCCAGCCGGAGGGCTCGGGCCGGGCAATGGCGGAAGCCACCCTCCGCTTCTTCGACGAGGAGTACGACCTCGACATCGCGAAACTGATGCCCGATATCCCCTACCCCTTCCCGCGCAAGTCGATCGCCTCGATTGATGACTGGCGCCTCTTCGAGCCGATCGATCCCATCCGCTCCCGCTTCTTCCGGGAGCGAGTCGAGGCGATCGCCGTCCTGCGCGAGGCCCTCGGCTTCGAGACGCCGATCATCGTGACCCTCTTCAGCCCGCTGGCGGAGGCCATGTACGCCGCCCAGAGCCGGGAGCAGTTCCTGAATCACGCGCAGGAGCATCCGATCCTGATCCACGAGGTGCTGGCGACAATCGCCGACAACCTGGCAATGCACATCCGGGAGATGATCAACGCCGGTGCCGATGGCGTCTTCTTCGCCCTGCAGGGCTGCACCACGACGATCATGTCGGAGCAGCAGTACCGGGAGTTCGGTCGCCCCTACGACCTGATCGCGCTGCGCGGCGGCTCGGGTGGCTGGCTCAACGTCCTGCATATCCATGGCGAGAAGGACCTGATGTTCGATCAGGTCCTCGACTACCCGGTGCAAGTCCTCAGTTGGTCCGACCGAATTGCCGGTCCGAGCCTGCGCGAGGCGCGGGTGCGCACGAGCAAGTGCCTGATGGGCGGCTGGAACGAATTCGGCGCGCTGCACAAGGGCCCGGTCGAGCAAATCGCGGCCGAGGCGCGCGATGCCATCGCCCAGACCGGCGGGCGCAAGTTCATCCTCGCCAATGGCTGCTCCGTCCCGGATGACACCGATCCGCGGTGGCTCGAGGCCGCGCGATCCATCGTCGACGACCTGCCAGTAAGCTGAAACGGCACGAGCCTGGCGCGCGCCGGGCTCGTTTTCCCACTCGCGCCGGCTAATCCTCGGCCGCGGCCGCGCTCGTTTCGGCCTTCTCCCGCTTCTCCATGATGTTGGTCGAGTGGCCGGGATCGAGCCGGGCCTTCGGGTCGTAGTAGGTCACCGCGTGGTTGACCGCCGTCACCGCCTCCGCAGCGCCCGTCACGATCAACTTGAACTTCGCTGGATAGGCCGCCACATCTCCCGCCGCGTAGACCCCGGGGATGCCCGTCTCCATCGTCGTCTTGTCGACGACGATCTGGTTCCGCTGCAGCGTAAAGCCCCAGCGCTTCATCGGCCCGAGATCGGCGATAAAGCCGATCGCCACGATCAGATCGTCGGCCGGGATCGCGCGCTCCTCGCCGTCTGGCCCCTTGAACGTGACCCCCTTCAGCCGGCCATCTTCCCCCCCATCGAGGATCGAGACGATCTCGTACCCGGGGTAGTTCACGTCGACCGTGGAGGCCTCGAGCTGGCGAACTGTCGCCTCATGCGCCCGGAACTTCGAGCGGTGGATCAGGGTGACTTGCGCCGCGATCGGCTCCAGCGTCACGGCCCAGTCGACCGCCGAATCGCCACCGCCGACGATGACGACATGGCGATCGCGAAAATCCTCGACGTGCTTGGCGAAGTAGTGAACACCCTTCCCTTCCAGCTCGCGCAGCCCGGGCACATCGAGCCGTTTCGGCTCGAACGCGCCGACCCCCGCGCAGACGATGACCGTCCGGCTCCAGCGATCGCCCTTGGTCGTGCCGAGACGAATCAGCCCGTCGGGCAGCACCTCGAGCTCGAGCACCTGCTCCTTGAGCCGAATCGTGGGGTCCGCCTGCCGCGCCTGAATATCGCAATGGGCCACGAAATCCTTGGCCAGCACCCGGGGAAACCCGATGACGTCGTAGATGTACTTCTCCGGATAGATCGCGGTCAGCGCTCCGCCCGGCTCCTCGAGCGCATCGATGACCTGCGTTCGCGCGCCGCGAAGGCCAGCGTAGAACGCGGCAAACTGGCCGGTCGGCCCGGCGCCGATGATGGTAATGTCGTAAATATCGTCGCCCGGAATGGCGCGCGGGGCATCGATCACGGCCCGCGTTGCATCCGACATGATTGGAGACTCCTGATGGGCGGCCACCTGACCTGGCGGCCCGCGCACTGCTGTCCGCGATTCTAGCATCGGGGCAGTGGCCCGCTCCCGCTGCCGGCTGTGCGCTCCGCCCAATTAATGCCCTGCTGGCCGCGCCCCTCCTTCGAGACGGCCCCGTCGACCGTGAAATGGCGCGGACCGTTAGAATGACCCGAGACCGGCAACACGGCACCAGAGACGATCGGAGATTCGATGATCGCCCAGACTTCTTCCTCGCACCTCGACGCGCTCCTTTCGCAACGCGCGCGGCAGGTCAGTCCCAGGCCGCTCCTGCAAGGCATGGACGACGCCGGAAAGCGCATCTCCTTCGTCTTCGGCTTTCCCGATCCCGCCTCGCTGCCGGCTGACGAGGTCTCCATCGCGACCGAAAAGGCGCTCGCCGAGCGGGGGCGCGCCGCGCTGCAGTACGGCGACAATGCCGGCTACTCCGGGCTGATCGACGCGCTGCGGGAGAAGCTGGCGCGCGACCAGGGGATCGTCGCGGAACGGGAGAACATCCTCGTCACCGCCGGCGGCTCACAGGCCATCGGCCTCCTGCTCGATGCGCTCGTCGATTGGGGCGATACGATCGCCAGCGAGATGCCGACCTGGCTCGGCGCGGTCCAGGCCTTCCACAACGTCGGCGCTAACGTCGTCTCGATCCCGGTCAATGAGGAAGGCACTGATGTCGTGACGCTGGAGCGCGAGCTGGCTCACCTGCGCTCACAGGGGATCACGCCGAAGTTCGTCTACGCGATCCCGAACTTCCAGAACCCCACGGGCGTGACCATGTCGCTGCAGCGCCGTCAGGATCTCCTCGACATCGTCCGCGCCGCGGGCACCCTCCTCATCGAAGACGACGCCTACTTCGACCTCCGCTACGACGGTGAGAACCTCCCCGCGATCTACACCCTCGATGACAGCCAGAGCGTCGTCTACATGGGGACCCTGTCGAAAACGATGGGGCCAGGCATGCGCCTCGGCTGGCTGGTCGGTCCGCCAGCGCTGATCTCGCGACTTACCGCCCTCAAGGTTGACGGTGGCACGAACGTCTTCGGCGCGCATGTCGCCGCGGAGTGGCTGCCGGAGAAGCTGCTCCCCCATGTCGACCGGCTGCGCGCCGTCTACCGTCGCCGCCGCGACCTGATGCTCGCCGCGCTGGAGCGGCACATGCCACCGGGCGTCACCTGGACCGTGCCCGACGGCGGCTTCTTCATCTGGGTCACGTTCCCCGAGGGAATCGACACCGCGGCCATGCACCCGCAGGTCAATGAGCTTGGGGCAGAGTATCTCCCCGGGCCGACCTGTTTCGCCGATGGCTCCGGCCCCAATCAGCTCCGCCTCTCCTTCTCGTTCGCGCAGGACGAGGAGATTGACGATGGGATCCGGATCATCGCCGATGTGGCCAGGGCGGAGCTTCGGGAGCAGGCGCGTTAGGTGGCGCATGCGGCACTTCAGACGAGCCGTTGTAAACGGTTGCTGAAAGCAGTTGTTGTCGTGCAACCGATGGGCATACCATTGCGCCACTCGACAATGGAGCCGGCGTTCGATCTCGTCCCCCGCCATTTCGACTGAGCCACACCGGGCCGGAGTCCAGGGACGCCATTTTCAATTCGCCGCCCAGTAGCAATCGGTCGTGCGATTCGAATGGAACGTGGAGGTTTCAACGTGGAAAACGCTCACGTGGGTCGGCTATTGAAGCTCGCCCGGTCGGGCCGAGCCTCGCGGCGGCAACTGCTCGAGACGGGCTTGCGTCTCGGTCTGGCGTCGCCAGTCATCCTCTCGCTCATTGAGGCGGCGCCTCGGACCGCCTCCGCCGCGTCGTCGGCGCCACCTGCCGCGACCGAGCCAGCGCCGGCCGCCGCACAGGAGACCTCGAGCGGCGCCTTCACCGTTCTTCTGACCTCGGGAACGGAGGATATCGACCCCCACTACACCTATTCCGAAATCGCCTCGGCCCTCGCGCTCGGCGTCTACGAAATGCTCCTGATCCTGAAGGGCGACAGCACCGACGAGTTCGAGCCGATGCTCGCCGAGTCGTGGGAGGTGAGCGACGACCGGTCGACCTACACCTTCCACCTCTACCCGGACGTCATGTTCCAGGACGGCACGCCGGCGAACGCGCAGGCGGTCAAGGATTCCTACACCCGCTGGATCGAGCTCGGCGGCTCGCCAGTCAACGTCATCACCCGCTTCTGCGACTCTCCCGACAAAATGGAGGTGGTCGACGAGACGACCCTCCGCTTCAATCTCGGCTCGCCCCAGCCCCTCTTTCTCTCCGCCATGGCGTCCTCCTACGGGCCGATGGTGATCAGCCCGACCGCGATCAAGGAGAACGCCACCGCCGACGACCCCTACGCGCACGAGTGGGCCAAGCAGTTCGCCGTCGGCAGCGGCCCGTACACGCTCGAATCGAACTCGGTCAGCGAAGGGATGGTCCTCAAGCGCTTCGACGGCTACCACAAGGGGTGGGAGGGGAATCACTTCGACACCATCATCTTTCGCGTCGTCCCGGAAGACGCCACGCGCCGCCAGCTTCTCGAGCGGGGCGAGGCTGATGCCGCCTCCCAGAACCTCTCCATCGACGTCGTCGACCAGATGCGCAGCGAGCCGAACGTGCAGGTCATCGAGTATCCGACGACCTACGTTCGCTGGGCGATCATGAACTCGCCGCGCCTGCTGACCAAAGAGGTGCGCCAGGGCTTCTCCTACGCCTACCCCTACGACGATCTCATTAACGTGGTCTTCAAGGGGATGATGAAGCGTTCCGGCCCGATCCCCGACAATGTTCGCGGCTACGACCCCAACGTCTTCCTCTACCAGACCGACCTCGAGAAGGCGAAGCAGTTGATCCTCTCCGGCGGCTTCAAGGAGGGGGAGATCTTCGAATACATGGCCGACGCGAACGAGCAGACCGACCAGACGATCGCCCAGCTCTTCCAGGCCAACATGCAGCAGATGGGGTTCGGTCTCGATATCATCTCGGTCGACTACGCGACAGTGGAATCGACCGTCTACGGTGATGCGCCGGCGGAAGAGAAGCCCCACGTCATCGGCGGCTGGGGCTGGTGGCCCGACTACAACGACCCCTGGAACCAGCTCGCGCCGAACTTCCTCAAGGACCAGATCGGCGGCGGCGGGTCGAACGGCGGCGCCTGGGTCAACGAGCGCTTCGAAGAGATCATGGCGCAGGCCGAGCACTTCGAGTCGGAAGAGCAGCTCGACACGCTCATGAAGGAAGCGCAAAACATCCTCACCGAGCAGGATCCGCCGGTGATCTATGTCGGCCAATCGATCAACTACACGGTCCTCGGCAAGGATATTCGCGGCTTCGTCCCGAACCCGCTCTACCTCCAGAGCTACAACTTCTACAGCATGTCGCGCGAGAAGGCCTGATCGATCTCGGAGGCGACGCCGGGCGGTATCGCTGGCGTCGCCTCTGGCACATTCACGTGCTGTGCCGGCATTCACGAGTCGCGAGGGATCCTGGCGATGACCACGATGTTGCAGCGCATTCCGCAGCTTGACATCAGTTTCAGGAGCGCTGGATGATCGTCCGTCTGATTGTCCGCAGGTTGATCTTTCTTGTCTTCGTCCTCTTCGGGCTATCGCTCATCACCTTCGGGCTCTCTCACGTCGTCCCGGGCGACCCCGCTCGGCTTATGGCGGGCCCGCGCGCCAGCAAGACCGCCGTGGCCAAGATTCGCGAGAAGTATGGTCTCGACGATCCCTTGCCGCAGCAGTACGCCAACTACATCGCTGGCCTGACCCGCGGTGATCTCGGCACGTCGTTCACCACGCGGCGCCCGGTCTCCGAAGACCTGAAGCGCTATCTGCCCGCCACGCTCGAGCTCGGACTGGTCGCCTTCGTCCTCTCCTCGGTCATCGGGGTCCCGCTCGGCGTCATCTCCTCCGTTCGTCGCGACAAATTGCCCGACCACATCGCCCGCTTTGTCTCGATCTCCGGCCTCGCGTTGCCCGTCTTCTGGCTGGCGATCATGGCCCAGTTCGTCTTCTTCGGAAAACTCGGCTGGCTTCCGGACGGCGCCCGGCTCCCCATCGGCACAGACCCACCGCCGCAGGTGACCGGGCTCTACACCATCGACTCGTTGATCGCCGGCGACTGGGGCCTCTTCCGGCTCTCGGTGCTCCACCTCCTCATGCCGTCGGTCGTCCTGGCGTATGGATCGCTCGCCGTAGTCACGCGCATGGTGCGCGGCGGCATGCTCGAGGTCCTCAATCAGGATTACATTCGCACCGCCCGGGCAAAGGGAATCTCGGCCAGAAGCGTCATCCTCGGCCACGCGCTGAAGAACGCGCTCCTGCCGACGGTGACCTCGCTCGGCCTGGAGATCGGCCTCCTCCTCTCCGGGGCGTTCCTGGTCGAGATCGTCTTCTCGTGGCCCGGCATCGGCCGCTACGCCGTTGACGCGATCCAGCGGCTCGACTATAACGCGACCATGGCGACGACGCTGGTGATCGCCCTGATCTTCGTCCTGATGAATCTCTTCGTCGACATCCTCTACCTCTTCCTCGACCCAAGGATTTCCTACTCATGAGCATGGAGACGACGGCGAGCGCCGATCCCTCGGGAGGCGTCGCGCTTGCACCCAGCCCATCGATCGTCAAACCCGTCACGCTCGAAGGCGCGTCGGCGCCGTCTGGCCAACATCAGCTTCGCCGCAACCTGAAGCGGTTTTTGATCGGGAACAAACTCAACCTGGCCGGGCTGATCATCGTCGTCGTCTTCCTCATCCTGGCCATCTTCGGCCAGGCGCTCTCCCCCTACGATCCCTACGCGCAGGACATCACCGGTTCGAAGCTCCTCCCGCCATCGCTCGCGCATCCGCTCGGCACCGACGAGCTCGGCCGCGACCTCCTCAGCCGGGTCATGACCGGCTCGCGCATCAGCCTCCAGGTCGCCGCCGTCGTCCTCACCTTCGCCGTCGCCTTCGGCACCCTGGTTGGCTCGGTCGCCGGCTATTTCGGCGGCATCGTCGACGAACTGCTGATGCGCTTCACCGACATGTTCCTCGCCTTCCCGGCGCTGATTCTGGCCATCGCCATCGCCGCCTCGCTCGGCCGCGAGCTCTACTGGACGATGGTCGCCCTGGCGACAGTCTTCTGGCCCTGGTACGCGCGCCTCGTGCGCGGCCAGATCCTCTCCATTCGGGAGCGCGATTTCGTCACTGCGGCCGAGAGCGTCGGCCTCTCCGGCCCGCGCCTCCTCATGCGCCACATTCTGCCGAACGCGGCCTCGGTGGTCATCATCCAGATCACGCTCGACATCGGCTACGCGATCCTCGCCACCAGCTCCCTCTCCTTCATCGGCCTCGGTGCGCAGCCGCCGTCGCCGGAGTGGGGCACGATGATGTCGACCGCGCGCAACTACTTCCGGGAGGCGTGGTGGTACACCACGTTCCCCGGGCTGGCACTGACGTTGACCGTGTTCGCCTTCAATGTCCTCGGCGACGGGCTGCAGGACGCACTCGACCCGCGCTCCGGCCGCCGCTAACGGCCGGGGTTCGCCTTCATAAAGAGCGCGACAACCTCCGGCGGAATCCTGCGCGGGCGGCCTGTCGGGCTGGCGAAGACCCACTCGGTCGTGGCACTCACCACCAACTCGCCCCCTGCCGCGGGCGAGGTCGCGACGATCGGCCGGCCAGAGCGCTCACTCCCCGGCGGCAAATCGGCCTCCTCATAAATGCGGTAGTTCCGCATGACCCGGGCGCCGCTTGGCGGGTCGAGCCAGGTCTCGACCCGCAGAAGAGCGCCCGCATAGGCGGGCCGGTGAAAGACGATCTCGTGCCGGTGCGCAACGAACACGCCCCCGAGCGCTTCGAGCCGCGGCAGATCGAGGCCGAGATGGGTCGCGTGGTCGATGGCCGCCTGCTCGATGTAGTTCAGGTATGAGGCGTTGTTGACGTGGCCGAGCGCGTCCACCTCATGAAAGCGCACCCGAAACCAAGCGGCGAACGCGGGGGCCGCCCGTCCTTCGCCTGGCTCCGGCTCGTCCCTCATACCTGTGATTCGAGCGGCTGGTTGCGCCGGGGCAGGATCAACCCGGACGCTTTCTGCCCGATTGCCTGATGGAAGACGCGGCGCAGAATGGCGATGGTCGACGCGTACGTCGAATCCATCCCGTAGTAGGAGAGCCCGCGCGCTCCGAGCGTCTGCGCGCGCGTGTACGGCGTGTCGGAGGCATAGTGGATGATGCCCAGGTCGAATGCCCCGCCGCGATGATTCTGCAGGTTGATCGCCTCGCCCGAGGGGTAACGGCGTAGATTGAGATCCTCGTAGAGCGCGTTGAGATATGGCCCGGCTTCCATTTCGACCACCGTGAAGTTCTCGCGGTAGAAGAAGTCGAGATAGCCCTCGTTCTGCAGGAATGTCCCCTTGACCGTCACGGCCTTCTGGTTGTCGAGCGCCGCGCCGTACTCGAGATAGGGCGCCAGATCGGCGTAGCTAAAGGCGTTCTCGAACCAGTAGGTGTTGCCCGAGTGCTCGTCGTAGACGACGTCGGAGATCATGACATCGCCGATGCGCCCGTTCAGGGTTGCGGCTTTGCCGAGAATGTAGACCCCCTGCAGTTCGTCGGTGCTCATGCCGACCTGCGTCATGATGTTGTAGGCGGCCAGACCCAGGGGATAGTTGACGTTCACGATGATGGCATCTGAGCCGCGTGGGTCGAGGCAGACGCCGTCCTCCGAGCAGAGGCGCGGGTCGAAGTTCGCCGGGTCGAGCTTGGCCAGCTCGATGATCTGAATGCCGACGTCGATCGGCCCGGTCGGCTCGATGTGGTGAATCCCGATCGCGCGCTCCTCGTGGCTGCGCGCGCGCCGTTCGGTTTCGCGGCGCTCACCGTTGAAGTACGGGCGCGCCGCGAAGTAGAGGAGATTCTCCCAGTTGGATCTGCTCTCCCCCGCCTCGAGCCGGGCCAGCTCCTCTTTGAGTTCGGGCGCGCCTTGCTCGCGGATGTAGGCCGTCAGCGCATCCTTCCGTCGCCGAGCCGTGCCCGACAGCACGTTGACAATCGAATGGGTGTTGGACGACACGAAGTAGACGGGGCGCTCGGCCGCGGCAAGCTCGCGCAGCACCTGTTCGGCCGGCGTCCACCACTGCCGTGTCGAGCGCGCATTGTCGAGGTAACTCCCCCCGATCATCCGGACGGTGAAGCGCTTCCGCTCCCGGGCAACCAGCCCGAGATTGCGCCAGGTGGCGGCGTCCCAGACGCTCTGCAGCCGCTGCCAGTCGCCCGGCTGGAGAAGGAGCCCCTCCCCGACGGCGGCGACTTCCGCCTCGTCGAGGACGGCTCCAGCGGCGGCGCGGCCAATGAGCTCCTTCAGGGGTGCATCGCGCGCGATGATCGCGTGCATCTTGTTCCACTCGATCTGGTACGCCACGATCGAGGGGATGAGATCATCGAGGTCGGATGCCGAGGCGATCGTCGCCGCCAACGTCGCACTTCCGTCGTAGCGCCAGCGCCGCCGCCGCCCGGGCGCCGAGACGATGGTCCACGACTCAAGGCCGACGAATCCATGGCGGCGAAAGCCGCGCATCGACTGCCCGAGCACGATATCCGTCACCTGAACGACGCATTCGGGGATGCGCTGCGCCGAGTAGATAAAGGCGCTCAGATCGGGCTGTGGTTCTTCTGCCCCGGCGTGCAGCGACGACGAGGCGGTGAGATGCGCGGGGATGAGGCTCGAGATGGGCACGGCCCCGGAGCTCTGCAGCAGGGTCGTGTACGTGCGGACGTAGAGATCGACCTCGCGCTTCCCTGGGACGCGCTGTGAATCGCTGAACCCCAGCGCGGCCAGCTTGTTATTCAGATTGCGCCGCTCGTGTTCGATGTCGCTCCCCGATTCTGACGCCGTCATCTCGCCGCGCGATCGCGGAAACAGGAGCAATGCGGCTGCTCCGAACGTCGGATCGGAGTATACCGAACGCTCCCTCGCCGGCCTCCGGATGTCTGGCATCCGCCGTGTCCGCCAGGCGGAGCCATGGGCGCGGCATCACCACGCCGGCCAGCAATTTCCGCTTGCCGATGGATGACGGGCCTACTCGAGATTGGTGTGCGAGGCGCTGGCAGCCTGAGCGTGCGCCAGAAGCTTGTCCGGCGCGACGGCGATCGAATTCCTGCCGAGCGAGCGAACGGCCCCCAACTCCTGCAACTCCAGGAGCTTCCTCGTCACGGTGACGCGGTTCGAGCCGATCATGTTGGCGAGGTTCTGATGCGTCATCGGCAGGGTGATCGCCGTCAGCCCGTCCGCGGTGGGGCGGCCAAACCCCCGCGCCAGCGACAGGAGCGTCGACGCTAGCCGCACCGAGGTATCGCGCGCCAGCAGATGCTCGGCCAGCATCTGCAACTCGGAGAGCCGGCGCGACATGCCGTGGACGACAGCGGTCGCCAGATCGGGCGCACGCTGAATCAGGTCGGCGAGGTCATCGGTCGAGACGACGGCGACGGTTGAATCGACCAGCGCTTCGGCCGTCGATCCGCTGGCCAATCCGTCCGGATCGACCTCTTGCGTAAAGACCGTGTTCGGCCCGAGGAGCCCGAGGTTGATCGAGCGGCCATCCGGCAGCGACTTGTAGAGACGCACACAGCCCGACCTCACGATGTAGACCAATCCCGTCCCCTTGCCCGGGCCAAAAATCTCCTGGCCGCGATTGAACGAGACGGTCGCGGTCTTGCTCATCGACGAGACGCCGTTGCCGGACGGCTCGCCGCGCGGAGAGGCTCCATTGCTGGTGGGCGCCCGTTCCGTCGACGATGAGTGCAGCGGTTGCATCGGTGCCCCGTGCGCGGCCGCATACCACCCCGGCGCAGTCACCGCGAGGGTTCGGGCCGTCGATCCTTCTCGGGAGGCGAACTTCATCAGAGTCTCCTTTGTCGACCGCGAGTCGTCTCCGTCAACAGGCTTCCTGCACAGGAGAAGGCAGAAAGACCCTCGATCCGAACCCGCTTCGTGACCGAACATGCCGCGGTGGTCCGCGCGTACCGTGCGCGCGAGAGCGACGTCGTGGAACCCCTCTATTCGGACGTGCCTCAGGCGACGACCGGGATCGACCTACGCCTCGACGATCCCGCACCACTCGGCGATGAACACCGATGTAGTAGCAATTGCCGTGCCTGAATCGTCCAGGGGGATCGATTCGTCCGGGGCATGCGCGAGTCGGACGTCGCCCGCGCCAAACATGACGCAATCGGTCGCTCCCGACATGATGAAGTGGCGCATATCAGCGCCATAGGTGACAGCTTCGACCCGAGGCGACGTCCTTGTCACCTGCCGCCACGCATTGCCCAAGGTCGTCACGAGCGGCGAGTCGACGGCCACGTCGGCGGGAACGAACTGGCCATCCAGCCATTCGAGCCGCGGCGGATGCTCGCGCAGCCACGGATCCTCGGCGGCGAGGGCCCCGACCTCCGCCGCCAGCCGCTGTTTGAAGGCGTCGAGCGTTTCCCCCGGGACCAGGCCAGCGCGGCCCTCGGCGACGACGAACTCGGGGACGGACGAGGCCCAGGAGCCACCCCGGATCGTGCCGATATTGATCGGCGCCTTGTTGCGCATAGTGGCGTAGAGCGGGTGCGAGATCTCCCGGTTGTGCCGCGCTTCGAACGCGAGCAGGCCCTGATGAAGATAGGCAAACTTCTCGATCGCGCTGACCCCTTCGTCGCGCGCGCAGGCATGGGCGGAGAGCCCCGGCACATGGAGCCGGAACATGAGGGAGCCGCCCTGCGCCGGAACGATGGCCAGGTTCGTCGGCTCGGAAATCAACGCCGCATCCGCGACGTAGCCGCGCAGCACGGCAGCGAGCGCGCCGGCGCCTCCATCCTCTTCCGAAATCGTGCTCTCCAGAATGAGCTCACCGGCTGGTTCGTATCCCGCCAGCCGCAGCGCGCGCAGCGCGAAGAGGTTCGCGACCAGGCCGCCCTTCATGTCGCAGGAGCCGCGGCCGTACACGCGGCCGTCACGTACGAGGCCGCCCAACGGATCGACCGTCCAGGCCGCGGCATCCCCAGTCTCGACAGTATCGATGTGCGCGTTGAGGATCAGCGAGCGACCGCGCCCCCGGCCACGCGCAACGCCGACGACATTCGGCCGCCCGGCGTAGCTCGGCTCCAGCGTCACGAACTCGGCAGACGGCCGCAGCGCCTCGACGTCCGGTTCCCAGACGTCGACCTCGAGCCCCTCTTCGCGCATCAACGCCGCGACACGCTCCTGAACCGCACCCTCCGCGCCCGTTTGGCTGGGGATCCGGACCAGACTCGCCAGCGTCTCCGCGAATTCGTCCTGCAGCGCCTGCACGGCGCCTTCGATCCGCGCGACAAGCTCTGGGCTCACGCCTCCGCCGCTCATGCTGCTTCACCGGCTTCTTCTGGCGCCTTCCCGGCCGGCGCGATCGACAGCGCGACCAGCGCTTCGCGCATGCGGGACGACTCGGCGTCGTCCCAGACCTCGCGAAATCGCTCGTACGCCTCGCGCCTCGCCGCGTGCTCTCGCCCGAGCAGGCCGATCAGACCGCGACGGGGATCGTCAGGCGGGGGCCGCAGCGCCGCAGCGGCAATCGCGCTCAGCTCATCCGGCGTGGCCTCCGCGATCGCCAACCGCATCTCCCGGCTCTGCTCGACCATCAGCCGCGAGAGCTCATCGCCGATCACATCGATGCGGACATCGTGATCGTGCAGCGCGCCGAGCGCCTCCTGCACCGATTTCAGGCGATCGATCAACGGCTCGCTCTCCGCGCCCAGCCAGGGCTGGAAGAGCTCGAGCGTGTAGCGAAGTCGCTTAGCGGCGATGCGCATTTCGTGCAACTCCCGCGAAAGCACTGGATGGGCGACGATCGGCGCGAACGCGTAGAACTCCGCGATCCGGACCGCGAGCAGGCGCCGGGCGTTGTCGAGCACCGGGGCGTCCGCGTCGATGCCGTGCCTCGGCCAGGTCCTGCTCACGCGCCCTCCTCCCCCTGACGCTCCTCGGGCTCCGAGGGCGCCTCCAGCGGCCCGAACCGCCGCTCGACCTCGCCCCAGAACGGACCGCCGAGGAGCGCGCAAAGATACGCCTCCATCTCCTCTCGCGCCTTGCAACGCTCGGCTTCCACATGGGCGATCAGCCGGTCGATCCCGGGGCGCTCCGTCAACGGCGCGGCATCCCGATCCGCCCGTAGCGATTCCACCATCACGTCCAGATCGCGCACCGCGCCCAGCTCGCGCGTGACCGCTTTGGCTTCTCGGTGCAGCGTCCTGAACCACTTGTGAGGAAAGACCGGACCAGCAACATCCATCGCCGCGCGCAGCCGCCGCGAGGCGACCCGCACGTCGTGAACGCCCTCGGGGTCATTGGCATCCAATGCCCGCGGAACCAACGCCTTAAGACGCGCCCAACGCTCGGCGATGAGCGACAGCATCGCGTCCTGAAAAATCGGCATTCCACTGGCGCTCGCGCGCGGCGTGGGCCGCGCGCCCGCCTCCTGCTTGCGGTGTGATGTCTGCTTCCCGGAGCCGCGGCCGCGATCGGGCTGCCCGGGATGGGCGAACGCCTGCAACAGGAGCCCGGTGCGAATCCCGCTGCGCGCCACCTGGATCTGTTCCGTCCCGATCCGGTCCGCGATGGCGGCGACGATGGCAATGCCAGCCGGAAGCACGCGCGCTCGCGCCTCGGGCGCTTCGATCTCGTCGGCCAGCTCCGCAGTCGTCAGCACCGCCAGCTTGCCCAGGACCTGGCGGACCGTTTGCGGCTGAATCGCGCGCTCATCGGGAACCAGCCGCGCCATGAACTCCCCTGTCCCGCCGACGACGATCAGGCGGACATCCGGGCCGACGGGCAACCGCACGGCCTTGGCCACCCGCGCAATCGCTGCTGCGGCGTCCGCCTCGACCAGGGCCAACTCTTCCGATGTCGGCGGATCGGCGTGCACGAGACGATCGGTAAGGCGGCCCGATCCGAGGGGGATGGAGCGCGCCCCCTTGACCGTTCCCCCGTCGGCGACGATCACCTCGGTGCTGCCGCCCCCGATATCGGCCACCACCACCCGCCCGGAGAGATCGGTCGTCGCGCCGAGGCCGCGAAAGGTCAGCGCGGCCTCGTCAAGACCGCTCAGCAGCCGCACCTCGATGCCGGTTTCGCGCCGCACCCGCTCAAGAAATGCCTTCCCATTCTGCGCCGAACGGGTCGCTTCCGTCGCCACGGCCAGAATGCGCGAGGCGCCGTGGACGCGCGCGCGCTCGGCGAATCGCTTCAGCGTGTCGATGGCGATTTCGATCCGGTCGTCATCGAGCCGGCCCGTGCGATCCAGGTCCTGACCCAGGCGCACGACCTCGGAAGCCCAGTCGATCTGCTCGACCCCGCCGACGCCGTCGGGCCGGCCGATCGTCATCTTGATCGAGTTGGACCCGATGTCGATCGCCGCCGCGATCGGGCGGTCCGCGTGCTGAGCGGTCACGGCGATGAGCCAGTGATAGCGCGGGGTATCATGGGCAGAAGTCTACCGGGAAAATGGCCAGAGTGAGGCGCGTTTTCTGGAAGGAGCGTATGACCGAGAGCGATGAGCCGCGCGAGCCCGTGCCGAACGCCGTGGAACTCCTGCGCGAAGGGGCGAGCGCGGAAAAGCGGCTGCTGAAGCAGGAGCGAAAAGCCGAGCGCCGCCTGGCGAAAGCGCGCGAGGCGCTGGCCGACGACGAGGCGCGGCTGCAGAAGGCGCAAGAGCGCGCGGCGCGCAGCCGCCAGGAGGTCTCCACCGCCGAGAATGCGCTGCGCGAGGCTCAGACGCGACGGGCGATTGGACCGCTTCGCTCCGCCGATTGAGCGTCGCCGTCGCGCGCCGCCCGGCGGTCGGTCGCGGCCCAGAAGCGGTCCATGATCGCCGCATGCTCCCCCGCCGTCATCGGCCGCGGCTGATGAAAATCTTCGATCTCCACCCCGTGGAACCGGAGTCCCCGCACCATCGAGCCGACCAGGTCGATCTCCAGGACAAGACCGGAGCGCACCTCCGCCGCCCACATCTGATCGAGAATGAAATTCCCCGGCGAGTAGACGATCGGCTTGCCGGCATACCGCTCCATCCCCTGCACGAGGTGCGGATGATTCGTCACCACGGCGGTGGCTCCCGCGTCGATGGCGACCCTCGATGCGGCCGTGGCCCAGGAAGGCGGCACCGCGATGTACTCGGCGCCGAAATGGAAATAGGGGATCACGACATCGGCGATCTTCGTGGCGGCGGCGATATCCTCGTTGACCTGCCACGCCAGATACGGGTTGGTCCCCGGCCGATCTCCAGTCGCTCCCGCGTCGAAATCGAGGACGCCGTTGGCGACACCCGGTTCGACCTCGTAGTTCGCGGTCACGCCGTCGATGCCGAGGAAGGCGATGCGCGTTCCGCCAACTGTCGTCACGAAAGGCGCCCGGGCCGTCGCCAGGTCGCGGCCGCCGCCGAAATAGGGCATCCCGGCCGCCTCCAACGCGCCGATCGTGTCGAGGAGCCCCTGCACGCCCCACCCTTCACTGTTCCAGACGGTGTGGTTGTTGGCGAGGGTCAGGGCATCGATCCCCGCCAGCGTCATCCCCTCGACCATCGCCGGGTTGGAGACGAAGCTGAACGAATGCGGGTCCGTCGGCTGCGGCAGGGTATCAGAGAGGTTTCCCTCGAGGTTCGCGATGGTCAGGTCGAAGGAGCGCAGCAACGGCGCGACCCGCAGAAACGGCCGCGTGAAATCGCCATACTGCTCCATGTGCAAATGGACATTCCGTCCGGGAACGATGTCGCCGATCACGCCGATGCGCACCGGCCGCGCCCCCCCGATCGGCGCTCGGAAGGGATCCTCTTCGCCAACCGTGAGCGCCTGGACCCGGAAGTCAATGAGGTCCGCGGGCACGAGGGCCACCGCGCCAGGATCACTCGCCAGAGTCTCTGCCAGCGCATCGTAGTCATCGAAAGTGCGATCGGGGCGCGTCCCCCCGAGGATCTGCGACCTCAGCGCGAGGGTGCGAACCGGGAGCGGCACGGCCGAGCCGACGGCCCCCCAGTTCGTGATGCGGCCCGTCAGCAGCCGCCAGGGATCCTCTGGCCCGACGCCCGGGAGGGGCAACCGAGGCGACGCGACCAGCGCCATCCCCTCGGGGACGCCCATATTCGGCAACGCGCGAATCGGCCCCGGAGTCTGCTTGACCGGTGTCGCAATCGCCGTGGACGTGGGCGTCGCGACCGCCTTTGGCGTAGCCGCCGCCACGGGAGGTGTCGCTGCCGCCTGCGGTGCGGCGGCCGGCGTCTCCGGCGCCGGCGCGTTCGCGCTCTGCGAGAGCTGCATGGCGATCGAGCCGGCCGCGCCCAGCGCCGCGGCCACCACGGGCGCCGCGCCGATCATCAACGCCCTGCGGCTGAACGGGCGTCGCCCCTGCGCGGCGCCCAACGCCGGCATGCGCGGCGCGACGTGATCGGTCGATTCGGTCATCGGCGCCCCTGTCCCTCTCTCCGTCGCGTATTCTATGCGCCCGGCGGATAGCGCTCGAAGTATTCGACGATCGCGTTCTCGTAGGCATTGGCGATCGCGTGCTCGCCTTCCCGCGAGGCGAGAACCGCCGCGTCGCCATCGTTGGAAATGAAGAGGGCCTCGACGATCGCCCCGGGCATCTTGCTCGGAACGATGACGCCCGGAATCTCCGGCCCCGTGATGATGAAGTGCTTGTAGAGCTCATGCTCCTTCTGCACATCGGCCGTGGAATCCGGGAGAACGCCCCGCTCTTCGTCCTTCGGCAGCACGTAGCCGATCCTGGCGAACTGCTCCTTCATATGGGCGTACGCCAGCGTGGCGAACATGGCGTTGCGGTCGCCGAACGGCCGCTCGCGGGTGAACCAGGTCTCGTAGCCGCGCGGCCGGCCATTGGAATAGCCGTTGATGTGCATCGACACCAACAGATCCGCTTTCGCCTTGTTGCAGATGTTGATGCGTGCCTGGATCTCGTCGAGCACCTTGTTCTTGTCCGAGCGGGGCGGGTCGTGCGCGGCCGTGCGGCCATCCCCGTTGACGTCCTTGCCCTCTTCGTTGACGGCGGTGTTGGTCTCCCGCGTCATCACGACGGTGTAGCCGCGGTGCCGAAGTCGATCCGCGACTTCCAGCGCCTCCTCGAGGACGATATCGGCTTCCTCCATCTCGGGCGAGCCATCGTCGCCGTAGCGCGTGAATCCCCGGTCGCCTCCTCCGTGCCCCGGGTCGAGACAGATCACCGGCGCCCGCTTGAACGCGGCCGGCAGCGGAATCTGCGTCGGCTCGGGAAGAGGTTCGGCGGGCGCCGGGGCGGCATCTTCCTCAGGCACGTCGGTGGCAATGATGGCCAGCTCGGCAGGCGGGCCAGCGCTCCCGGGGGAGACTTGCGCGCCGGTCGCCGGCTCTTCCGGCGGCGGCTCCACCCTGCCGAACAGTCGCCCGCCCGCGAACGCCAGAATCGTCAGGGCGATGATCAGCAGTGTTCCCGAGACCGTGATGATCGGCGAGCGGACTCTCGTATCCTGCCGCGTCTTCGGCATCCGGGGCACTGGCCGGGAATGCCGCGGCGCTTCGCCGGGGGAAGCGGCGGGCACGACCTCGGATCGCCGCGCCCGCGCCTCGCGCCGCTCGCGCATCGCGCGGCGCTCGGACGCCGACAGGCGGCGGCCACCAGAACCCGCGGCATCCCGAGGGGACCAACCGGACGAACTGCCGGGCCATCCCTCCGAGCGCCGCGAAAGTTCGGTTCGATCCCACACACTCATGTCAGGCTACATGCCGCGCACTAGGCTTCTCCCACGCGGGCCCGGCGGGATCCTCACCCCGGATAGAGGGCAAAGTAACGCTTGATCGCCGCCTCATAGGCGCTGGCAATGGTCTCCACGCCCTTGTCCGACGCAATGAAGTCGGCATCGGCCTCGTTCGACAGGAACAATCCCTCGACGACCACCCCCGGCATGTCGCTCGGCACCAGCTTGCCCGGGCGTGCGGGGCCGGTCACGGCGTGATCCTCGATCCCGATGCCCCGGTCGGTCGCGTCGTATCCCGCGTCCGCGTACGCCTTCCCCAACTCCTCATGCATGATCGTCGCAAACGCCTTGCTCCGTCCACTGAACGGCCGCTCATCGTTGTACCAGACCTCGTAGCCCTTCAGAAATGTATTTTCTGCCCCATTGTAGTGAATCGAAACCAGAAGATCGGCGGACGCCAGATTACAGATATTGACGCGGGCCTGCAGATCGTCCAGCTCGTCGGTTTTCGCCGGCCCCCCTTCGGGGGCAACGGTCGCGTCGCCATTGACATCCTCGTTCGACGGATTGACCTCGCTGTCCGTCTCGCGCGTCAGGACGACCTCGAACCCATCGCTGCGCAGCCTATCGGCGAGCATCTGGGCCGTCTCCAGTGTGAAGTCCTTCTCCTGCAGGACGATCTTGCCATTCACCACCCGCACGTTGCCGAGATCTTCCCCCCCATGCCCCGGGTCGAGGCAGACGATCTGCCGCCCATCCTGGGCGTAGTACTCGTCAACTCCCGCGACGGGGACCGGCACGGGCGTCGGCGTCGGCGGTTGCGGCCGGGGCGTCGGCGTCGGCGCTGGCGGATGGGGCGTGGCCGTTGCCGTCGGCACGGCGGTCGCGGTCGGGAGCGGCGTTGGCGTTGGCAGAGGATCCGCGAATCGCGCGCTCCCAGCGCGGAAGAGGACGATCAACGCCGAAATGACGACCGCCGCCAGCAGGATCGTCGCCCCCCGGGCAACATCGTCCCGTCCGCCCTGTCGCCGGTCCATCACGTCCAATTACTCCCGGGTTGCGCCACGATCATCATTGCTTCCGGGCACTCCTCGTCAGCCCGGCAACTCCGTTTCAAGTAGGGCGGGGATGCGAAAAGCCTAGCCCGTGGGCGGGCACTGCACAAGCCCGCGCACTCCAGCGCGCCGTCCGGGAGTCGCGGTTGGGCCGCGAATTCAGGACGATTGGAGCGATTTGTCACCGTGGATCAGAAGAAGAGGAGCATCGCCCCGGCGACGACCGGGACAGCGACGACAGCGACCCGCAGCACCTGCCGCGGCATCCGCCGCGTAAAGCGCGCGCCAATGAACGCGCCGGAGGCGAGCCCCAGCGTCAGTCCGATGAGATGGGGCAACGAGACGTCCCCGTGGCGCGCCATGGCGATGCTGCCGGCGGCGCTGATGAAGACGAGCGCCAGCATCGTCGTGCCGATGGTCTGGCGCAGCGGGAGGCGATGCAAGACGAGAAACCCCAACTGGAGAAACGGCGCCATGCCGACGCCGAAGAAAGCCGCCGCCGCGCCGCCGACCGCGCCCAGGCCCACGCCCGAGACCCACTCCCGCGGCGAGCGGCTCGTCTCCCCCGCCCAGACCTGCTCGACGCGCGCAATACCTGTCAGGCGCGTGCGCGCCCAGACGAGGAGGGCCAGGCACCAGAGCGCGAGGCCGGCGCCGATCCCCAGGATCCGCTCCGGCACCAGTTGGCTCGTGTCAGCGCCCAGCACGGCGCCCGCCGCTCCCGCCAGGCCGACAACCAGCCCCAGCCTGTAAGCGACGTTCCCCTCGCGATAATGCGAGAGCGCGCCAGAGAAGGTCACGAAGAGCATGGCCGCGATCGCCGTGCCGATCGCGGTATGCACCGGAAGTTCGAAGAGGGTGGTCAGGATCGCGACGGCGATGCCGGCGCCGCCAGCGCCGATGAAGCCAACAATGAGTCCGATGATGAACGTCACCGCCGCAAGCTCGGCGATCAAGCGCAGATCCTGCGCCGCAAGACTCACCGGGCGCGCGGCTCGCGCACCACACCGCGCACTTCAATCGAACTCGGGTTCGGCGGATAGACCCGCTCCGGTGTGGAGCGGAACATCGGCGCGATGAACTTCTTCCAGGCGAGAACCGCCAGCACGAGCGGGATGATAATCAGCGCTGCCAATCCAAGACGCACGACCGCGCCGACGAATCCGTGGAACATCCACCCCATCAACAGCCCGACAAGGACACCCGCGAGGAAGCCGTAGCTCCCCCATTGCATCCGGCCCGAGCCGGAGCCGTTCATATTCTGGTGATGATTCATGTCAATCCTCTCGCCGCGATCAGCGGATCAGCGGCCAGGTCGCGGGACGACGCAATGCTCTGACTAGCGTACCGTACCGCCTGCCGCCCGTCCTTCATATTTCCTCCATATTTCGCGTGTTTCGGCCCAATTTCCGCGCTTCCCCGAACGGCACGGCCCCATTCGCCGTCACTTCCGGATTCGTGCGGTACCCTTCCCCGGTTCAGCGGCCATCGCGCCCCGTTGCATGCAGGAGGATTTGTGTCGACCATCTTCGAAGACCGGCTCGAAGCCGCCGAGGCTTCGCCCGCGCCAGGGGTGATCCCGGAATTCGAGCCGCAGCCGATCGAAGGGGCCGAAGGTCCGATGACGCAGCGGCGCGTCCTCGCGCTGGCGACGCCCATCATCGGCGAAAACCTGCTGCAGACGGCGGTCGGCGCCGTCGACACGCTGATGGTCGCCCGGCTGGGCGCATTTGCTGTCGCCGGCGTTGGCGTCGGCTTCGAGATCGTCTTCTTCATCATCTCGATCCTCTCCGCCATCGACATCGGGGCGACCGTTCTTGTCTCGCAGGCGATCGGGGCGGGTGAGTCGCGGCGGGCCAACCACCTCGCCCGGCAGGCGATCGTCTGGGGCGTCATCCTGGCCATCCCGATCTCGATCGCCATGTTCTTCGCCGCCCCCTGGATCATCGCCCGCTTCGGCACCGCGCCGGATGTCGCGGCGGCGGCGGTCATCTACCTGGAGATCATCGCGGCCACCAGCGTGGCCCTCTTCCTCTCCTTCGTCTGCGGCGCGATCCTGCGCGGCGCCGGCGACAGCCGCACCCCGCTCTCCGCCGCCATTCTGGCCAATATCGTCAACATCGTCGTCGCCTATGCGCTTATCTTCGGCAACTTCGGCCTGCCCGCACTCGGCATCGCCGGCAGCGCCTGGGGCGCCGCGATCGGCCGGGGTTCGGGCGCGGCCTACATGCTGGTGCAGATGGCGCTCGGACGAAAGAAGGTCTCCCTGCGCGGGGGCTGGGGCTGGTCGCCGGAGCCAGGCATCGCGCGGCAACTCTTCACCCTCGGCATCCCGGCCGCGCTCGAGCAGATGCTCTCCTCCGGCGCCTTCATGACGCTGATCGCGGTCGTGGCGCTCATCGGCACGCCGGCGCTCGCCGCGCAGCAGATCGCCTTCACGGCGTTTTCGACCGCCTTCCTGCCGGGGATCGCCTTCTCGATTGCCGCTACTGCGCTCGTCGGCCAGAGCTTCGGCGCCCGAAATCCGGCCGATGCGCGCACGGCATGGCGGATCTCGATGCGCTGGGCGCTCGTCTGGATGGGGATCGGCGGCCTGCTGGTCTTCGTCTTCTCAGCGCGGCTGATGGAGATCTTCACGTCCGACCCCGAGGTGATCGCCGATGGCGTCGAGGCCTTGCACGCGCTGAGCGTGGCTCTCCCCTTCTGGGCGCTCTGGTTCGTCAGCAGCGGCAGCCTGCGCGGCAGCGGCGACACCCGCACCCCGTTGATCGTCGGCGCGACGACCATGTGGCTCTCGGTCCTGCTCGCCTGGATCGGCGTCCACTGGTTCGGTGGCGATCTCGGCTGGGTCTGGACCGCCTTCGTCCTGACCTCGACGCCCGCCGCCCTGCTGATGTTCCTCCTCTTCCGCCGGCGCGTCGGCGATTACGAGTCGGGGCGGCGCGAGCTGCCGGTCGTCACCGAGGCTGTCGCGCCCTGACCAGCCAGATCACCACCAGCCGTAGGGGACGTTCCGCCGCGGATTGAGCATCGGGTAGCGCCCGCAGTCGTGGAGGCGCTCGATGCGGCGAATCAGCGCCTCGATCTCATCGGCGGAGATCACGCCGGCGAGCAACTCGCGCAGCTCTTCTTTCCGCTCGCGCATCGCGCCAAGCTCCGCCATCAGCCCGGGCGAGATCGGCTCGCCGACGAACTGCCAGAGCGCGATGCGCAGCTTCGTATCACGGTTGAACGTCAGCCCGTGGTCGATGCCCCAGACCTTCCCATCGACGTCGCGCAGACAATGCGTCAGCTTGCGGTCGGCATTGTTGGCGATATGGTCGAACAGCACGAGCCGCTCGACATCGGGCCGGCGCTCGCCCCAGAACGACTCCCGGTCCCCCTGCTCCGTGCCGGGCTGCACGTAGAGCTGGACGCTGCCGGGCCCGTGCGGCCCCTCGCGCACGACCGTGGGCGGAACGAGATCCCACTCCGCCCAGTCGCTGAGCAGGTAGGCGGCAAGCTCGCGCAGATAGAGCGTGCCATCCGGGAAGTCGTAGAGGGGCACTTCCCCCTCGCGCGGCTTGTAGATCGCGAGCCGCGATGCCCCATCCGCCCCTTCCAGGGCGACGGCGAACGAATAGTTCGATCCCCAGGGAATCAGGCGCGAGGCGACGAACTTCGCGTTTCGCAGGAATTCGAGCGCGTCGTCTTTCGCCAGTGGGGCGGGTGTCTGTTCGTCGCCTCCGGCATCATCCCGGAGTTCGAGAAAGAGGTCGGGCATAAGGAGATCCGGTTCCAACGCGTCGTCGTGACGCATCGTGCCAGCCGCCATTCTACCCCGTGGAGGTGTCCGAACCGCGAGCGACACCGGTCTGGCACGGCACGCCCGCTACCAGACCGCACCATTCCGTACAATCGGCCGGACGCGCCAGGTCGAGTTAGGGAAGGAAAGGTGAGACCAGGTCATGCGCATCGTTCGGTTCCACGGTCCGGGAGAGGAAGTCGTCCATTGGGGGCTCCTCGACGGTCGGCAGGTTCGTGGACTGTCCGGGGATCCCTTTCGGGGCGCCGCGGAAGAGACGGGCGACCTGCTCGGTGATCTCGGATCGGGCGCCTTGCTCCCGCCCGTCGACCCGACCAAGATCGTCTGCGTCGGTTTGAATTACCTCGCCCACGTCACGGAGCGCGATCCGACCCGGAAAGTGCCGGACGAGCCGGTCCTCTTCATGAAGCCCCCTTCGGCGTTGCTCGGCCCCAAGGAGTCGATTCGCATCGCCTTCCCCGATCATCGGACCGACCACGAGGCGGAGCTGGCCCTCGTCATCGGCCGCCGCGCCTCGAACGTTCCTGAAACCGACGCCCTCGACTACGTCGCCGGCTACACGGCGGCCAACGACGTCTCCGACCGGGATCTGCAGAAGCAGGATGGGCAATGGGTGCGCGCCAAGGGCTTCGACACCTATTGCCCCATCGGCCCGTGGGTCGAGACCGAGCTCGACATCGCCAATCTGCCCGTGCAGTCGCGGGTCAACGGTGACGTGCGGCAGAACCAGACCACCGCGAGCATGATCTGGTCGCCGGCATTCCTGATCTCCTACATCAGCCGCGTCATGACGCTCGAGCCTGGCGACGTGATCCTGACCGGCACCCCGGAAGGGGTCGGCCCGCTGCGCCCCGGCGACACGGTCGAGATCGAGATCGGCGGCATCGGGGTGTTGCGCAACCCGGTCACAACGCGCGAGGCGCCGCCGAACCGCTAGCTAGACATCCCGCCAGGCGATCCCGGTGCCTTCGGTCAACTGCCGGAGCAGCGCCTCGGGGTCGTGAACCGGCGGCAGGCAGGCGAAGTGCTCGCAGAGGTAGGCCGTCGCGCGTCCTTCGCGCGCCGGCCGATCCTGCAGGAACGGCAGGCGCGCCAACAGCTCGGGGGCGCCCGGGTCGACGTAGCCGACGATGCTGTTCGGCTCGTACCGGTCGTAGACCGCGTCGAGGAGCGCCCAGAGAGCGCTGTCTTCGCGGTCGCCGGCCAGCGCAATCTCCTTGACCGGACCGAGATAGAAATCGAGATCGTTGAGGTAGCCGCCGGCCGCCAGCGGATGCTCGCGCATCGTGCGCGCCATCACCCGCAGCAGATCAACCGCGCGGCCGCTAAAGTCGCCGTTGCCAGTCATCGCCCCGAGCCGCAACAGGTCGCCGGCCGCCGCCGAGTTTCCGGAGGGCGTCGCCCCGTCCTGCAGATCGCGCGGCCGCGCGACCAGCGCCTCATGCCCGGACGCCGTGTCGAAGAAGCCCGCGCCGTTGGAGTCGGCAAACTCGGCGACCATGATGTCGGTGAGCCGCAACCCCTCTACCAACCACCGGCTCTCGAGCGTGGCGCGATAGAGCGCCAACAGCCCGTCGACAAAGAGCGCGTAATCTTCGAGGAAGCCGCCGATCCGCGCGTCGCCATCCTTCCAGCTTCGGAGGAGATGGCCATCACGCTGGACGTACTCGAGGATGAAGGCGGCGTTCTTCCGCCCCAGCTCGCGGAAGTCGTCCCGGTCGAGGATGCGTGAGCCGTCGGCAAAGGCCCGGAGCATCATGCCGTTCCAGGCGGTGATCACCTTCTCGTCCCGGCCAGGCCGGACGCGCTCCGACCGCACCTCCCGCAGCGTCTTCCGGATGCGCGCGATCGCCTGCGCCAGATCGTCCGGATTGAGCGAGAGGCGGTCGGCGACGTCGAGCAGCGTCCGGGGCGTCGAGAGGATCGAGCGCCCCTCGAAGTTGCCCGCCGGGGTGACGTTGAACCAGACACGAGCGATCTCCGCGTCGCTCGCGCCGAGGGCGTCCTCGAGCTCGCCCGGCGTCCAGGTGTAGAAGACGCCCTCTTCCCCTTCGGTGTCGGCATCGAGGGTGGCATAGAACCCGCCCCGGGGATCGGTCATCTCCTGGGCGACGAAATCGAGCGTCTCCTCGGCGACGGCGCGGTAGCGCTCGTCCCCGAACGCCTGATAGCCAGCCAGATAGGCCGACGCCAGTTGCGCGTTGTCGTAGAGCATCTTCTCGAAATGCGGCACGAGCCAGACGGCATCGACGGCGTAGCGGTGGAAGCCGCCGCCGATATGGTCATAGATACCGCCGTTCGCCATCTGGTCGAGCGTTTTGCGCGCCATCGTGCGCGCGCGCTCGTCGTCGTCCCGGATGGCATACCGAATCAGGAACTCGATGATCGCCGGCTGCGGGAACTTCGGGGCGGAGCCGAATCCGCCATTTCGCGGATCGAACGTGCTCTCGAGCTGCTCGACCGCGGCGGCCATGATGCCCGGTCCCAACTCGCTCTCCTGCGGCAGCTCACTCGAGACCTTGCGCAGCAGATCGCGGATCTGCTCCGCGTTCTCATCGACCTCGTCCCGTCGCTCCCGATAGGCGTCCGCCACGGCGTCGAGGATCTTCGGGAAGCCCGGCATCCCCATCCGGTCCTCGGGCGGGAAGTAGGTTCCGCCGTAGAAGGGGACACCATCCGGCGTCAGAAAGACGTTCAGCGGCCAGCCGCCGTGGCCCGTCATCGCCTGCACCGCCGTCATGTAGAGCGAATCGAGATCGGGCCGCTCCTCCCGGTCGACCTTGATGTTGACGAAGAGATCGTTCATCTTCGCCGCGATCTCCGGGTTCTCGAACGATTCGTGCTCCATCACGTGGCACCAGTGACAGGCGGAATAGCCGATGCTGACCAGCATCGGCTTGTCCTCGGCCCGCGCCTTTTCGAGCGCCTCCGGACCCCACGGGTACCAGTCGACTGGGTTCCCGGCATGTTGCAGCAGGTAGGGGCTTGTTTCATTCGCGAGGCGATTGGCCACGGTCGCTCACTTTCCGTCTGATCGAAAATCGACGCGCCGGACAGATTCGGCCGTCGTCACGCCGCCACTACAATGGTGGCACAGGTCAGACGCTTGGAGGATGTCAATGCCCGAAGGATCTGCAGAGGAACAGGACGACTCGCCACAATCAGCAGCCCCGCTCGCCAACGCTCGCATCGCCTTCATCGGGGCGGGCGTCATGGGCGAGTCGATGATCGCCGGCCTGGTGAAAGAGTCCCTCGTCTCCCCCGGCCAGATCGTCGCCAGCCACCCGCGCGAGGATCGGCGACGGCGCCTCGCCGAGCGCTTCGGCATCGAGACGATGGAGAGCAACCGCGAGGCGGCCGAGGGCGCGGGGATCGTCCTCCTCACGATCAAGCCGCAGGTGCTGCAGGGCGTGATGCGCCAGCTCTTCGGATCGCTGGCGCCGGATCAGGTGGTGGTCTCCGTCATCGCCGGCGCGCCAATCGAGACCCTCGTCCAAGGCCTCGGGCATGATGCGCTCGCCCGGGTCATGCCGAACACCCCGGCGCAGGTCGGGCAGGCAATGAGCGTCTGGACGACGACCCCCGAAGTGACCGACGCCCAGCGAGAGGCGGTGCAGGCGATCCTCGGCGCGCTCGGCGAAGAGCTCTGGGTGGAGGAGGAGAAGTACGTCGACATGGCGACGGCGCTCTCCGGCACCGGCCCGACCTACGTCTTCCTCATGATGGAGGCGCTCATCGACGCCGGCGTCCACATGGGCTTTCCCCGCCGCATCGCCGAGCAGATCGTGCTGCAGACCGTCTCCGGCTCGGTCGCCTTCGCGCGCGATTCGGGCAAGCACATGGCCGAGCTGCGCAACATGGTCACCTCGCCCGGCGGCACCTCCGCCGAGGCGATCTACCAGATGGAGAAGGGCGGCCTGCGCACCGTCCTCTCCCGCGCGGTCTACGCGGCCTATCAGCGGACGCAGGTGCTCGCCGGCAAGGATCGCCCCGGGTCCTAACCCCTCTCCTCGGCAAAGGTGAGCTGGGTGCTGAGGCCGTCGTGGCCGATCGTCGTCTCGGCGAAGATCTCTCTGGCGTTTCCCGCGAAGTCCATCGGCCTGTCCAGACCCGGGCTGAAGTGGGTGATCCAGAGCTGGCGGGCGCCCGCCTCGCGCGCGAGGGTTGCCGCCTCGCGGAAGGTCATGTGCGTGTTGCGGATCGCCTTGGGCAGCTCCTCGTCATCCCCGTACGTCCCCTCGCAGACGAGCAGATCGACATCTCGGGCGAGCGCGACGAAGCGAGGCAGCGGGCGGGTATCAGTGATGTAGGCCATCGCGATCCCGGAGCGGGGCAGCCCGAGAACCGCATCCGCCGCCACACGCTGGCCGTCCCACGCGACATCGTCGCCCTGCTGGAGTTTGCGCCAGAGCGCGACCGGCACGCCCAGCGACTCGGCGCGGTCACGCAGGAATGCTCTGCCTCGTCGCTGCTCGACGCGGTAGGCGAGGACCGGCAGCGCGTGCTCGCCCGCTTCGCAGCGGCCGGTGAGACCGGCCGGCAACGGAAACGCTTCGCCCCCATGCAACTCGTGGACGCGGAGCTCGTAGGGCAGCACCGGGGCGATCGTCCGCAGGCCCCGCACGACCGCGTCGAGCCCGACCGGCCCGAAGATGTCGAGCGGCTCGGTGCGGCGCGCGTTGGAGACGGCATGGAGCAGCCCGGGCAGCCCGGCGATGTGGTCGGCGTGAGTGTGCGAGATGCAGATGGCGCCGAGGCGGCGGAAGCTCCAGCCCGCCTGCCGCCAGGCGATCTGCGTCCCTTCGCCGCAGTCGAAGAGGACCACCTCCCCCTCGGTGCGGATGAGAAGACTCGACAGCCAGCGGTCCGGCAGGGGGAGCATGCCGCCGGTGCCGAGGAGAACGACGTCGATCATGACATGCCCATCCGCACGGCCGC
>JADYYO010000202.1 GCA_020853615.1 Thermomicrobiales bacterium
ATGATGTCCCGGTCGGTATTCGAGAGGATGGCGAGCCGCAATCCCGCCGCCCGCGCTTCGAGCAGAGCCGGGCGGGTGTCGGGGAAGGGCTGCCAGGAGCGCATCGAGCGGACGAGGGCCTCGCCGTCGTCCTCCCGATACGGGAGACCGCGTTCGGCGGCCCATTGACGCAGGCTCTCGGCGAGAATCGCCTTGTACGGCTGGTACGGTCCCTGGATCAGCGCGAACTGGATCGCCTCCCAGCGGCGGCGAAGGGCGTCACCATTCTCGGACGGCTCCGGGCCGCGCTGCAGCGCGAAGTCGTAGAGGAAGGCGGCGAGGCCGCCCTCCCAGTCGATGAGCGTCCCGTAGCAGTCGAAGCTCGCGGCGCCTGGGCGACCGGTCATCGCGCAGCCACCAACTGCCTTGCGGCGGCATCGATGCGCTCGAGTGCCTTGGCGAGGTTCTCCTCGGAGTTTGCGTAGGAGAGGCGCAGATAGCCCTCGCCATGCTCGCCGAACGACGTCCCCGACAGGGCGGCGACGCCGAAGTCGTCGAGGAGCCGGTCGGCGAACTCGCGGCTGGTCATGCCGGTACCGGTGATGTTCGGAAAGACGTAGAACGCGCCGGCGGGATTGCGGCAGGTGACGCCGGGGATCGCGTTGAGCCCGGAGACCATCAGGTCGCGGCGGCGGCGGAACGCCTCGACCATGTCGCGCACGGCGTCCTGGGGGCCGGTCAGCGCTTCGAGGCCGGCCCGCTGCACCATGGATGCGGTGCAGGAGACGCTGTTGACCATCAGCCGGCTGACCTGCTCGGCGATCCACTCGGGCATGACGCCGTAGCCGAGGCGCCAACCGGTCATGGCGTAGGTTTTCGAGAAGCCGTCCAGGATGGCGGTTCGCTCGACCATCCCAGGGAAGCTGGCAATCGAGTGGTGCTCGCCCTCGTAGATGATCTCCGAGTAGATCTCGTCGGCGAGGACGAAGAGATCGTTGGCGACGGCGAGGCGCGCGATCGCCTCGAGGTCGTCGCGGGTCAGCACGCCGCCGGTTGGGTTGGCCGGACTGTTGATGATGAGCAGCTTCGTTTGCGGCGTGATCAGCGACTCCAGCTCGCCGACATCGAGCCGGAAGTCGTTCTCCTCCCGAATGGGGAGGGGCACGGCGCGCGCGCCGGTGAAGTCGATCATGCTGCGGTAGATGGGGAAGCCGGGGTCGGGGTAGATGGCGTCGTCGCCCGCCTCGAGGAGGGCGAGGATCAGGAAGAACATGATCGGCTTGCCGCCGGGGGTCACGACGACGTTGGCCGGGGTGTAGGCGGTGCGCGTCCGCCGGTTGATGTAGTCGGCGATCGCCTGGCGCAGGTCGGGCTGGCCGGCCGCCGGACCGTAGTGGGTCCAGCCCTCGCCGATGGCGTTGGCGCCGGCCTGGCTGACGTTGGCGGGCGTGTCGAAATCGGGCTCGCCGATCTCGAGGTGGACGACGTCGCGTCCCTGCGCCTCGAGCGCGCGGGCGCGCACCAGGACTTCGAACGCGGTTTCCGTTCCGAGACGCTGCATCCGGGTCGCGAGCTTCATCCCACCACCTCATTCATCCTGGCGCACGATCGTATGGAGAAGGATAGCGGACGGGATGGGCCGGCAACGCGGTTGCCAGTGATCGCGCTGCGCGCCCTGCACCGTGTCATGCTGAACGAAGTGAAGCATCTCGGCTCAAGTGGAGCGCGGTTCCCCAGAGTCGAGATCCTTCGCAAGCTCAGGGTGACACTCGTGAGCGGGTGCCTCGTCGCTGGTGTTGACCGGCAATTGGTCGCTTCGTAAAGTCTGGGTATAACGACGTATGTCACCGCGGAAGGAGTGGGGGGCAGATGGCCAGTCCGGAGGCGCTCACCGCGTGGGAGTATCTCGTCATTGCCGAGTCGGAGCGAGAGCGGCTGGGCGATCTGGGACGAGCCGGATGGGAATTGGTGGCCGCCACTGGTAACGGTGGCGATGGCCGGCTCTACCTGAAGCGGCCTGTGATCGATTTCCGGCAGCGGGTCACTCTCGATCAGCGCGCCGCGTTCTACCGCGCGCTCGGCCTCGAAGCGGACGCTGCCGAGACCGGGAGTGACGCATGAAGCGGAGCGGTATCCTCAACCCGGCGCTGGCGCAGATGCTGGCGAGCTGCGGCCATACCGACTCCTTCACGATCTGCGATCGCGGCTTCCCCGTCCCGATCGGGCCGGGGCGGATCGACCTCGCGCTCGTCGACGGGATACCGACGGTGCTCGACGTACTGCGCGCCGTCCACGCCGAGTGGTCGATCGACCGGGTGCTCATTACCGACGAGATGGCGCTGGTCAGCCCGGAGCGCGTGGCGGAGTTGGAAGCGATCCTCGATGGCGTTCCCCTGGAGCGGGTCAGCCATCTGGAGTTGAAAGCGCTCGCCACGTTGGCGCGAGCCACCGTGCGCACGGCGGATACCGTCCCCTACGCCAATATCATCGTCGTTTCCGGCTGACCGCGCTCTGGTCCGCCCCCCTGGTCGATCGCACGAGGCGACGAGCGAGTAACGACTTGCCTGACGTGACGTAAAGGGGAACAATTGCAGAAGCTATTTGCGCTTGCGGCGTCGGCGACACGACGCATGATCGACGAGCGTCACGCGTCGGAGGAAGAAGCATGTCCACGATCCAGCCACCACGACCCGCGGGCCAGGGGATGACCCTGATCGGGCGGGCGAGCAGCGAGCCGGTTGAGCTCAGCGAGGTCGCCGTCCTCCTCGACCCGAATGACGCCGTCGCCATTGCCAAGCAGCCCCTCGTTCCTCGTACCATCCTGCGCATGGCGAACGGCGACATCCGCGTGAACCAGATGATCCCGCCTGGCCACAAGGTCGCTCTGCGCGCCATCGACGAGGGGGGCGAGGTTCGCCGCTACGGCCAGATCATCGGGTTCGCCACCAAAGCGATCGCCCCGGGCGACCACGTGCACAGCCAGAACCTCTCGGTCGGCGAGGGGCTGGAGCTCGACTATGCGCCCTGCACCGAATACCGGCCGGTCGAGATCCTGCCGGAGGCCGAGCAGCGGACCTTCATGGGGTTCCGGCGCAAGGATGGCCGCGTCGGCACGCGCAACTACGTCGCTATCCTCGCCTCGGTCAACTGCTCGTCGTCGGCGACCGAGCGAATCGCCAACTACTTCCGCGATCCGGAGGTGATGAAGGACTACCCGAACGTCGACGGGGTCATCCCCCTGGCGACGAAGGGGGGCTGTGGCTCGCACTACGGCTCCTCCGACCTGCACGTCCTGCAGCGGACGATGGCCGGCATCGTCGATCACCCGAACGTGGCCGCCTACGTCATCCTCAGCCTCGGCTGCGAGGTCAACCAGCCGACCGACATGATCGAGTCGACAAGCCTCGGCAGCGGCGAGCAGCCGACCGTGCTGACGATCCAGCAGGACGGAGGATTTGCCAAGACCGTCGAGGCCGGCATCGAGGCGGTGAAGAAGCTCCTCCCGGTCGCCAACCAGGCGACGCGGGAGCCGGTGCCGGCTTCCGAGTTGATGGTCGCCCTGCAGTGCGGCGGCTCCGATGGCTGGTCGGGCGTCACCGCCAACCCGGGGCTCGGCCGCGCTGCCGACGAGATCGTCCGCCAGGGCGGGACGGTCGTCCTGGGCGAGACGACCGAGGTCTACGGCGGCGAGCACCTGCTGACGCGGCGGGCGAAGAGCCCCGAGGTGGCGCAGGATCTGATCGACCGCATCCACTGGTGGGAGCGCTACACGGCGATGTTCGGCGCCTCGATCGACAACAACCCGGCGCCGGGCAACAAGCTGGGTGGGCTGACAACGATCTACGAGAAGTCGCTCGGCGCGATCGCCAAGGCGGGGAACACGCCGCTGAACCAGGTCGCGGGGTATGGCGAGCGGGTGACGGAGAAGGGCTTCGTCCACATGGACACGCCCGGGTACGACCCGGTCTCGGTGACGGGCCAGGTTGCCGGCGGCTGCAACATCGTCGTCTTCACGACCGGGCGCGGCTCCGCCTTCGGCTTCAAGCCGTCGCCCTCGATCAAGATCGCGACGAACTCGACCCTCTACGCCAACCAGGAGCCGGACATGGACATCAATGCCGGCCGGGTGCTCGATGGCATCTCGCTCGACGAGCTGGGGCAGGAGATCTTCGA
>JADYYO010000203.1 GCA_020853615.1 Thermomicrobiales bacterium
GCCGCCCGCCAGCGCCGCCAAAGCGGCGATCGCCGCCGCGCTCTACCAGACGCCGGTCTCTCTCCCATTCCTCGATCGGCCGGTTCGCATGTTCGACCTGGAGCAGCCGCGCTTTCAGGGGATGCCGGTCATCGCCTCTCACCATCCCGGCTATCTCTACTTCCTCCACCGTCGCCACGGCGACGACTACCGCCCGGAGGAGACGGGGGTGCGCAGCAGCGCCTCCGGCGTCATCGTTTGCATGGAGCACAGCGGCACGCACATCGACGCCATCTGCCACCAGGCCGACGCCCAGATGCTCTACGGCGGCATCCCGGCGGCCGACGTCTGCAACTCGAAGGGGTTCACGGCGCACGCCATCGAGGAGGTTCCACCGATTCTGGCACCCGGCGTCCTCCTCGATGCCGCCGCCGAGCGGGGCGTGCGCGCGCTCGACGCCGGCCATCTGGTGACCGCCGCCGATCTGGAAGTGTGCTGCCGCCGGCAGGGAGTCGAGATCGCGCCGGGCGATGTCGTCCTGATTCGGACCGGGAATGGCCTCTTCTGGGACGACCCGGAGCGCTTCCTAGCAGGACCCGGGATGGCCAGCAGCGCCTCGGAGTGGCTGGCGGCGAAGGGGGTGCTCGCGGTCGGTGCCGACAACATGGCGTGGGACGTGATCGGGCTGCGCGATCCGGCCTATGGCTGCCAGCTCCCCGGCCACCTGATCCTGCTCGCCCGCCACGGCATCTATATCATCGAGAATCTGCAGCTCGAGGAGTTGGCGGCCGCGGGCCACTCTCGATTCACCTTCGTCTGCCTACCGCTGAAGTTCGTCGGAGCCACCGGCTCCCCGGTCCGCCCGATCGCGCTGGTCTACGACTGAGATGGCGACGCGTGTGCCTCAGAGCCCGAGCGACGGCCGCGCCATCTCCATGACCATCGCCACGACCACCCCGGCAACCGTCATCAGGCCGAGGGCGAGGCCGACCGGGCGGGCGAGCCCCGATTGCGGGGCGACCCGCGCCACCAGCGGCAGGGTGATCAGCGCGCTGGTGAAGGTGGCCAGCACCGAGCCGGTCCCCGCGACGGCGGCGGTGATGGCCCCCTGCGAGGAGAGCGCCCCGGCTGAGGCGACCGCGCCGGAGCTGGAGATGAAGCCGCCGATCGCGCTGACGACGTAGAACCCGGCCTGCCCGAGCGCCCGTTGCGCGAGGGTGCCGCCGACCTGGAGCGCCAGGAAGATCAGCCCGAAGCGGAGAGCTCCGTAGAGGGAGAAGGGCGCGGCCAGCGTCACCTCCGGCGCCGCGGGCTGCTCGCTGCCGCGCGCGCCGCGCACGCTTCGGATCGCCAGGATCGCCCAGACGGCCAGCATGGCGGCGAGCGGTGGGCCCGCGGTCAGGAGGGCGGCCGGGCTCAGCAGCCCGATGATGCCCAGGTTGCGCAGGATCATCGCGCCGTTCGCCAGCAGGATCGCCTGGTAGGCGATGCGGGCGAGACAGGGATCCTCCTGCGCGCGGCCGGCGACCTCGGTCGCGGTGACGGTGCTGTTGAGGAGGCCGCCCAGGAAGCCGCTCAGGGCGATGCCCCGCGTGCCATAGAGCTTCCAGAGGATGTAGTTGACGAAGCCGATGGCGGCGATCAGGACCACGATCCCCCACGCCTCTCGTGGCTGAACCAGGTGCCAGGGGTCGACGCTGCTCTCGGGGAGGGCGGGGTAGACGACGACCGCGAGGATGCCGAGGAGTACCGCCGCCCGGATCTCCGCCTCCGACAGCTCCAGGCTGAACCCGGTCAGCGGCTCTTTCCAGGCGAGGAGCGCGGCGCTCGCCACGGCGACGGCAGCGGGGGTCAGCGTGTGGCCGAGGCCGCAGAGGACGCCGGTGAAGCCGGCCACCAGCAGCGCCGCGGAGGTGGTCAGCTCCGTCGACCTGAGAGTCTTCAACGAGCCGACGTTGAGGAGCGCGACCAGCAGGCCGACCAGCAGGATGGCCAGCAGGGCGTACGTCTCGCCGAGGAGCCCCCCCATCCCCCCGAGCAGCCCGACGAAGGCGAAGGTGCGCACCCCGGCGTCCTTGCCGCGCCGCTCCCGCTCCAGCCCGACGAACAGCCCGAGTGCCAGCGCGAGCGCCAACCGCTCCAGCGAGGCGAGATAGGGCCAGTTCGTCGTCTCGATCATGCCGCGCTTCAGTCCGCGCGGCGCGGCCCGGCTGCCGCCGGTTCCGCGGGGCGCGCCCCGTCGCTATCGGGGCGGCGTGGGGGAGAGAGCAGGCCGAGGGCCGCTTTGCCGATGGTGGTCAGCGCGATATCCTCGATCGGCGGCTGCCCGATCGAGGTGCGGGCGTCGCGGAAGTAGCGTTGCAGGGGCGAGGCCGCGGCTAGCCCGGCCGAGCCGGAGACGCGCAGCGCCTCGTCGGTGACGCGGATGGCCGCGTTGGTGACCGTGTTCTTCGCCGCCACGAGCCGCCAGGCGCGCTCGCCCCGCTCCTCCGGATGCGCCAGCCACCACTCGGCCGTCGCGTAAAGGAGGGTGCGCGCCTGCAGCAGGTCGAGCTCGATCCGCGCGATGCGGTGCTGGATCGTTTGCAGCTCCGCGATCGGCCCGGCCATCCCGTTCGGGCGACGGGTCTGCGCGAAGCGGACCGCCTCGTCGCGCGCGGCCTGGGCGATGCCGAGGAAGACGGCCGCGCCCCCGAAGGCGGCCCAGCCGTTGCCGTCGCCCGGCACGGCGGAGCCGTCGATCTGCACCAGGGCGTCGAGCGGCAGCTCGACGTTCGTGAAGACGACATCGTCGCTGCCGGTGCCGCGCATGCCGAGGTTGTCCCAGGTGTTGAGCACCGCGATCCCGGGCGTCTCCGCCGGCGCCAGGAAGTTGCCGCGCCGCGGCGCTCCCTCGTCGACGATCGTGGCGAGGACGAGCATGTAGCTGAGCGCCGAGGCGAGGCTCGTCCAGCGCTTGCGTCCGTTGATAACCCAGCCGGTCGGCGTCCGCGTCGCCGTCGTCGTCGGCAGGCCACCGCGGCTCGGGCTCCCCATCTCCGGCTCGCTGTTAGCCGAGTTGAGGAGCGCGCCGCGCCCGACGATGTCGCGGGCGACGCGGGCGTAGGTCTCCTCCGGCCAGACGCCGGTCTCGCCCAGCTTCCCCATCAGCGAGAGGTGCATGTTCGCCGCCAGCGCGGTCGAGCCGCACGCCCGCGCGATCCGCTCGATGGCGAGGGCGTATTCGAGCGGATCGGCGCCGAGGCCACCAAACCGCTCCGGGATGGTCAGGCCGAGGAAGCCCGCCTCGTGCAGCTCGCGGAAATTCTCGATCGGGAAGCGACCGCTCCGGTCGACCTCGTCCGCCCGACCCGCGATCGGCCCAGCCAGCGCCTCGGCGAGGGCGATGAATTCGGCTTGACGCGGTGTTTTCGGGTAATCCATGATCGCATTCGACCCTTGTGTACGAACCTGCCGGCGCGGCGACATGCCGGGCGTGTCGGAACGGCATCCGCCGCGACCGTGTCATGCTGAACGAAGTGAAGCATCTCGGCTGGCCGAATGGCTCGCGTCGAGCGCGAGATCGGCCGCCGCAGATTCAGGATGCCACGTTTGCTCCCGTCTCGCAGCGAGAGCCTGCCAGCAACCGCTGTTTACCCGTGCTGAGCGGGATCGGCCCTGGCTCGTTCGCCGCGCGCTCACCCGGATCACCGATGCGTCGGCCGTGCCCAGGATGGTCGTCGCGTCGCGGGCGGCGCCTTTCAAGGCGGCGTTCCTGGTCAGCACGCCGCCGCCGTTGTACGCTCCTGCCCCCATCGAAATCGTGTCGCCGTCGCTCGCCGCCTGCAGCGCCGCCGCGATGGTCGTGACGTCGCAGCCGCTCGGGCAGACCGTGAATGTCCTGGCCTGCGCCGGCCTGGCGAAAGAGAGGAGCGATGCCGCGCGGAGCAGCGCCACCAACAGCACTCGGAAGAGCGCGCGTCCTCGTTTCGCCATGGCGAAGCCCTTTCGTCGCGACCGCGTGCCACGTCGCTGCCCGCACGGCAGTGCCCGCTCTTCGGGTGAATATTCGCTTCACACGCCACAAAGGCTATCGGTTTCCACATGGGAAAGAGTGAGGGGCATTCCCCCAGACTCGGGCAGTGGGGCAGTGCCGCTGAGGCGCTCGCTCTCCCGCCCGCTCTTCGCCGGCTCGTCCTCCATGTGCGACCATGGGCGCGCGAGAACGCGAGATTCGGCGAGATCGACTGAGCGAGTTCCATGTCCACCAACGATCGCAGGGCGGCGAAGGCCGCCTACAAGGAGCGCAAACCGGCTGCCGGCGTCTACGCGGTGCGCTGCGCGCCGACCGGCGAGGTCTGGGTCGGGGCGACGCCAAACCTCGACGCCATCCAGAACCGGATCTGGTTCACGCTGCGCCACGGCGGCGACGCGTTCCGCTCCCTGCAGATGGCCTGTCAAGAGCATGGCGAGGGGAGCATCGCGTTCGAGGCGCTGGAGCGCCTCGACGAGGAGGTTAGCCCGCTCCGGCGCAACGACCTGTTGAAGCAGCGGGCGGCCCACTGGCGGGCAACGCTGCAGGCGCAGGAGATGTAGAGGGAGAACGCGCTCCGGGTTCGGAGCGCGAGGCGCGCGGCCGTGCGGGAAGGCCGCCGAGGCAGGATGCGATCAGGGCAAGGCAGGAGGGAAACCGTGGCGACAGGGCTACCGCGGACGGCGGATGCGCCGCTTTATCAGGTCGTGCCCGGGTGGGAGCAGCTCCCGGCGGGGTGGCGGCATGGCGATGTCGTCGGCGTCGCGGTCGATTCGCGGGATCGCCTCTTCGCCGTGACGCGGCGCGAGGCTCGCTGCCTCGTCTACGAGTCCGACGGCACGTTCGTCGCGTCGTTCGGCGAAGGTGTGCTCACCGAGCAGGTGCACGCGGTGACGATCGATGCCGACGACGCCCTCTACATCGTCGACGGCGGCGATCACACGGTGCGCAAATTTTTGCCCGACGGCCAGCTCCTCATGACGCTCGGCACGCCCGGCGTCGCGGCGGAGACGGGCTACGATGGGCAGGAGGCCACGAGCATCGTCCGCGCCGGGCCGCCATTCAACCGCCCCACGAAAGCCGCCATCGCCCCGAACGGCGATATCTACGTTTCGGATGGCTATGGCAACGCGCGCATCCATCGCTTCACGGCGGGTGGCAAGCTGATCGCCTCGTGGGGAGAGCCGGGGCGCGGCCCGGGCCAGTTCAATCTGCCGCACGGCGTCTGGATCGCCGACGGCCGCGTCTTCGTGGCCGACCGGGAGAACGACCGCGTCCAGATCTTCTCTCTGGACGGCGAGCTGCTGGCGATCTGGGATCACATTCAGCGCCCGACCGATCTCTGCGTCGACGGCCATGGCCTCCTCTACGTCACCTCCCTGCCGTGGCGGGCCGGGGTCGCCGAGTTCGGCAATCCGGCCCGGACATACAGCCTCCCGGGTGGCGTGAACGTGCTCGACCTCGACGGCAACCTCCTCACGCGCTGGGGCAGCGCCGAATCGTGCGCGGCAGGCGGGTTTGTCGCCCCGCACGGCATCGCAGTCGATTCGCGGGGCGATCTCTACGTCGGCGAGGTGACCTGGACGTACGGCGTGCAGCACGGATACGTCCCGGAAGGCTGCCACGCCCTGCAGAAGTTCTCCCGTCGCTGAGCGGCCTGGCGGCTCGCGCGCTCGGCAGGTTGCCGCGCCGATCTTGCCGTGCTCGCGCCGACGCCACGCTTCTCTCGCTGCCCTGCGCGAGCAGCGACTTCGCCTTCCCCGAAAGAAACCCGTTCTGCAATTCAGACGTTGACATGAAGAGAAGGGCGCTGGCCGTTGTGCGCGTGCGACCAGCTCCATCCCGCGACTGTCGATCACGCCCCGCGCTGGAGCATCAGCCATGAAGCGGCTCATCATCGCCATCGGCCTGGGCGTCGGGCTTGCCGGCGCGCACGGCCCCGCGGCGCAGGCGCAAAGCGCGCCGATCGTCCTCACCAACACCGCCGGCGACTGCGCGACGTACGGGTCGCCCGGCAACTGGACGATCGTCTGCGGCGATCTCAACCCGGCGACGGGGACCAGAGTCGTCGGCCCTCCCACGGTCGACACCGTCCCCGTCTCGACCAGCCCGGCGCCGGCCCCCGCTCCGGCGCCCGCCACGGAAGCGGCGCCGGATACCCCGGCTAATGCGGTTGCTACCGCATCCGACCTCGACGCGGACAACTACGACGATGCGGCCGAGGCGGAGATTGGGCTCGACCCGAGCAACGCCGATACCGACGGCGATGGCGTGGCCGATGGGGATGAGCTGAACCTCTACGCGACCGATCCGATCCTGGCCGATACCGATGGCGATGGCGTCATCGACGGCGAGGAGCTCTTCGGGATCAAGACCGATCCGCTGGTCTGGAACGACTTCAGCGCCGACAACGGCGCGCCCGCCGCGAGCGAAGATGCGGCGATCGCGACCGCGGACGAGAGTGCGAATCCCTCGCCAGCATCGCCTGAAGCGAGTCCGAGTGCGCTCGACTCCGACGCCGACAACGTGGCCGACGTCGACGAGCGAAACATCTACGGCACCGATCCCACGATCGCCGACACCGACGGCGACGGCCTCTCGGATGGCGAGGAACTCTTCTCCTCCGGGACCGATCCGCTCGTCTACGACACGGACGGCGACGGTACCGCCGACGGGGCGGACGTCATCGCGGAGGGTGCGAGCGCACCCGGCGCGCCGAGCGGTTCCTGATCGGTCGGCCCATTCGCGAGCGCACAGCGCGAGCGTGGATGACCGGCTAACGGCAGCTGAAGCGATCCTGGCGACAAGACACGATACCATCGGCACGATGTGTGCAGAAGTCGCGATTGGCACCGGCCGATCACGGGTGTAGGTTCGGTGATAGGCCGGGCGCGGAGGGGTGCCCGGAGGGCCACGGGAAGCAGGAGAGAAGCCGGGATGAAAGCGCGGATCGACACGGTCGTGGCCGGGGCGGTCGCGGGTCTTGCCGGCGTAGCGCAGGCCGCGGCGCAGACGCGGCTGCAGGACAAGTTCTTCGGCGGCGGGGATGGCAATGTGGATGTCGCCTCCGCCGGCAATGGCGGCGTGGCCACCTCCGCGGCCAATGGCGGCGCCGTCTCCGTCGGGGATATCAACAGCGGCGGGAACGTCTGCAACGCGATCGGCATCGGCAACACCTAGGAGCTCGACCCGACCGTCTACGGGGGCGACTGCCTGAACACCACCGACCTCGGGATCACGGCCAACAGCGGCACGGCCATCGCCGATGCCTCGGGCGGCAGCTACAACCTCGCCTTCGTCAGCTAGGGCGACCACGCGCCGTGCCCGAGGGAAGCAAGGGTCCAGGCAGGCGCATCGTGGCGAGAGCTCCGCCGCGCTATAAGGGCTGGCGCTGGCGGCTTCTCCGCAGAATGAACGAGGCGGCGGGGAATCCCGCCGCCTCGTCGCGTTACGACGCTCTCTCCTTTGCTAGCCGCGGTGGCGGCGCACCTGGTGCATGCCGTCCTCCTGCTCGGCTTCCTGGCGACGGCGAGCATGCTCGCCGTCGCCAATCGCTATTGCGGCCGGCAGCACTTGCCCGTTGCCACGCAAGCGTCCAGCCCGGCTTGTCCACATGCTCCCGAGCCAACGCAGTTGTTGCCACTTGGGCAGTCACTTCGGTTCTGACAGCAAATGGGGCACTGCCCAGCAGACCCATTGACGCAGATCCCGTTGCAGCAGACCTTGCCTGAGCTGAAGCAGTTCGGGCCCTTCTGGTTGTCGAGCTTCTGGAGCCCGCAGACTCCATCGGTGCAGGTCGTGCGGCGGCATGTCGATGTCGGGCATCCATTGCCGCACGCGTTGCAGTTATCGGGATCGGTCTGCGTGTTGACGCAGTCCCCATTGCAGCAGGTGAGGCCAGCCCCGCAACTTGCCTTGTTCCCACACTTGCAGACCCCGCCCGAGCAACGTTCGCCGGTTGGGCAGGTATTACCGCACCCGTTGCAGTTGTTCGGGTCCTTTTGCGTGTCGACGCATTCGCCACTGCAGCAGGTGAAGCCCGTCCCGCAGCTTGTGCCGGTATTCCCACACTCACACACCCCGCCCGAGCAGTGCTCGCCGGTTGGGCAGGTGATCGGGGTGCCGGCGCAGGTGCCATTGCCGTCGCAGACATCGTTCTGAGTGCACGGGTCGCCGTCGTTGCACGGAGTGTTCTTCGCCTTCGGCGTGTAGCTGCACTGGCCGTTGGCGCAGGTGCCCTCCGCGTTCCAGCACTCGGTGTTCGGCGGCGTGTTGCAGGTTATGCAGTGATTGCTGCAGCATATCTCTCCGCTGTCGCACTCGCCATCCTTGGTGCACTCGACGCAATGACCGTTGCCGTCGCAGATCGGCTTGGTGGGATCGGTGCACTTAGAGACGCACTGGTTGCCACTGCAGACCTCGCAGTCCGCCTCGTCGCACTCGCCGTCCTTGGTGCACTCGACGCAGGTGCCCGAACCGTTGCAGACCGGCGTGTTCCCGGTGCATGCGAAGTCGCACGTACCATCCGTGGTGTTGCAGTGGTAGCAGTTGTCCGTGTCGCACGTGCCGCACAAGCCACTCGGACCACAGGTGTCGTCCGACTGGTCCGCGTAGTCGACGCATGCGCCGCTCGCGTCGTCACAGCAGCCGCCGTTGCAGCTCGAGGCGTTACAGACACAGGCGCCGGAGCCGTTGCAGACCGGCGTCTCGCCGCTGCACGTGGAGACGCAGGTGTTGTTGCTGCACTTCTCGCAGTCGGCCTCGTCGCAGTCGCCGTCCCTGATGCACTCCACGCAGGTGCCGTTTCCGTCGCAGACCGGCGTGTCCGGGTCGGTGCACTTGGAGACGCACTGGCCGATCGTGGTGTCGCACGTCTCGCACTTGCTGGCATCGCACGGCGCGCTCAGGCAGGTGTCGCCACAGACGAGCTTGTCGTCGCAGCACGACCCGCCGATGCAGGTTTCGTCCTTCGGGCAGCCCACGTGGCCATTGGTGCAGCAGAGATCTTCGGGGATGCAGATACCGCCGCACCGCTTATAGCCCTTGCGGCAGGGACCGCCACCGCCGCCACCCCCGCCACCGCCACTTGTGCCACACTGACCGATCGGCGGCTTCTCATTGAGGCGATCACCGGTGCTCTGACAGCGGCACGGGCTGCCGAACTCCTGCCGGCATTCGTCCTTGTCGATGGGGAGGCCGAGCCTGCAGTACTGGTGGTTGCAGATGGCGCCGATGTCCTCGTTGCAGGCGCCGTCGTCGCCGGCGGCCACGCTGCGCGGATTGCGGCAGTCGCAGAGATCGCTGAGCCCCTGACACGTGTCGCTGCCGATGACGCACGCGCGGTTATCGCACGTCTCGATGGGCGGCGGGAGCTCACACGCGCCCTTGTGCGAGTTCGGGAACTTTTTCTTGAGCTTGCGCTGCTGCTTGGCCTTCTTCCTGACCGTGACGCAGTTGGCCGGATTGCCGTCGACGCACAAGCAGAAGAAGCCGCGCTTGTGCTTCTTCTTGCCTTCGGCCTGGGCGCCGCCTTTGTGCTTCTTTTTGGCATCGACGATGGCTGGCACGCCGGCGGAGGCAAGCGCGCCGGTTAGGAGGCCCCACACCGTCTCGCGCCGCGGGCTAACCGTGATACGAGTTCGTCGAACCTCTCCTGGTCCACAGCTGCCTCCTCTTTTCCGCGTTGGGAAAGCCGTCGCAACAGGTCGCGATCGCGCCTCCCAACGTGAACGCGCGTTGGGTTCGGTCGGCGCACACACGTTCGCCGGCCCTGGACGCTATCCCGTCTCCTCCGTCCCCATCGTCGTCCCACCCTCCGCTTCGCCAGGGCAGGCGAAGCGCGGGACCTGGGCTCTCTGGGAGGGACTCCGCGTTTCCTGGGCGCTGAAGGGCGATGGCGGCACGGCACGGTGGAGTGGAGCGAACGGCAGCGGCATGAACTCCACCTGCGTTGCGATGAGGCAGCACCCTTGAGCGCGGTCTTGGTTTGTGCATCCCTCCCTCCGCACATTCCCTAGAGGTTTGGGGGATTTGGGATAATTGTTACAGTACTATACATCATGAATGGACATCGTGATAGATCATTTTATGAATTCTCCTACATCTATATGAACTCTGGCTCGTAATTGGCTGTCAATTAGGTCGTTGCGGGGTTGGGATTGGGCCATGATCATGGGCAGCGCCCGGGTCCCGATCGCCCTGCTGACGCATGGCCAGGGTGACGACTGCCGGCGGATTCGCCTCCTCGATCACCTCGTGCGATGCGTCTCTCCTCGCTCCAGGAGAAGGTCTCGCCGATAATGCCGAGAGCGGTGTCGACAACATCATCGGCAGGCTGTTGCCCGGCATCGGCCGCTCGCGCGTATGGCCAGACTTGAGCCGGCGCGCGGGCTGGTCATGCACGGCGGCAACGCGCCGCGACGACGGGTTGGGCGGATTGGAAGAAGGATGGAGGCGCGCCATTGGCAGGCAACGTTCCGCGAGGAGCGGTGATCGGGTGCGGCGGGATCGCCCGGCTGCGGCACATCCCGGCCTTTCGGCAGGCGGCGAAGTCGGGGTTGGCCGAGATCGTCGCCATCTGCGACCCGGTCGAGACAGCGCTCGCCGCGGCCAGGGACGAGTTCGGCATTGCGGAGTGCTGTGGCGACTGGCGCGAGATCGTCGCCCGTGACGACATTGATCTCGTCACCATCGCCACGCCCAATTCGCTGCACGAGCCGATCGCCATCGCCGCCCTGCAGTCGGGCAAGCACGTCATGTGCGAGAAGCCGCTCGCCCTCTCGCTCGCCGGGGCGCGGCGGATGGCGGAGGCCGCGCGCGAGTCGGGCCTGGTCACGGCGGTCAACCACCGCTACCGCTGGGTGCCGGCCGCGCGCTACCTGAAGGAGCTGGTCGCGGCGGGCGAGGCGGGCGAGGTCCGCCAGATCTTCATGTTCTACTGCACGCGCGCGAAAACGGCCCCGTGACGCCAGAAACGCGAGATCAGCTCGCGTCCTGGCCGCGCCGTGGCCGCGCCTCGCCGCCGAGGAGGGCGTCGAGGCTGGCGGCGGCGTCCTCCTGCATCGTCATGGTGACGTGCGAGTAGCGGTCGAGCGTCATCTGGATCGAGCGGTGGCCGAGGCGCTCCTGGACGATCTTGGGGTGGACCCCCGCGGTGAGGAGGAGGGTGGCCATGGTGTGACGCATGCCGTGGGGGGTGAGCGGGGAGACGCCGGAGGCCGCGACGGCGCGCTCGAAGGCGCGGCGTGGCACGCAGGGGGCGAGCCAGTGGCCGTCGCCGCGGTCGAAGACGAGGCCCATGTCGAGCCAGGCCGCGCCGGCGGCGAGCTTGCGTTCGGCTTGGCGGGCGCGGTGGGAGCGGAGCGCGGCGACCGTGGTCGGGCCGATGACGATGGAGCGCCGGCTGCTGGCGGTCTTGGCGATCTCCCCGATCTTCCAGCTGCCCTGGCCTGGCGCGGCGGTGCGGGTGAGGGTGCGACGCACGGAGACGACGCCGCGGGCGAGGTCGACGTCGCGCCAGCCGAGGGCGAGTAATTCGCCGAGGCGCATGCCGGAGTCGAGGCCGAGACGCCACAGGGGAGCAAAGCGATCAGCAGGCCGGTGGGTAAGGAAAGCGGCGGCTTCGGTGGCGGACCAGGCGGCGGGGGCCGCCACCGGGATGCTGGGCGGAGTGACCCCATCGGCCGGGTTGTGTGGCAGGAGGCGCCAGGCGACAGCGCGGCCGAGGGCGGCGTGGAGGACGGTATGAGTGACCCTGATGCTCTCGGGGGCGTAACCGGCAGCCGTCAGGGTGGCGTAGGCGGTCTGGATGGTGAGCGCGTCGAGGCGGCTGAGGGGGAGCGCCCCAAGGTGGGGGACGATGCGAGCGCGCACGATGGCCCCGTACTGCATGCAGGTCGCCTCGCTCCAGCCCGGGGCAGAGGCCTCGAGCCATCGCTCGAGGTACTGGGCGACCGTCTCCTTGCTGGCGATGACGAATGTCCCCTCGTTCACCTCCTGCAACTTGCTGGAGAGGAACGCCTCGGCCTCCTTCTTGGTGGCGCGGGTGGCGCTGTGGTAGCGCCGTTTGCCGTCCGGGCCGCGGCTCTCCCACTTGATGCGGTAGCGGACGGTGCCGTCCTGCATCGGTCGGGCTTTCACGCTGCCTCGCGCCACGGCGACCCTCCTCCGTCTTGACCCGGCGAACCGCGGTCGTTATGCTACCGTAAAATCGAACATCTGTTCTAATCGCGATGCGGGAGGCAGGCAATGGGATCCGGCGGGGAAGAGCAGCGCGAGGGCCGGAGCCCCGAGGCGGAGTCGGATGGCGTCGACGTCGAGGGTCATACGTTCTGGCGCGCGCGCTCGGCGCGCGGCGTCGTGGAGCTGATCAGCGAGAGCGGCATCGAGCTCGACGCGGCGCGCTGCCGCTGGACGGTCAAGCCGACCGGGGCTAGCCGCGGGGAGTTGGTCGAGAGCGGCTCGCGCGAGGTGCGCCGCTTCGTGGGCGGGGTGCTGATGGCGATGGAGCGGGCGACGCGGCGAGCCGCGCCCGTGGCGCCGCTTTTCAAGCCGCAGCCTGTGCGCGAGGCGCCGCGGCCCGCGACGGCGCCGGTCCCCTGCCCGCTGTGCGTCGGCGAGGGGGGCGAGGTCTGGTTCGACTGCGAGCTCTGCGACGGCGAGGGGGTGGTCACGGCCCGGCGCGCCGGCGAATGGTGGGAGCGGCACGGCGACTAGCTCCCGTTCGGGGCGCCGTTGGGGTGCGGCGCCCCGTTCGGCCCGGCCTCGAGCCAGGCGCGCAGCATCGCCTCGAGCCCCGCGGCCTGCTGCGGGCTCATGGGCACGCGCTTGACCAGGGCGATGATGCGCGCCTTCGGGTCGTCGGGGCGCAGCGGCCGCGTGGGGAGGCGGTGGCCGGCGAGCGCCAGGACCTCGTCCGGGTCGGCGCCGAAGGCCTCGGCCAATTTCAGGCACGACTCGGGATTGGGGACGCGCTTGCCGCTGATCCACTCGCTGATGCGGCCCGAGCCGACGCCGAGGCGGCGAGAGAGATCGGCCGCGGTCCAATCGTGGCGCGCGAGTTGGCGGCGGATCCAGGCCGCGATGACTTCGCCCGATCGCGCCCCTCCCTCCTCGGTTCCCACTCGCCCCTCCGTGGTCGCGCCCTTGCCAATACCGCTCTCAGTGAAGAATACTTGACTCCGCTCCTGGAGCGGAGTATTTTGTTATCATGAGTGGAGCCTCAATAACCCCTGTGCGATATGTGCGATATGCGCGTTACGCGGCGACGGGCCTCGCGGCGGTCCTGGCCGAGCAGGGCCGCAAGCAGGCGTGGCTGGCCGAGCGTTCCGGCGTCTCGGAGGCGTTCATCTCCCGGCTACTGAGGGGAACGCTGACGGTCGACCGGGCGCAGGGGGAGCGGATGGCGTCGTTGCTCGGGATGCCTTTTTTTGTGCTCTTCGAACTCCACGATCGGAGCGAAACGGACTCACCAGCGGAGGATCAGCCGTGACCGAGCCGACAGGTCTGACATGACCAGCCCGACGATGACGGTGGCGGAGCTGGCGGCGCGGGTCGGCATCGACCCCAGCACCGCCTACCGCTATCTGGTAGCCGGGCAACTCCCCGGCGTGCAGGTCGGGCAGCGCTGGGTGATCGACCGGGAGCGCGTCGAGCGCTTCGTGGCGGGCAAAGAGGACGCGGCGGGGCGGCTCCTGGTCGAGGAGCCGGCGGCGATGGCAGCGCCGGCGCTGACGCTGCTGCCGGAGCGCGCGCCGGATGGGGCGGTGCAGGCGCTGGCGTGGCTGCGCGGGGCGCATGCGGCGTTGGGGCTGCTGCTGGGAGCTGCGCAGGCGGGTGACGCGGGAGAGGAGCGGGAAGTCCTCCGCGCGTAATTCAGA
>JADYYO010000204.1 GCA_020853615.1 Thermomicrobiales bacterium
CCGAGTACCGCGACACGCGGGTCGTGTCATGCTGAGGAACGAAGCATCTCGGCTCCGGGAAAGTGGGCTTGCCTCGAGCCGAGATCCTTCGCAAGCTCAGGATGACACGACTTGCGCACGCCGCTGTAGCTTCTCACCGCCGCGATTCTCGCCGCCGGCGTGGTGACGCTGGCCGTCGACGTCATCGTCGGCTAGCGCGGTTTCCGGGAGTCAGCCTCCTTCGCTACAGCAGTCTGAATCGTGCCGGCCGCGTATCGGGTATCGTGCCTGAGGCGGCCACGCATCCTGCCGCCATGCCTTGCCGATCCGCTCGGTTCGCGTGAAGGAGACTCCCCGGTGCATCTGGCCTGCCTGCCCCGCTTTCCCCTGACGACGTTGCCGACGCCGCTGCAGCGGGCGCGCAACCTGGAGGCGGCGGTTGGCCCCGACGCCCCGCGCATCTACCTCAAGCGGGACGACCTGACCGGGCTCGCCTTCGGCGGGAACAAGGCGCGGAAGCTGGAGTATCTGGTCGGCGACGCGCTGGCCTCCGGGGCGACGGTCCTCGTTACGGAGGGCGCCGCGCAGTCGAATCATGCGCGGATGACCGCGGCCGCAGCGCGGCTGGCGGGGCTGAAGGCGCTCCTGATCCTCGACGCTCGTCACGGTGCGGAGATCGCCGGGAATCTCCTGCTCGACCATCTCCTCGGGGCCGAGGTGCGCATCGTCCCGGGAGCGGCGGAGCGGGCCGCGCTGATGGCCCGCATCGGTGACGAGTTGCGCGCGGCCGGCGAGCGCCCGTACGTCATCCCGACGGGCGGGAGCGTGCCGCTGGGGGCGGCCGCCTACGTGGCGATGGTCGCCGAGATGACGCTGCAGCTCCTCGCACTTGGCGAGGCGCCCCGGCGGCTCTACTTCGCCTCGAGCTCGCAGGGGACGCAGGCGGGGCTCGTGGTCGGCGCCTCGGCCTTCTCCGCGCCCTACGGCGTCCGCGGCGTCGCCGTCGAGCGCCCGGTCGATGCGCTGAAGGCCGAGTGCGCGCGGCTGGCGAACGAAACCGCCCAATTGCTCGGAATCGATGCGTCCTTCACGGCGGGCAAGATCGCGCTCGATGACCGGCACGTTGGCGCGGGCTACGGCGTGCCGACCGAGGAGGGCCTGGCCGCGATCCGCCTGCTCGCGCGCACCGAGGCCGTCTTCCTCGATCCCGTCTACTCCGGGAAGGCGATGGCCGGGATGCTGGCCGACATCCGGGCCGGCGAGATCGCGCCGGACGAGGCGGTCGTCTTTCTCCACACCGGCGGTGGACCGTCGCTCTTCGCCTTCGGGACGGACTTGCTCGAGAGCGGCGATGGCATCGACGCGTGAGGCTGGCGAGGGTTTCGGATTGAACCATCAGATGCATGCCGATGCCAACGAAAGGGTGAGATGTCAGAGGATCTCTTTGCAATCGAGGGTCTGCGGATCGTGATTACGGGGGGTGCGAGCGGGATCGGCCTCGGTGCGGCCCGCGAGTTGCTGCAGCGCGGCGCGACCGTCGAACTGTGGGATGCCCGGGACGAGCGGCTCGAGCGCGCGGGAGCAGGCGATCTCGTCTCGTGGCGGGACCGGGTGACGATGCGGCGCGTCGATGTCGCCGACGCGCGGGCGGTGGAGCAGGCGGCACACGAAACGCTGGCCGCCGGGCCGGTCGATGTTCTCATCAACTGCGCCGGCATCTCGTCGTTTCGCCGCCCGGTGCTCGAGATTCCCCTGGATGATTGGGAGCGGATGCTCGGCGTGAACCTGATGGGGACCCTCCACACCTGCCGGGCCTTCGGCGCGGCGATGATCGGGCGCGGCTCGGGCTCGATCGTCAACGTCTCGTCCGTCGATGCGGTCGATCCGAGCCCCGGCATCCTCCACTACGCGGTTTCGAAGGCGGCGGTGGCGATGTTGACGACAGGGCTGGCGCGCGAGTGGGCCAAGACCGGCGTGCGCGTCAACGCGGTCGGGCCGGGGCCGATCTCGACGCCGATGACGGAGCCGATCCTCGAGAAGACGCCAGGGTTGCGCGAGCGATGGGAAGCCGCCATCCCCTTGGGCTGGATTGGCACGCCGCGCGACCTGGCCGGGATCTTCGTCTACCTCGCCAGCCCCGCCTCGGCCTGGGTGACGGGGCGGTCGTTCTACATCGACGGCGGGTGGCTCCTTTGAGTCGAGAAGTCGAGGAGTCGAGAGGTCGAGGAGAGAGTCGGGAGTCGGAAGTGGTAAGGCGGGAAAGGGGATGGAATGGCGATCAACGTTACGGTCTGGAACGAGTTTCGGCACGAGAGGGAGGACGCGACGATCGGCGCGGTCTATCCGGAGGGGATCCATGCCGCGATCGCGGCGGGGCTGCGGGAGGCGGGCGATCACTTCACGTTGCGGACGGCGACGCTCGATGAGGCGGAGCAGGGGCTGCCGGCGGCGGTGCTCGACGATACCGATGTCCTCGTCTGGTGGGGGCACAAGGCGCACGGCGAGGTCAGCGACGAGCTCGTCGACCGGTTGCAGCGGCGCATCCTCGACGGCATGGGACTGGTGGTCCTTCATTCGGGGCACCACTCGAAGATCTTCAAGCGGATGATGGGGACGACCTGCAACCTGAAGTGGCGGGAGGCGAATGACAAGGAGCGGCTCTGGGTGGTCAACCCGAGCCACCCGATCGCCGACGGCATCGGCGAGTACATCGAGCTGCCGGCCGAGGAGATGTACGGCGAGTTCTTCGACATCCCCCAACCGGACGACCTGATCTTCGTGAGCTGGTTCACCGGCGGGGAGGTCTTTCGCAGCGGCTGCTGTTATCAGCGTGGCCGGGGCAAGATCTTCTACTTCCGGCCCGGGCACGAGTCGTACCCGACCTATTTCAATCCCGACGTGCGGCGGGTGATCGCCAACGGCGTCCGCTGGGCAGCGCCCGTCAACGGCCCGGAGCCGTCCTTTGGCATCGGCGGGCCGAACGCGCCACTCGAGGCGCTGCCGGAATAGCGTTCGTCTGCTGCCCCGAACCTCGGATTTCTGCCGACAATCGCGGAGGTATCCGCGATCCACCCCGATATCGGGCTGTAGGGGCGGCGCCTGCGTCGCCCGGGCTCTCTGCCGGGGGTTCATGCCTGGCAACGCCGTCGCCATCCTGCACGGCTACGGCAGATCGGCCCGGGCGACGCCTGCGTCGCCCCTACGGCCGGGGTGGCGCGGGCGGGCCGGGTGTATGCCTACTGCCCCTCTCGCCGGGGTCGGAAGCGGGGCGCGCCACCCCGGTCGGAGCGCTCGTAGCGGCGCTGCGGGGACCGCTCGCCCCCTTCCCGCCGGCCACGCGAGCCTCCCGTGAATGCCGGGCGGCCCGAACGCGGCCCGCCGCGCTCGCGCGGGCTCGGTGCGCCTTCGCCCTGGGCCACCTCGATGTTGACCGGCCGGCCCTTGATCTTCGCGCCGCGCATTGCGGCCAGCACGCGATCGACAAACTCGCGCGGGATATCGACGAACGCGTAGTCGTCGAAGATGTCGATCGCGCCGATGGCGCGCCCGGGGATGCCCGCCTCGTTGGCGATCGCGCCGACGAAGTCCTGCGGCCGGGCGCCCTGATTGCGGCCGACGTTGATGAAGAGGCGGACCATCCCCGCCTCGCCGCGCGGACCGCGCGCCGGCGGCGCCACGGCGGCGAAGGTGGCGATGTCGTTCTCCTGCTGCTCGGGCGTTGTCGTGCGGCCGGTCTCCTCCGCGTAGAGCTTGAGGATCGCTGCCGCCACTTCAGCCGCGTCGTGCTCGTCCGCCAGGTCGTTGATCGTCTCCAGGTAGCTGGCGTAGCCGTCGTCGCTGGCGTCGAGGACGGCCTGGATCTGCTGCTTCAGCGCCTCGCGCCGCCGCTCGGCGACGTCGGCCAGCGTCGGCAGGCGGCGCGGCTCGATGCGCCCCTTCGTGATCCGCTCGATCTGCCGCAGCCAGCGCACCTCGCGCGGGGTGACGAGCGTGATCGCTTCCCCGGCCCGGCCCGCGCGCCCAGTGCGGCCGATACGGTGGACATAGGCTTCGGCGCTCTCCGGTACGTCGTAGTTGATCACGTGCGAGACGTCGGGGATGTCGAGGCCGCGCGCGGCGACGTCGGTCGCGATGAGGACGTCGGCCTGACCACCGCGGAAGCGGCGCATGACCCGGTCGCGCTGCGCCTGGGAGAGATCGCCGTGGATCGTCTCGACCGCGTGGCCGCGCGCCATGAGCGCCTCGCCGAGCTCGTCGACCCCGGCCTTGGTGCGGCAGAAGATCATCGCCGACTGCGGCGATTCGGCGTCGAGGATGCGCGTGAGGGCATCGACGCGGCGAGCACGGGGCACCTCGTACGACGACTGATGGACCTGCGGCACCGTCATCTGCTTGCCGGCGATGCTGATCCGCTCCGGGTTGCGCATGTAGCGTTGGGCGAGGGCGACGATGCGCGGCGGCATGGTGGCCGAGAAGAGGGCGGTCTGCCGCTCCTCCGGCGCCTCGGAGAGGATCCACTCGATATCCTCGACGAAGCCCATGTCGAGCATTTCGTCCGCCTCGTCGAGGACGAAGAAGCGGATGTGGTCGAGATTGAGCGTGCCGCGCCGCATGTGGTCCATGACGCGCCCCGGCGTGCCGACCACGATCTGCACGCCGCGCTGCAGGCCCCGGAACTGCCGCTCGTATGGCTGACCGCCGTAGATTGGCAGCGTCTCGACCCCCTTGGGCCGGCCAAACTTGTGCAGCGCCTCGGCGACCTGGATGGCAAGCTCGCGCGTCGGCGCCAGGATCAGCGCCTGGACCACGCGCTCGTCGGGGTTGATCTTCTCGATGATTGGGAGGCCGAACGCGGCCGTCTTCCCCGAACCGGTCTGCGCCTGGGCGATCACGTCGCGCCCGGCGAGCATGGCGGGGATTGTCGCAATCTGGATGGGGCTCGGCTCCTCGTAGCCGACATCCTTGATCGCCTGGAGGAGGGGAGCGCTCAGGCCGAGATCGGCGAAGGTCGGGCCGCTTTCGGCCTCGGCCTCCGGCGCGGCGGGTTCACTCTGGTCGGTGGCCTCATCGATGGCGGAGGCGGTCGCGGAAACGTCGGTCACGGGAAGCTCCTCGATTGATCGCGCGAGGCGCCAGATCGGCCGCCGGAGGGAGAGACGCCGGGGCGGCCCTGCGCCGCTACTCTACTCTGAATGACATTCGTAGCGCGGGGCGTGCCACGGCCTCGATCTGGCGATGCGGATGCCGAGGAGGTGCACGATGAGCCAGGATGAGCCACTCGGTCGGGAGCGGGAAGTTCGGCGCGAGGGCCCCCGTGCTTTCGCCTGGGGGACGCTGCCGGTTGCCTGTGCCCTTGTGACGGCGCTCAACGCCCTCTACATCCTCCTCGTCACCATCGGCAATGTCACCGACTACGACACCAACTTCACCTTCGTGCAGCACGTGCTCGCCATGGACACGACGAATTTCGGCGCGCCGCCCGGCACGGAGCTCCACCCGCGCGTGATGTGGCGGGCGATCACGGCACCCTGGGCGCAGACGGCGGTCTACGTCGTCATCATCGCCTGGGAGTGGCTCACCGCCATCGTTCTCATCGCCGCGACGGCGATGTGGTTTCGCGCGTGGCGGCATCGCCGCTACCTCCTGGCGCGGCGCGCCTCGACCGTCGGTCTGCTGATGATTGTCCTCCTCTTCTTCGGCGGCTTCATCGTCATCGGCGGCGAATGGTTTCAGATGTGGCGGTCGGAAGCGTGGAACGGGATCGACGCCGCCTTTCGCAACACCATGCTCGCCCTCGCGGGGCTGGTGCTCCTCCACCTGCCGTCGCCCGACTGGGCTCCTCCCGATCCGGCTGGCGATCGAAGGGAGGCTATTCGTTGAAGCGGATCGAGTCACGCCAGGCGATCAGTCGCTCGACCGGGTCGAAATCGAACTCTGGCCCCTCGAGCCCGAAGATCAGGTGCGTGATGCCGTTGCGGACGTAGTCGTCGGCGAGGTGGATCCGCTCGACGCTGCTGAAGAGGACCGAGCGCTCGATCGCGGCCGGATCGCGCCCGACCTTGGCGCACCAGTCGTCGAGGACGCGGCTGAGCCGGCCGATCTCCTCCGGCGCGCCAAACGAGTTCCAGAGGTTGGCGTACTCGGCGACGAGTCGTAGTGTCACCTTCTCGCCCGCGCCGCCGATCATGATCGGCAGCTTGCCATTGACCGGGCCCGGGTTGAGCGCGGCGAGCCGCGCTTCGATCACCGGCAGCGCCGCGGCGAGATCGCGCAGCCGCCCCGGGGCGTTCTTGAAGTCGTAGCCATACTCCTCGTAGTCGCGCTCGAACCAGCCGGCGCCGAGACCGAGGATGAAGCGGCCCCCGGAGATGTGGTCGATGGTCCGTGCCATGTCGGCCAGCAGGTTCGCGTTGCGGTAGCCGACGCTGGCGACCAGCGGGCCGATGGTGGCGTGCCGCGTTGACTCCGCCATCGCGGCGAGGAGCGTCATCCCCTCGAAGTGGGGGCCATCCGGCTCGCCGCTCAGGGGGAAGAAGTGGTCCCACGTCCAGAGGGAATCGACGCCCATGTCGTCGGCGCGCTTCCATGCGGCGCGCAGGGCCTCCATCGAGGCATGCTGGGGTTTGAGCTGAACGCCGACTTTCACATCTGGCACGCGCGCCATCCTTTCACCGCTGAGCGTCGAATCGCTGCGCGAGAGTATGGCGCGAGCAGCCGATGCGCATCAGCCCGGCGGCTGGCTCGTCGCGCGGTCGGCGACGGTCTGCTGCATCGCGGCCAGGATCGTCTCCGGCGGCTGCGCGCCGCTCAACGCGTAGCGATGGTCGAAGACGAAGAAGGGGACGCCGGTGATACCGAGGCGATAGGCATTCTCCAGCGCAGCATTCGTCTCCGCGGCCCCCTCGTCGCTTCGCAGCCGCGCCAACGTCTCCGCGCGGTCCATCCCCGCCTCGGCGGCGATGTCGGCGAGGGTCTCCAGGTCGGCGATGTTGCGCCCCTCGTTGAAGTAGGCCCGCTGCAGCCCCTCCAGCACCGCCCGCTTCAGCTCGTCCGGCGCCAGCAGAATGAGCCGGTGCGCGTTCTCCGATGGGGCGCGGATGGCGGAGTCGAAGTCGAAGTCGAGGCCGGCGTTGCGGCCCGCGGCCTTGACCCGGTCGAACATCGTGTCGATCTGCCCCGGGCCGAACTTCTGCCGATAGTGGTCGCGGGCGCGGACCCCTTCCTCCGGCAGCCCCTGCTCGAGGAGGAACGGCTGCCAGGTGACCGTCACCGGCTCGCCATCCCACTGCCGCAGCGCGGCCTCCAGGTTCGCCTTGCCGATTCTGCACCAGGGACAGGCGATATCGTGATAGACGTCGATCTGCATCGTGGCCCTCCTGACCGCCGGCTCGCCCCGGCGTGGACGGCACGGCATCGACTTCCTGCTGGGTAGTATCGGCGCCGCCGGGCGCCCGCCGGGGCCTGTGGCGTGCGTTGGGCTACCGGCAGCCATTCGGAGAGGCGAGTCGCAATTGGGTACGGCATGCCGTGCCCCTACCTAAGCCGTGTCCGTAGGGGTATGCCATGGCGTGCCCAGGCCTCGGGAGGCCAGGCCTCAGGCGGGCGGGAACGCCGGGTGACACGCCGACCCGCACCTCGCTCGAGACGATGGGAGTCCACGATACCGCCTGACGTGCCCAAGCGTTCTTTTCATAATGGCGAACGTTCAACGCGACGAGGAGTGCGGCGGCCTGATGCACAATTCCGACTGGCAACGATTCCGGATCTCCACGCGAGCGGCGCTCCTGGTCGTCGCGCTCGTGCTCGGGCTCGCCTCGGGCACGCGACACGCCCTGGCGCAGCCGAACCCGCTTCTGCTCGGGCACGCGGTCGATGCCACGGTCCAGCTTTCGATCGTCGTGCGCGGCGAGATCGACGGGAAGCCGCAGGTGATCTGGTACGCGGCGGGGAGCGGCTCGGTCGTCTCGCCAGACGGGCTGATCCTGACCAACGCGCACCTCATCACGCCGACTGGGATCGACGAGAAGCTCGCCGAGCTGGAGCAGCAACTGGCGAGCGAGGGGAAGCAGGCGACGCTGGAGGTCGACGGCGACCGCTTCATGGTCGCCCTCTCCGATGGCCGCCATCTGCCGGAGCCGCGCTACCTCGCCCGCGTCGTGGCGAGCGACACCGATCTCGACCTGGCGGTGCTACGCATCGATGCCGATGCCCGGGAGGCGCCGCTCGACCCGGCCTCGCTCGATCTGCCGGCCCTGCCGCTCGGCAGATCCGATGCGGTCAACCTCGGCGACCCGGTCCACGTCTTCGGCTTCCCCGCCATCGGCAGCGGATCCCTCACCTACACGGTCGGCATCGTCAGCGGCTTTCTCTTCGACGAGGGGATCGACGGCACCGCCTGGATCAACACCGACGCGATCACCTCCGGCGGGAACTCGGGCGGCGCCGCGCTCAACGACGCCGGCGAGCTGATCGGCGTCCCAACATCGGGATCGCAGCTCGATTGCCGCCCGGGCGATACGAATCGGGACGGCACGATCGGCCCGGACGACGTCGGCTGCATCCCGACCGGCGGCTCCCTGACGCAACTGCGGCCGATCGATCTGGCCCGGCCGCTCCTCGCCTCGGTCGATGCGCGGGTCGCGGGCGAGGTCGGGACCAGCGCGGGCGCGACGCTGACGCCGGAGACGGACAGGCTGCAGGTGAGCCTCGCCGCGGCCGAGGGGTGCGCCGCACGCGGCGACTGGCGCTGCGCCGTGAATTTCTACGCTGATGCCCACGGCGCCGCCCCGGACGACACGGCGATCGCCGGCTCGCTCTACGACGCCTATCTGGCGCTCAGCGAGCAGGAGGCGGACGCCGGGCGGCTCGACTCGGCGCGAGCGGCCCTCTCCAGCGCGGCAGTGACCGATCCGAGCCGCCCCGAGGCGTCGGCCGCGCTGACGCGCCTGGCGCCCTACCGCCGCGCGATTCACGTCGACAGCTTTCGCGGCGAAAAGCAGTTCGTCGAGAGCAGCGACCTGGAATCGCGCAGCAGCTACGACGACGGCGGCTTCACGCTGACCATCACGAAGCCCGGGCTCGTCTCCGGCTACCCCCTGACGAAGGAGCCGCTGGCGGGGGAGAACTACGCCGCGTTGTTGCGCATCGACGCGGCGAGCGGCGACGGCATGGTCACCATCGAGGCGCGGACCGACCCGGCCGGGGGGCAGTGGGTCTTTGGCGTCGACCCCGGCAAGCGGAGCTGGGAGGTGCTGCAGTTCGACGAGGGGGCGGGGCAGTTCATGCCGGCTGCCGGGCCGTTCACCTATGGCGACGACGTCGGGCCGGAGCTGGAATCGGTCGAGTTGCGGGTGACCGAGGGGTTCCCGATCCTCCTCGTCAACGGCGTCGACGTCGCGGCCGAGGCGAAAACCCCGCTGCCGGAGATCGGGAATCGGGGCGCCCTCAGCTTCGGGGCGTTGATGCGGTCGGAGGGGACCGCGCCCTTTACTGTCACCTTCGACGAGATCGCGCTGTACGAGCTGGCGTAACGTTCGCCTCCCTGAACATCTGCCGAGCGGGATGGCGCGCTTCGCGAGATACTGGGCGCCCTGACCCTTTGGAGACCGAGCCGCGTGCCGACAGGGGGGATGTCTTAGGCGCCACTCCCGGTATCCCGCGATTCTCGCTCTGCTCGTGCTGTCGCTCATACTCGCCGCGCCACGCCGACGCTGCTCAGCGCGGGCGTCGCCTGCGCGCAGGACGCCTCGCCGGTCGCGGCGAGCGACGGCGGCTCGCCGGTCCTCCTCTTTGCCGCGTCCGGCCTGCACCCCGATCTCGTCGCGCGGTTCGCCGCCGAGGGAGCGCTGCCGACCCTGGCGAGCATGATGGCGGAGGGCGCGAGCGCCGATGGCGGGCTGCTGCCGCCCTTCCCCGCGACCGTGGCGACCGGGCTGACGACGCTCCTCACCGGAGCCTGGCCGGCGGAGAGCGGCATCGTCGCCGACCGCTTCTATCGCACCGGCTCACCGAGCTTCGATGACTTGACGACATGGACGGACTCGGGGCTGGTGCAGGCCGACACGCTGTCGCAAGCGGCCGAGCGCGCCGGCAAGCAGGTGGTCGCCGTCGGCTGGGAAGGGCTGGCCAGTCTCGACCCGGCCCTGCAGGGGCCGTGGTTGGCGCTACGATCCCCTTTTCGCGGCCGGCGGTCGACTACAGCGAGTCGGCGCGATACACCATCGCCACCAACGACTTCACCGCCTCGGACGGCGACGGCTATCCCGACCTGATCAGCAGGGCGAACACCCGGGACATCCTGGCGTCGGTCGTCTCGGCCTACATCGCCGGGCAGTCGCCTCTCGCGCTGCCGGGGGCGGCGCTCCACCCGACGCTCGCGGGCCGGATCGTCTGCGAGGGGGAGGGGTGTCCGACGCCCGTGGGGGAGTGAGGGTGCGCAACATGAAGCGAACACGGGGAAATTCTGGCTCGAATCATCGCCGGTTTCCCTCGTTCAACCCTCACCCCCGCGCGATGCCGCGAACCGAGCCTCACCCATTCACATACCCCTCGACCGCACGTAAGAGCATGAGGAGCGCCGCTTCGGCCGCAGCGTCGGTGATGACGGCGCGGCCGCCGGGGAAGTGGAACTCCTCGGCCTGGACGCCCTCCGGGGTCGCCACGGCGATGTAGACCAGCCCGACCGGCTTGCGTGCGGTGGCGCCGCCTGGACCGGCGATGCCGGTGGTCGAGACCGCGATCGCCGCGTCGAGGGCGTGGCGCGCCCCCTCGGCCATCTCTCGGGCGCACTCGGCGCTGACCGCCCCGCGCGTGGCGAGGGTCTCCCGGGAGACGCCGAGCAGCTTCGCCTTCGCCTCGTTCGAGTAGGCGACGATGCCGCCCTGAAAGTAGTCGGACGCCCCGGCGACCGCTGTGAGCCGCGCGGCAACGCCGCCTCCGGTGCACGACTCGGCCGTCGCCAGCATCAGAGTAGCTGGGCGCTCGCCGTTGGTCGCGAGGATCGCGTTGATCCTGCGCTCGGCGGGCGTCTCGTTTGCCGCGAGCGCGTCGGTTCGCTGGTCATCCAAGGCCACTGCTCCTCGGTCTCTGCGCTTGCGCGGGTAGCCGCGCTGTCGGTCAGGCACCGATGATAGCGGGATTGGCTCAGGCCGTCTCCGGGATCAGGTGCGCCGATGCGGGCGCGAAGGCGACGGCAACTCGCCCCCCGACGCTCCACGGCCTGCCCGGTGCCCAGGGCAGGCTGGCGACGAACGGGGCTGGCGTCTGGACGACGAGTCGCGATCCGGAGGGGAGGGGCGTGACGGCCGCGACGATGCCCGGGAGCGCATTCCAGCCAGCGGGAATGTCGCGCTCGGCCGCGACGACGCGCACCGCGCCAGCCGGGAGGGCGATTGTCACCCGCTGATGCGGCGAGATCGCCTGCTGCGCGGGGAGGCAGGCCCGCACGTCCGTCCCGCCCGGCTCGAGAGCGACGCGTGCCTCATCTCCGCTGATCTCGGCGACAGCCCCGGTCAGCAGATTCTCGATGCCGAGAAGCGAGGCCGCGCGCAAGCTCGGCGGGTGGGCGATGAGCGCGGGGCCGGGGCCGGAAGCGATGATGCGGCCGCCGTCGAGCAGGCAGACGCGGTCGGCAAAGGTGAACGCCTCCGCCAGATCGTGCGTCACCAGCAGAGCGGAGGCGCCGCTCTGACGCACCCGGTCGCGCAGCGGGGCGAGGAGCGCGGCCCGCGCCGGCGCGTCGAGCGCGCTGAACGGCTCATCGAGGAGGAGGATGGCCGGCTCGGTGGCGAAGGCGCGCGCCAGCGCCACCCGGCTCGCCTCGCCGCCGGAGAGGTCGCGCGCTCCCCGCGATGCGAGATGCGCGACGCCGAAGCGGGCCAGCCAGCCGCGCGCGATCTGCTCGGCGTCGGCGCGAGGCACGCCCTGAAAGCGGAGGCCGGCGGCGGCGTTGGCGAGGACCGAGCGGTCGAAGAGGAGCGGGTCCTGAAAGACGACGGAGAGCGCGCGGCGCAGGCACGCTGCGTTTCGCGCCGTGGCGGGCACGCCACCGATACTCACCACGCCGCTGTCGGGCTGGCGCAGGAGCGCCGCGATGTGCAGGAGCGTCGTCTTGCCGGCGCCGTTCGGGCCAAAGAGGGCGACGGCTTCCCCGGCATCAACGACGAAGGCCGGGACCTCGAGGATGGCGCGGCCCGACGCCCGGACCACGATATCGCTCAGCTCGAGGAGCGGGGGCGTCACGATCGCGCGGGCTGCTGCCGCTGCAGGAGGGCGAGGGCCACCGTGACGAGATAGGTCAGCCCGAGCAGGACGAAGGAGAGGGCGAAGGCGGTCGCGAAGTGACCCCGGCCGACCTCCAACACCGTCGCCGTGGTGAGGACGCGCGTCTCGCCCTTGATGTTGCCGCCGACCATCATCGCCGCGCCGACCTCGGAGATGACCGCGCCGAACCCGGCGACGACCGCCGCGATCAGCGGCATGCGCGCCTCCCGTAGCAGCCACCACGTCGTCTGCAGCCGCCCCGCGCCGAGCGAGAGGAGCTGCAGCCGGTAGCGGGGGTCGAGCGCGCCGACGGCGGTCAGGGTCAGGCCGGCGACGACTGGCGTGGCGATCACCGCCTGCGCCACGATCATCGCCGTCGGCGTGTAGAGGAGGCCGGCCGCGCCGAAGGGCCCACTGCGCCAGAGGAAGAGGCTGACGACCAGCCCGGCGACGACCGGCGGCAGCCCCATTCCCGCGTAGACGGCCCCGATGGCCAGCGGCCGGCCGCGAAAGGTGGAGAGGGCCAGAGCGACGCCGGCCGGCACGCCGAGCAGGAGCGCGACCAGCGTCGCGGTCAACGAGACGCGCAGCGAGAGGAGAATGACCGGCCAGACGTCGGGGTCGCCGCCGAGGAGCATCCGGGCGGCCTCGCCCAGGCCGGAGATCAGGTCATCCATCGCCGATCGATCGCCTCCGGGCGATCAGGCGGCCGGCGTGGCGACGGGCGTCGCCGCGCCTTCGACACCGCACGAGTTATTGGCGCAGGGGGTGAAGAGGGGCTGGCCGAACTCGTCGACCCCGAACGTGCCGATGAACTGCTGCGTCGACGGCTCGAGCATGAAGTCGAAGAAGGCCTTGCCCGCCGCGGTGTCGACGCGCGCCCCATTCTTCGGGTTGACGAGGATGACGTGGTAGACGTTGAGGAGGGCGGGATCTCCCTCCACGAGGGTGTCGAGGTCGAGGTGGCCGCGCAAGGCGAGGTAGGTGCCTCGGTCGCTGATCGTGTAGGCGCGCCGCTCGCTGGCGATGTTGAGCGTATCGCCCATGCCGGTGCCCGATTCGACGTACCAACTCCCCTGGGGCGTAATGCCGGCGTTTTTCCAGAGGCGAAGCTCGAGCGCGTTCGTGCCCGATTCGTCGCCGCGCGAGACGAAGGTCGACTGGCTGTCGGCGATGCGCTTCATCGCCTCGAGGGCGGAGCCGGCGCCGGCGATCTTTGCCGGATCATCCGCGGGGCCGACGATGATGAAGTCGTTGTACATGACGATCTTGCGCTCGGCGCCAAGGCCCTCGGCCATGTACGCCTCCTCGGCGGCTGGGGAGTGGACGAGCAGGACGTCGGCCTCACCCTTCTTCCCTAGCTCCAGCGCCGCGCCGGAGCCGACCGCGATCGGCTTCAGGGCGTAGCCGGTCTCCTTGCGGAAGATTGGCGCAAGCGCGTCGAGGAGGCCGGTATCGGCCGTCGAGGTGGTGGTGGCCAGGATGACGCTCTTGCCGGCGGGGGTCGCCTCCTGGCCGAGGGCGGGCGAACCCGGAAGCGCCAGAAGGGACGCGAAGAACAGGCCGATGAGGGCGAACAGGCGATGCGAGGTTAGAGCCTGCACAGGATAGTCCTCCTCTCGCGCGCAATTCGTGCTGCACGGCCATGCATAACGCGGGCCAGTTAACGCGCCGTGTGGAAGCGGTGTCATCCTGAGCGGAGCGAAGGATCTCGGCTCAGGGGAACCGCAATCCCCTTGAGCCGAGATGCTTCGTGCCTCAGCGTGACACGTCTTGTGCATGCCGCTGTAAAGCGTCATGGCATCCCCTCGCCGAACTCGGCGGCGAAGCGCTGGTTGACGAGTTCCTGGATGCCCGCCGTGACGCGCCGGAAGCGGCGGCAGAGGTCGCGCGCCTCCGGCGTCAGCCGGCTGCCGCCCCCGCTGGCGCCGCCGCTCTCGCTCTCCAACAGGCGCACGCCGACCTCGGCCTCGGTCGCCTTCACCCGCTCCCATGCTGTTCGGTAGGGGACATCGAGCGCCTCGGCGGCGCGGCTGAGCGAGCCGTGGGCATCGATCGCCTCCAGCAGCTCGACCCGCCAGTCGGAGAGCACGACACTCTCGCCCCGCTCGATCCAGACCTTCGCGCGAATCGTCAGGGAGGTTGTCTCTCGTTCGGCGTCGCCCTGCATAACGATGTGCCCAACGGGTGCCGTTCGGGAACCGCGAGTGTCGGGACGGTATCACCGAACGCCAGTTGGCACAACCGCGATTTCGGCTCGCTCCGTCATCCGCGCTAGACGCGGGATCAACGGTTGGCCGACTCCTGGTCGCTCTCCGCGATGGGGGTGACCGAGAGGATGTTGATGCCGGTCATCCCGCGCCCCGGCTGGTTCTGGATCACCTTCGCGGCGTCGACGGCGTTGTCGGCATCGACCTCGATGGTGAACTCGTCTCCCGCGCTGATGTCGGGGCTCGGCCCGACCTCGTGCGAGGCCTTGACGTCACGGTAGGTCACGGAAAAGCGCATGCTCGCCTCCTCTTCGTCTTCGGCGCGACCGCTCGGTATTCCGAGCGGCAGGCAGTTCCCTCGCTCGTATCAAGATCGGGGCCGAGCGGTCTTGCGAGCCCTGATTCGGCTCCATCCTTGCTGTTTCGGCGCATCCCGTTCGTAGGGGCGACGCCCGCGTCGCCCGGGCCGATCCGCCGCGACTGTCCGTGGTGGCAACGGCGTTGACAGGACGAGACGCTCGGTGCGGCGACGGCGGGCGACGCGGGCGTCGCCCCTACGAATGGCGCGCTCATATGGTCATGCGTGGACGAAGGACCCTATCCCCCGGCTTCCGTATGCACGCGGAGGAAGCGGATCACCTCGTCGCGCGTCAGCAGCCCGGTGAGCTGGTTGCCGTCGAAGACGGGGAGGGAGAGGAGCTGGTTGGCGTCCATCAGTTGTACCGCGCTGAGCAGCTCGTCGGTCGGGTGGACGCGGGGGAGGTCGACCAGCGGTGTCATGACATCGCCGGTGGTGACCCGCTGCCAGTCGCCGCGCGGCACCTGCGAGACGGTGCGCAGGTCGAGGACGCCGATCGGGTTGCCAGCGGCGGTGACGATGAACGACCCCTGCCCCTGGCCGAGGATGTGCCGCTCGACCAGCTCTTGTAGGGTGACGCCGGCCGGGACCTCCGGCTCGCGCACGAGGCCCATCACCCGCGAGACGGGGATGCCGGCGAGCTGCCCCTGCGCGATGAACGCCCGCCGCTCGGCCGTCGCCGCGTTGTGCAGGATGAAGCCGATCATGATCAGCCAGATGCCGCCGAGAACGTCCCCCTGGAAGACGCGGAAGCCGCCGATCCCCATTAGCCCGTAGGCGATGAGTTGGCCGGCCGTGCTCGCGACCCTGACGCCCGTCTCCTGCCGCTTGGTCGCCCCCCAGACGATCGACTCGAGGATGCGGCCGCCGTCGAGCGGGTAGCCGGGCAGCAGGTTGAAGATGGCCAGGATCAGGTTGATCGTCCCCAGCCACTCGGTCGAGGCGCCGAGGTAGCCCCGGTCGCCGATGACCTGGTTGAGCCCCAGGAAGATCCCGGCCAGGAGGATGCTGGAGGCCGGGCCGATGGCGGCGACGCGAAACTCGGCGCCGGGCGTCTTCGGCTTGCCGCCGAGCTGGGCGATGCCGCCGAAGATGTAGAGGGTGATGCTCTGCACGGAGATGCCGTTGCGGCGCGCTTCCCAGGCGTGGGCCATCTCGTGGAAGAGGATCGAGGCGAAGAAGAGGAGGGCGGTCAGCAGGCCGGTCAGCCAGCGGTCGAGCGTCGTCATCTCCGGGTGCGCCTGCGGCAGGAGCCCGTTGGCGAGGCTCCAGGTGACTAGCCCCAGGATGATGAGCATGCTGGGGTTGATCTGGATCGGGATCCCCCAGACATAGCCGATGATGATGTTGCCTTCTCTGCTGCCAGTCATCTGCTGCCGACCTGCCTCACGAGTGGCGCGGTGCGCGCGGGGGAACAGTACGGGCCTGGAGCGCGTGCTCCAGGCCCATCCTATCGTGTCTGCGGTTGCAGTGCGCTATGCGGCCGGTTCGACCAGCGGCACCCACGGATAGGCGAGAACCTCGGCCCGCGGCACGCGATAGCTGCCCTGCCCCGTGATGTGCCCGCTGACCCAGCCGTCGCGCTCGAACCAGTCGATGCTCCCTGATCCGCCGACCAGCGGCGAATGCGCGTCGGGAGCGCCGGTCGGACGCTCGATCTCCGGCTGCCAGTAGCCCGCCAGCCACTCGGCGAAGGCCGAGGCGGACGGGTCGCCGCTGAGCAGGGCGGCGTAGTAGGCGGTCCAGGCGCTGGCCATCACCCGCGCCGCCGCGGTCTCGGGGCGGGGTTGCCGGAGCGGAACGGTGAACATCGATGTCACTCCCCCTCGTCAGGATGCCAATGGCGCGTTAGTCGTTCCGGTTCATGCCGGTCACGAGCGACACGTAGTAGAGCAGCGTCAGGACCGAGGCGGCGAAGCCGGCCACGTAGGTCCAGGCGGCCGCGTTGAGGACGCTGGCCACGCCGGAGGTCTCGTCACCCCGCTGCAGGCCGCCGTCGGTCAGGCCGAGGTTGGTCAGCGCGGCCTTGGCACGGCGGGAGGCATCGAACTCGACCGGCAGCGTGATGAGCGCGAAGATGGTCGAGAGGGCGAAGAGGGCGACGCCGAACCATGCGAGCTGGGTGAACTGCAGGACGACCCCGGCGATCAGGACGAAGACGCCGAGCGACGAGCCGATATTGACCGCCGGCACGATCGCCGTCCGCATCTGCAGCGGCGCGTAGGCCTGGGCGTGCTGCAGGGCGTGGCCGACCTCGTGGGCGGCGATCCCCATCGCGGCGATGCTCGGCGTGCCGTAGACCCCCTCCGAGAGGAAGAGGGCGCGCTTACCCGGGTCGTAGTGGTCGGACAGTTCGCCCCGAGTCGGTTCGACCGGGACGTTGTAGAGGCCGTTGGCATCGAGGATGCGCCGGGCGACCTGGGCGCCGGTGAGGTTGACCGCGTTGCGAATCTTGCTGTATTTGGCATAGCTGCCACGCACCCGGCCCTGGGCCCAGAGCATGAGCAGCAGCCCCGGGATCATGAAGACGAAATACATCGGATCGAAGATCATCGAATCAGTCCTCTTTCTTGTTGGTGCGGCGACAGCGCCGCTGGCGAATCGGCTTCGCCCGGTTTCGGCCACGCTCTGGCCGATCGACTCCCCGGTCCTGATATCCGATCCGGCATCACACGGAGGATCGGCG
>JADYYO010000205.1 GCA_020853615.1 Thermomicrobiales bacterium
CTGGGTGGCGCCGGGGTGAGGGCCAATGTGGCAGTCACTCTCGGTGATTTGAGCAATTCGCTTCGCTGAACTCGATAACGAGAATCGCCGCCCGGCACGATTGGTGCGTCTCCTGCGACAATGGCGCGAATGGCAAGACCGGCCGCCTCGGGGCGCTCATCGCCGGAATCGAGCAGGATATCGGAAAGTACGGGACGCCCGGTCGCCCGCGCGCGGAAGCCGCTGCCCAGCGGTCTCCGCTCGCTCGGCCACCGCGACTATCGCCTCTTCTTCCTCACCCAGTTCATCTCGCTCACCGGCACCTGGATGCAGACGCTGGCCCAGAGCTGGCTGGTGCTCACCCTGACCAACTCCCCGGCGGCGCTCGGGCTGGTCGGCGTCTTCCAGTTCGGGCCGACCCTGATCCTCGGCCTCCCGGCCGGGGTGCTGGTCGATCGCTTCCCGAAGCGCTACATCCTCCTGGCCACGCAGGCGTCATTCGCGGTGATCACGGGGCTGCTCGCGTTTCAGGTGCAGACCGGCCTCGTGCAGCTCTGGCAGATCTATGCCGCGGCATTGGGAATCGGGATCGCCACCGCGGTCGACATGCCGGCCCGGCAGGCGTTCGTCGTCGATCTCGTCGGCTCTGACGACCTGATGAACGGCATCGCGCTCAACTCCGCCCTCTTCAACACGACCCGCATCGTCGGCCCGGCCCTGGCGGGGCTGGTGCTCAGCGCGTTCGGGGCGGGCGTCTGCTTCGTCGCCAACTCCCTCTCCTACATCCCGGTCATCATCGGCCTCTCCCGCATGGAGACGAATGGGTATCCGCAGGAGAACGCCGGCGCCGGTTCGCCGGTCGAGCGGCTGCGCGAGGGGCTGGCCTACGCGCGGCGGACGCCTGCCGTCCTCCTCCCCATCATCCTCGCCGGGCTGATGGCCGTCTTCGGCATGAACTTCAACGTCTGGGTGCCGCTGCTGGCGCGGGACGCGCTCCACATCGGCGCGAGCGGCTTTGGAATGATGCTCTCCTCGCTCGGCGTCGGCTCGCTGCTGGGGGCGCTGACACTCGCCTTCACCGGTCGCCGGCCGTCGGCGCGCGTCCTGCTCGCCACCGCGCTCCTCTTCGGGATGGTCCTGCTCATGCTCGCAGCGGCGACCGGTTTCCAGGGGCCGCCGCTGCTGGCGATGATCCTGATGGCGGCGACAGGCTTCACGATGAGCACGACGATGACCCAGGCGAATACGACGGTGCAGACGAACACGCCCGACCATCTGCGCGGGCGGGTGATGAGCATCTACCTGACCGTCTTCGCCGGGGCGACGCCGTTCGGCGACGCGCTCGCCGGGGTGATCAGCGATCTCTGGTCAGCGCCGGTCGCTGTCGCCATCGGCGGGGCGACGGTCGCGCTCGTCGTGCTGCTCATTGGCGGGCGCATGATTCGGGCACAGCGGCGCCTTGCCGCCATGCCCGACGAAGAACCGGTCGTGATCGACGTGTAGTGCGGCGCGCCAACGTCGTGCCATGCTGAGTGCCGTGACACATGGATCGTGTCATACGGGTCGTGTCATGCTGAGGAACGAAGCATCTCGGCGCAGGAGAGACGGGGTTGCCGGGAGTCGAGATCCTTCGCTCTGCTCAGGATGACACCGTCGCGGCTGGCTACGCGCCCCGCTGGGCCGCGAGCTCTGCCCGCAGGCGATCCTCCTGCTCCCGTAGCTCGGGCGTGAACTCCGCGCCGAAGTCTTCGGCCTCGAAGATCGGCCGGATCTCGATCTCGGACTCCCCCTCCATCGGGTTGGGGCAGCGCTTGACCCACGCGATCGCCTCGTCCATCGAGTCGACCTTCCAGATCCAGTAGCCGGCGATCAGCTCCTTCGTCTCCGCGAAGGGGCCATCGGTCACCATTCGCTGTGATCCAGAGAATCGGACGCGGACACCCTCGGAGCTCGGCTTCAGCCCGTCGCCGTCGAGCATGATGCCGGCCTTGACCAGCTCTTCGTTGAAGGCGCCCATCTCGGTCAGAAGCTGCTCGCTCGGCATGACGCCTGCCTCGGAATCCGCGTTGGCCTTCACGATCACCATCACACGCATGGTCGATGCTCCCTTTCATCCGCGGGCCTCACCGAACCTCGGCCCGCTCTCACACCCTTGTCGAACGCGTGCGACCGAAATCGACAGCGAGCCGGCAGGATACCCGGAGGCCAGGGGGAGCGCTCGTCTCACGAAGCGCATCGGACGCCGGACGGGCGGCTGTGCCAGACTTCCCCGCATATCCGGACTATGCCCTGGAGCATCCGTATGGGACTTGGCGGCTTCGCTCTCATCAGCCTCTTCTATCTGGTCATCGGCGCGCGGGTCGTCGTCCAGCTCGCCCGCAACTTCCGCGCGACGTTCGACCGCACCTTCACCCGGCAGGATCGCGCGCTGGTCGACCAGGCGGCCTTCTTCGTCCTGGTGCCAATCTCGGTCGCGCTGCACGAGCTGGGGCACGCGGCGACGATCAGGCTCTTCGGCGGCGATGTCCTCGGCTGGGGCTTCTACGGCTTCGCCGGCTACGTCGCCTTCGATCCCGCCCAGTTCACCGAGTCGCAGCAGATCATCATCGCCGCCGCCGGGACGGTGGTGAACATTGTGCTGGGCGCGCTGGCGGTCGGGCTCGTCTTCCTCAAGCGTCCGCCCTTCCGCGCCGCGATCAACGAGCTGCTGATCCAGTTCACCTGGATCTCGCTGCTCAACGCGCTGATCCTCTACCCCCTGCTCGACTTCGCCACCGGCCTCAACGGCGACTGGATGCAGATGTACGACTTCCGGGCGCCGCCGTTGAACGTGGCGATCCTGATCGTGCACGTGACCGTCCTCGGCATCATGTTCTGGGCCTGGAAGAGCCCCAGGGTGCGCGCCCGCATCGCGGAGCTGACCGAGGGCGAGCCGGAACCCTCGCCGCGCCAGCGCCGGGGGGCGATCCCGGCCAATGCGAACGTGGCGGAGCTGGCGCTGCGCGAGGCGGCGGCGCGCGTCGCCAGCGGTTGGCCCAGCCCGGTCGAGGCGGCGATTCAGCGGGGCCCGACCGGCTCGGCGCTCGTCCTCTCCTGGGGGGCGGACCCCGTGCGGCGGTCGGTGATCGCCGCCGCGCCCGAGGCGGGAGGGATCGAGTTCTCCGGGGCGATTCGCGATGGCTCGCGCGTGCGGGAGCAGCGGGCGCTGGGGCGCGACCCGGCGCCGCTCGATGTCGACCGGCTGACGATGATGCTGCGCCTGGCGATGGAGACGATCGACGGCTGGAGCGTGCCGCTCGACGGCGCGTCGCCCTCGACGGCGCCGACGCCAGCGGCCGACTGAGCGCGTGATGGAGACGAGCGCTCTCGCGGCGCCCGGAGATCTCGCGGGAGGGGTGCATCCCTGAAGCGAGCGCTACGCTGGGCCTCGATCGGCCGACTCCCGCTCTTCACCTGGCCTGTCATCCGCGGCAGGCCGGTATCGCCTCGGCCGGAGTGTGACGAGGTTGACCCTCTGGAGGAGGCGGCAGAGCCCACGGATGGCCAGCTGAGCGTGGCGGCGAAGCGGCGCGGCCTTTGGGTGCTGCTCGTCTCGACCTTCTTTGCCTGGGGTGGCTTCTTCATGGTCATCCCGATGATCTCGGTCCACTACGTCGATGGGCTCGGCTGGACGGCCGCCGCGATCGGGCTCGTGCTGGCGATGCGTCAGTTTCTCCAGCAGGGGCTCACCCCCTTCAGCGGAGTCCTCGCCGACCGCTACGGCTCCAAGCCGCCGATCGTCGTCGGCATGCTGATCCGGGCGGTCGGGTTCGCGGCGATGGCCTTCGCGGTGACCTACCCGATCCTGATGGGGTCGGCGATCGTGGCGGCGATCGGCGGGGCGCTCTTCGAGTCGCCGCGCAGCGCGGCGATCGCGGCGCTCACCGACGAGCGCGAGCGGTCGGCCTACTTCGCCAAGATGGGCGTCGTGTCGGGGCTCGGCATCACCGCTGGCACGCAGATTGGCGCGCTCCTGCTCGAGTTCGATTTCCGCTACGTCGCGCTGGCGAGCGCCGCCTGCTACGTGATCCTCTTTTTCCTGATCGTCCTCTGGCTGCCGGCGGTGCGGGTCGCGGAGCGAGGCGGGGCGCTGCAGGGGCTGCGCCTGGCGTTCCGTGACCGGACGTTCGTCTCCTACACCGGCTTCATGGGCGGCCATCAGTTCATGTCGGCGCAGTTTTCGATCACCCTGCCGCTGATCGCCGTGGCGATCGCTGGCAACCCGAGCGCGGTGGCCTGGGTCTACGCGGTCAATTCAGCGGTCGCCGTCATCCTCGGCTACCCCGTGCCGAGAATGGCGGAGCGGCGGCTCGGCGCCGCCGGCGCGCTCATCTCCGGCGTGGTGATTACGGCGCTTGGGCTGCTGCTGATCGGCTTTTCGCGGGGGTTGTTCAGCCTGCTGATCGCGGTGCTGATCTATTCGATCGGCATCGTCCTGGCCCGCCCGAGCGACCAGACGGTCGCCGCCGGGCTGGCCAACCCCGCCGCGCTCGGCTCCTACTTTGGCGTGGCCGCCCTGGCGGTCGCCTTCGGCGGCGGGCTGGGGAACTTCGCCGGCGGCGTCCTCTACGATTTCGGCACGCACCTCGGGATGCCGGCCCTCCCCTGGGTCATCTTCGCCGCCATCGGCCTGATCGCCGCCGCCGGATTGTGGTGGACGCTGCTCGCGGCGCGACGGTAACGGGCTGTCGGCTATCAGCTATCGGCTTCTGGCTGATGGCCGATAGCCGTTCGCTCACGACTTCCGACTTCTTCTCGACTCCGAGTATCGTCTGTCGGCATTGCATGAGCCGATGTGACGTGGCTCGGGGACCTGCGGACGTCCTCGCCCAGGATGGCACGCCGCAAGCGGCGAGCCCCCTTGCCAGCCTCGGCCTGCTGGGGTTGACGATCACCGCATGGTGTCGGGCACGCCGATGCCGGAAGCGGGGCGGATCCCTCGGCGTTCGCCTTCCTCTACGAGACGACGATCGTCCCGGGCGCCGCGGGACACTCGTCTGAGGCGGTCGTCGACCTGCCCGCCGGCGAATACGGCGTCTGATATGGAATCCGGGTCATGACCGTCGTCTGGCCACCGCCGGCCCCTCACCCCCAACCCCGCTCCGCGGCCAGAGGGCATCCGGGTGGGCGAGGGGAGGGGTGACGTCGAGACGGCGTGGACTATCCGAACGCGTGAGACGACCTCCGCGTCAAGACCTGACCGTTATCACGGCACCTGGCGAAATCGCTCCCCGCTCCCACCGGAGTGGGCCGGACACCCCTTGGGTGGCGGTGGGGGGTGAGGGCAGGCCGGGGCAACGCGGCAGGCTTGACCCGGATTCCGTATGAGCGGACGACCCGATGAGCACGATCGCGGCGGTGCCGCTGCATGTGACTGGCGACCCGAACGCGATCATCTCCGGGCCGGAGCCGGAGGCAGTGGCGACGTTGGTCGAGGAAGGGAAGGGGGGGGGAGCATTACGCCTTCCGGCTCGATGGCGCGCTGAAGGCGGGGCCGCGGGTCGTCAAGTCGGTCAACGCGAGCGACCAGCCGCACTTCGCCGAGGCGTGGCAGTACCCCGAGCCGATCACCAGCGAGCAGGTGATGCGCTCGATGCTGTTCGACCCGTCGAGCGGGGCCACGCCGTCGCCCGACATGCTCGATTTCGAGAAGATCAGCTTCGCTGGCTGGGCCGCCACGCAGTCGAAGCGGCACGACGCGGTGGGTGGTGATGAACCTGGCCCCGGGCCAGGTGGTCGTCGCCTGCTGGATCCCCGACCCGGTCGCGCGAGGCGGCCCGCACGCGAAGGGATGCAGCAGATCTTCGACGTGGCGTGACGGAGTCGAGGAGTCGAGCAGCGAGGCCGCCGGATCGCTTTGGCGGCCTCGCTGTTGTGCTATCGGCTATC
>JADYYO010000206.1 GCA_020853615.1 Thermomicrobiales bacterium
AAGGCGTCCAGCACGTCGTCCACGCCCCCCGCCACCTCCCCGCCTGGCCCGACGACGACCGCCAGAGCCGGCTCGTCTTCATCGTTCGCGACCTCGCGCCGGGGCAGATCCGCGACTCGCTCGACGCTTTCCAGCGCCTGTAGCAACGCCCGAATACATGTCCTACAGCACCATGCGGACGAGGTGGCATCCTGAGCGCAGCGAAGGATCTTGGCGTCCCGAACCATCGCGTCCCCGGCGTCGGGTTGCTTCGCTCCTCAGTATGGCAGAGGTGCACACGCCGCTGAAACGAGAGCGGCGGAGGCACTTCCGCGCCTCCGCCGCCAAACTCGTCCGCGATTCGCTGCTGCCGATTAGCGGATCGGCTCCAGCTCCAGCCCCTTGAGGCCATCCTCGTCCTCGCGCCGGACCGGCAGGTCCGCCACGAAAGTCATCGGGGCCGGCGCCGGAGAGGTCGGGATCTGGCCCACGCCCGTCGACGGCACGCGCTTCACCGTCACCTTTCCGGCCGTGGGCGCCTTGCCCGGCTTCGCGGTCGGCACCTTGGCCGCCTTGCCCGGCGTCACCGTCTTGCCAGGCTTCGCGGGCTTGCCCGGCTGAGCCGGCGCTTCAGGAACGTAGACCGGCCCGGCGCAGATGTCGCCGACGTTGATCGTGTTCCCCTCGTTGCCGCCCGAGTTGATCTCATCGATGACCACGATGCCGCCGTTCGCGCTCGCGCCCGCCTGGCCGCCGTTGCCGGCCGACGCGACGTTGCCGCGAATCCCGCCATTACCACGCCCGAGGCCGTACCGGCTCCGGATCGGGCCGCCGCCGCCGCTCCGATCGTTGTCGTTGCCCGAGGTCATCGCCAGGTTGTCGCTGCCGCCCGAGGCGTCCGAGATCGCCGTGCCGCCGCTGGCGTCGATGTTCAGGTTCGTGCTGTTGTCGACCGTGCCGCCATCGATGTAGACCGGGCCGGCCACGCACTCCCCGTATTGCCCACCGCCGCCGATGTTCCCGACGTTGACGGTGTTCCCCTTGTTGCCGCCGGAGTTGATCGCCCCGATGACGACGATCCCGCCGTCGGCGCTGGAGTTCGCGCGTCCGCCGTTGCCCGCCGACGCGGTGTTCCCACTGCCCCGGCCATTCAGCGCCGCGACGCGGCTGGCCGCGAGGCCCATGCGATGGCGGTTGTTCTTGTTGTTATTGTTGCCGCCATTGTTCCTGCCGCCGTTATTGTTGTTGTTGCGGTTGTTGTTGCGCGACTCCTTCTTGGCGCTCTTCCGATCGGACCGCTTCTGCTCGACGACGCTGACGTTTCCGTCGCCGTTGATGTCGGGATCGTGCTGGTCGACGGTCGTCTCGTCGCCATTGTCGTCGCGCTGATCGACCTCGTCGTCCTTCGCGTCCGCCTTGTCGTCGGTCGACTTGTCGTCCGTGGTCGTCTGCTTGACCTCGCTCGAGTCGTCCTTCGCCGTCGAGGTGTCGCCGTTCGACGCCTTGTCGTCGGTCGCGGGAGTCTGCTCGACCTCGCGCCCACCGTTGTCGTTCGCGTTCTGCGATCCACCGCCGTTGCCGCCGTTGTCGGCGTTATCGCGCTGGTCGTTGGCGTTGTTGCCGTCGCGTCCGCCGTTGCCGCCGTTCGCGTCGTCGGTCGACGTGTTGCCGGCGCCGGTGTCCGCGCTGCTCTGGTCGACCTGGTCGGACTCCTCGTTCAGCGTCGGGTTGAAGCGCGGATCTTCGAAGATATTGTAGTCGTCGTTGGCCTTGGCATCCCCATTGCCGCCGCCGTTATCCGCCTTGCCACCCCCGTTGCCCGACTGATCGACCTCGTCCTGGGCCGCGGCCTCGTCCGACTGGCCCCCGCCAGAGCCATCGTCGGCCTGAGCGCCCTCGCCCTGACCGTTGTCGGCCGGCTGATTCGCCACGTCGAGCGCATCCTGCGCGGCAGGATTGTCGAAGATGGGATTGCCATTCGTGCCAATCGGATCGACCGCGGCCGGGTTGCCAGCCGCCGGATCGAAGTACGGCGTCTGCTCGACCGGCTGGTCGTTCGCCGGCGGCTCCTCCGCCCGCGGTGCGTCGTTCTGCACCTGCTCGGCCGGGGCCGTCTCCTCGACCGGCGGCGCGGTCTCGGCCGGAGCCTGCTCGACCGGCGCTTCCTCGGCCGCTGGCGCCTCCTCGACCGGCGGCGCCTCTTCAACGGGCTGCTCGGCCGCTGGCTCCTGGGTCACTGCCGGATCGTCCTGCGCCAACGCGGGCACGATCGACCCGGCCACCGTTCCGGAGGCCAGCGCCAGCGCGAGCGCCCACCGCATCCAGACGCGCGGGGCATTCGCCTGTTCGGACATACAAGAACTCCTCCCCCTCGAAAACCCGAGGCTCAGCCTCCCAGTGACACAACCCCTCGACTCTGCACTGCCGGGGCAACGCCTGGTTGGCGTGTGTCTCGCTCCCTCAGACGCCCGAGAGGGATGCCCGGTTTCGCGCCGGGGACCGACCGGACGGAGACTCACGGTACGATACGCAACCAGACCGATCGTCGCCCCGCAACGGGCATCGCGCATGCGGCAAACGCCGCCGCCGCCGGCCCGGACGTAGGGGCGAATACCGAACCGAGGAGATCGCATGCCCGCGCAGCCGGACCTGATCATCTGGGGAGCCCGGATCCGCACGCTCGACCCCGACCTTCCCGCCTGCTCGGCTGTCGCGGTGCGCGACGGAGTGATCGTCGCCACCGGCGATGACGACACCATCCGGGCGATGGCCGGGCCGGGCGCCCGGCTCGTCGACGGCCGCGGCATCGCCTTCGTCCCCGGCATCACCGACGCGCATGTCCACCCCCTCATGGGCACGATACGCACCCAGGGCGCGGACCTCTTCGACGCCATGACGCTCGACGAGGTCCGCGCCCGCCTCGCCGCCGAGCGGGAGAAGGTCGGGCCCGACGCCTGGGTCCGCGGCTGGGGCCTGCACTTCGAGGTCTTCGCCGATCAGGGCATCCACGGCGCGCTCTTCGACGAGGCGGTCGGCGGCCAACCGACGTTCCTCGACTTCTTCGACGGGCACACGGTCGTCGCCAACAAGGCCGCCCTTGATCGCGCCGGCATTCACGGCCCAATCGAGTTCACGGAAGAGGCTGCTGTCGTCTGCGACAACGGGGTTCCGACCGGCGAGCTGCAGGAGGACGCGGCGATGCAGCTCGTCAGACGGGCGGTCCCTCCGCCCGACGAGGAGACGCGCTACGGCTGGTTCCGCGACACCTTCCGCCGCTTCAGCGAAGCCGGGCTCACCGCCATTCACGGCATGGATGGGACGCCAGAAGAGCTCGCCATCTATCGCCGCCTCGAGGAGAACGGCGATCTCACCTGCCGGGTGACCGTCCCCCTCTGGCAGAAGCCCGACATGACGCTCGCCGAAATGCGCGACCAACTCCCCTGCCGCGACGAGCGCGGCCGGCTCTGGCAGTGCGGCCGCGCCAAGTTCTTCATCGACGGCGTCATCGAAACAGGCACTGGCTGGCTCGTCGAGCCCGACAGACGCGGGCAGGGCCGGCACCCCTTCTGGCCCGACCCCGACTACTACGCGCAGGCTGTCGGGCTCTTTGCCGGTGCCGGGTTCCAGTGCATCACCCACGCCGTCGGCGACCGCGCCGTCCGCGCCGCGCTCGACGCCTACGAAGCGGCGCAGGCCGCCGGCGCCAGCTCCCGATTCGGCTCCCACCGCATCGAGCACATCGAGCTGATCCAGCCGGACGACATCCCCCGCTTCGCCCAGCTCGGCGTCACCGCCTCGATGCAGCCGCTGCACATGGCTGCCGCCCGCGCCGACGACAGCGACGAATGGGCCGACCGCATCGGCCCCGAGCGGACGGCGCACGCCTTCCCGGCACGCACCCTCCTCGACGCCGAGGCGACGCTCGCCCTCGGCTCCGACTGGATGGTCGCCCCCTTCGACCCCCGCCTCGGCATGGCCTGGGCCCGGCTGCGCCGCGCGCCGGGCCAGCATGAGACGCCGCCGCGCGCGCCGCAGGAGGCGCTGACCGCGCTGCAGGCGCTGGCGGGGTACACCGCCGGGCCCGCCGCGACCCTCGGTGAAGGCCATGTCGCCGGCCGCATCAAGCCGGGCTACCGCGCCGACCTGACCGGCTTCGGCGCCGACCCGGTCGAAACCGATGCCGACGTCCTGCTCGACGTCCCGATCGTGATGACGATCGTCGACGGGCGTATCACTCACGAGGCGCGATAAGACGATGAGCGATAGGACAGAACCGCGTCCCTCCGCGACAGTCTGCCTGACCTTCGACTTCGATGCCATCTCGCTCTGGATCGGGCCCTTCGCGGCCCGCTCCCCCAGCATGATCTCGCGCGGCGAGTTCGGCGCGGTCGGCTGCGAGCGCATCCTGCGCCTGCTCGACCGCCGGCAGATTCCGGCCACCTTCTTCGTCACCGGCCACACCGCCGAGACCTACCCCGACCTGACGCGCGCGATCGTGGCCGCCGGCCACGAGATCGGCCACCACGGCTATCTCCACGAAAACCCCCTCTCTCTGGAGACGCCGGAGCGGGAGCGGGAGGTGCTGTTGCGCGGGCTGGCCGCGCTGGAGAGCGTCGCCGGCGTGCGCCCCCTCGGCTACCGCTCTCCCTCGTGGGACAACAGCCCCTGGACCGTCGATCTCCTCATCGAGCAGGGGTTCCGCTACGAGAGCTCGCTGATGGGCGATGATTTCACCCCCTACTGGTGTCGTACCGGCGACCAGATCCAGGAGGACGGCTCCTACCGCTTCGGGCCGCTGGTCGACCTGGTCGAAATGCCGGTGAGCTGGATCCTCGACGACTTCCCGCACTTCGAATACCTGCGCGTCCGCGCCACCGGCGCCAACATGCCCGGCCTCTCCGCCCCCTCCAAGGTCGAGGAGATCTGGCGCGACGAGTTCACCTTCATGCGGCGCGACGTGCCCGGCGGCGTCTTCACCCTGACCATGCACCCGCAGGTGATCGGGCGCGGCCATCGCCTCCTCATGCTGGAGCGGCTGGTCGACTGGATGCAGGCGCAGGATGGCGTCGCCTTCTCGACCCTCGGCGCGGCGGCCCACGCCTTCCGCGCGGCACACCCCATGCGCCAGTAGCGATGGCCATTCTGACCGTGGCCGAGACGGAGACGATGAACACGAAGACGAGTCAGCAGCGAAATCAGAAGCGAGCCCTCGGGCGACCGCGCCCCGATGCCCCGCACACCTCCGCGCCTTCCGACTCACGCCTTCCGACTTCCGACTCCCGACTTCCGACTCGCCACTCCCCCCTCGTCCAGATGCGCGACATCAGCAAGCGCTTCGGCCCGGTCGTGGCCAATGACCGCGTCTCGCTCGACCTCTGGCCGGGCGAGATCCACGCGATCCTCGGCGAGAATGGCGCCGGCAAGACGACCCTGGTGAACATCCTCTCCGGGATGGAGACGCCCGACTCCGGCACGATCCGTGTCGAGGGCGCGGAGGTCCAGATCGCCGCGCCGGCCAATGCCCTGCGCCTCGGCATCGGCACCGTCTACCAGCACTTCACGCTGGTGCCGAACCTCTCGATCCTGGAGAATGTGGTCCTCGGCGCGCAGCGTAGCCTCGTCCTCGATCTGGCGGATGCCCGGGCGCAGGTCGCCACGATGCTCGCCGACTTCGGTCTCGACCTCTCCCCCGACACAGAAATTCGCCATCTCGCCCTCGGCCAGCGGCAGCGGATCGAGATCATCAAGGCGCTCTATCGGGGATCTCGCATCCTCCTGCTCGACGAGCCGACCTCCGTCCTGACGCCCGGCGAGGTCGCCTCCCTTCTCGACCTCCTCCGCCGCCTGCGCGATCAGGGCGTGGCCGTCGTCCTCATCACCCACAAGCTCGGCGAGGCGTTGGCGGTCAGCGACCGGGTCACCATCCTGCGCGGCGGCCGCAACGCCGGCGAACTCGGCCCCGATGCGTTGGCCGAGGCAAGCCGCGAGAGCGTGCGCCATCGGATCATCGAGCAGATGTTCGGCGCCCCCGAAGCAGCCGGCCATCCCCGGCCCGTGCGGGACGGCACGGGGACGCCCCTCCTTACCCTCGAGCGCATCTCGACCGCGAGCGCCCCGGGCAGCCTGGCGCTGCGCGGCCTCTCGCTCGCGCTCCATCGCGGCGAGGTCTTCGGCATCGCCGGAGTCGATGGCAACGGTCAGAAGGAGCTGGGCGAAGTCATCGCCGGCCAGCGTCCCGTCACCACGGGCCGGATCGTCCTCGAGGGGAAGGAGATCACGAATCGCGGCGTCGCCGCGGCGACGCGGGCCGGCATCGCCTACGTGACCGACGACCGCCTGCAGGAGGGGACGGTCGCCGCGCTGAGCGTCGCCGAGAACGTCGCGCTGAAGGCGATCGGGCGCAAGCCCTTCTCCAACGGCTTCTGGCTCGACCGGCGGGCGATGGAGGAGGCCGCGCGCCGCGCGATCGCCGCGTTCGACGTGAAGACGCCGGGCCCCGATACACCAATCGGCCGCCTCTCGGGGGGCAACATCCAGAAGCTTCTCCTGGCACGCGAGCTGGCCCTCGACCCCCTCGTCCTCGTCTGCAACAAGCCGACGCACGGCCTCGACCTGCGCACCGCCGACGTCGTCGCCGGCATCCTGCGCGAGCAGGCCGACGCCGGCAAGGCCGTCCTGCTCATCTCCTCGGAGCTCGACGAGCTGCTGGCGATCAGCGACCGCATCGGCGTCATGGTCGACGGCGAACTGGTGGCCGTCCTGCCGCGCGCCGAGGCGACCCTGGAGACGCTCGGCGACCTGATGCTCGGCGGCCAGCGACGGACGCATCAGGTGGCGGGATGACCCGCCAGCCCAGGCTCGCCGCGCACTTCGCGCCCCTGCTGACCTCGCTGGCCGCGGTCGTGGCCGCCATGCTCCTCGGCGGCATCTTCCTCGCCATTCGCGGCAAGGACCCGGTCGCCGCCTTCGCCATGCTCTTTTCCCGAGGCCTCGGCACCTCCTACGGCATCTCGGAGTCGCTCATCCGCATGGCCCCGCTGCTCATCGTCAGCGCCGGCCTCGTCATCGCGCTCCGCGCCGGCGTCTGGAACATCGGCATCGACGGCCAGCTCCTGATCGGCGCCCTCTTCGCGGGCGTCACCGGCTCGTCCCTCGCCGGCCAGATCCCCCCGCCCCTCATGTGGCTGGCGGCCGCCCTCGCCGGTATCATCGGCGGCCTCCTCTGGGCGCTCGTCCCCGGCCTTCTGCGCGTCCGCTGGGGGCTCAACGAGATCATCACCACGCTGATGATGAATTATGTCGCGATCAACGTCACCTCCTGGCTCGTCAAGGGGCCGGTGAAGGACCCGAGTGTCGTCCCGCCGCAGACCCGCCTCATCCCGGTCGAGTTGCGCCTGCCGAAGATCCCCGGCACGGGCGTCCACATCGGCCTGCTGGTCGGGCTTCTGGCCGTCATCCTGGTCACCATCCTCTTCCGGCACACCGTCGCCGGCTTCATGCTCGACGTCCTCGGCAGGAACCGGCAGGCCGCCATCCACGCCGGGATGCCGGTCAACCGGCTGACCCTGCTCGCCCTGCTCGCCAGCGGCGCACTCGCGGGCCTCGCCGGGGCGAACGACATCCTCGGGGTGAAGGGCCTCTTTCAGGGGAACTGGAACCCCGGCTACGGCTTCGCCGCGTTCGCCCTCGTCTACCTGGCGCGGCTCGACAGCCTCTGGATCATCCCCTTCGCCTGGTTCCTCTCCTTCCTCTCGATCGGCGGCGAGATGATGGCGCGGCCCCTGAACATCCCGACCTACTTCGTCGACATGCTGGAGGGGCTGATGCTCCTCTGCTTCGCTGTCGCCACCTGGTTCGAGCGGCTGCGCTCGCCCTATGGGCGGGCGGAGGTCGAGATCGGCCCGGCCAACGCGGGCGAGCCTCCTGGACCCGCGGTGCGCGAAACCGCGGTGGGGAGCGCTGCCGGCAACATTGGGGGACGCCGATGACCCTGGGAGGGATCTCACTCGCCGCGTTCGTCACCGCCATGCTAGCGGCGGCGCTGATTGCCGCCGTGCCGCTGGTCCTCGCCGCGCTCGGCGAGGCGGTCGGCGAGCAGGCTGGCCTGCTCAATCTCGGCATCGAGGGGATGATGCTCTCGGGCGCCTTCTTCGGCTTCACTGCCGCCTACGAGACGGGCAGCGCCCTCGCCGGCATCCTGGCCGGGATCGCTACCGGCGCGCTCTTCGGGCTCCTCTTCGCGGCCCTCACCATCGCGCTGCGCGTCGATCAGGTGATTGTCGGGTTGGCCATCACCATCTTCGGCGGCGGCCTGACCGCCTTTCTCTACCGCGACATCTATGGCGGGCAGAATCCGTCCCTCTCGGCAGACACCCCGACCATCGCCATCCCTCTTCTCGAGCGCATCCCTATCCTGGGGAGCGCCCTCTTCGACCAGCAGATCCTCTTCTACGTCGCCTTCGCCCTGGTCCCCGCCTTCGCCTTCCTGCTCTATCGCACCCGCTTCGGCCTCGAGGTCCGCGCCGTCGGCGAGCAGCCGTTCGCGGCCGATGCCGCCGGGATCGATGTCGCCCGCACCCGCGCCATCGCCGCCCTGATCGCCGGCGCGATGGCCGGGTTCGCCGGCGCCTTTCTGTCGGTCGCCGACCTGAAGATCTTCCAGGTCGGCATGACCGTTGGCGGCGGCTTCATCGCGCTCGCCCTGACCATGGTCGGCGGCTGGAACCCGTGGCGCATCCTCGTCGCCTCGGTCCTCTTCGGTCTCCTCCGCTCCCTCGGCAATGGGCTGCAAATCCTCGGCATCGACGTGCGCACCGAGTTCGTGACGATGCTCCCCTATCTCGGCATCATGGTCGCGCTCGCCCTCCTCGCCGGCCGCACCCCGCTCCCGGCCGCGCTCGGCATCCCCTA
>JADYYO010000207.1 GCA_020853615.1 Thermomicrobiales bacterium
AAGGCGTCCAGCACGTCGTCCACGCCCCCCGCCACCTCCCCGCCTGGCCCGACGACGACCGCCAGAGCCGGCTCGTCTTCATCGTTCGCGACCTCGCGCCGGGGCAGATCCGCGACTCGCTCGACGCCTTCCAGCACCTGTAGCATCTCGTACGGGTTACAGCGGCGTGCGCACAACGTGTCATGCTGAGGAACGACGCATCGCGACGCCAGGGACGCGATGATCCGGGACGCCGAGATCCTCCGCTGCGCTCAGGATGACCCCGCGTCCGCATGGCGCTGTAGAGGGTGTCTGGAAAGGGGGTGGACTTGCCTGGAGACCCGCTTCACTGCATCGTCCGGTCCATACGCGATGGGGGCAGGTCCTTAGGGAAGGGGCGGGGGCCGGCTGTGACTGACGGCGATGCCGAGGCGCAGCAGCCACGCCTCCAACGCGGTGATGCCCCCGGCGTCGGCCGTGCCCTACTGGTGGTTCCGGATTCCGTTTCAGGAACACCGGCGGAGACGGAAACCGGCCCGATGTCGTCCTACGGCGTCAAATGGCGCAGGAAAAGCCCCGGGTCGTTGAGGAAATCGCGCGTCAGTCGCACATGCTCCAGTTCGTCCCAGGCGATGCGCGACGGCGCCCCGCCGTCGAGGCTGTAGATCGCCGCGCCGGGGAAGGCCATCAGCAGGGGCGAGTGGGTGGCGATGATGAACTGGCTCTCGCCCGCCCCGGCCATCTCCGCCAGCAGTGCCAACAGGGCGAGCTGGCGCGCGGGGGAGAGGGGCGCCTCCGGCTCGTCAAGCAGGTAGAGGCCGCGCGGCTCGAACCGGCGCTGGAACAGCTCGAGGAAGCTCTCGCCGTGCGACGTCTCGTTCATCGTCTGATCGGTGTGGCGCAGCGCGCCGATCTCGCGGCGGTAGGTCCCGCGCGCCATGCGGCCCCCGTACGAGTCGGCCCCAGGCGTTGCCTCCAGTTCCGCCAGGTCCCGCTCCAGGTCGGCCCGTAGCGCCGAGACGTACTTGGCGAAGCCGAAGAAGTCCTCGGCGCGCAGGAAGAAGCCGCGCCGCGTCCGCGTTCGCCAGGTGAGGCGCAGGCGGTCGCCGAGCGCGCGGGCGGGAGCGAGCGTCGGGTCGCGGCGCGGGTCGTCGCCGGCGATGGCCGCCGCGCCGGTGGCGCAGGCGATCCCCTCCAGCAGCGCCGACTTCCCGGTCCCGTTCTCACCGACGACGAAAGTCACCGCCGTGTCGAACGCGAGCGGACGCTCGCGCAGCGAGGCGACCGCGGGGACCGTGAAGGGATAGTCCGCCTCCTCCCGCGCGAGCGTCAGGGCGACTCTCCGCAGGTGGATCACCGCGTCCGCATCCTGTGAAAGCGCTGGGCGCTCAAGTGCGAACCAGCACGTCGTGCGCCTGGCTCTCCTGATACCCCGCGCCAGTGATCTGGATGAACTCCGCGTTCTCGTGCAGCTCGGGGATGGAGAAGGCGCCGGCGTAGCTCAGTCCGGAGCGAATCCCGGCGCACAACCCCTCCACGATCCCGGCGAGCGGCCCCTTGGCCGGCACCATCGCCTCGACCCCCTCGACATGCAGGTGGTAGCGCTCGTGCTTGTGCGCCTCGTACTTCTCGAGCTGCCGCAGCTTCTCCTCGCGCGAGGTCGAGCCGTTGTAGTGCTTGAAGAGTCTCCCGTCGACCTCCACGATCTCGCCCGGGGCTTCGTCGGCCCCGGCGAAGAGGGAGCCGCCCATGTAGGCGTCCGCCCCGGCGGCGAGCGCCTTGACGATGTCGCCCGAATTCGCCGCCCCACCGTCGGCGATGACATGGCGGTCGGGGAAGAGCTCGTCGCGCGCCCGCGCCACCTCCATGATGGCGGTGATCTGCGGCACGCCGGCGCCGGTGTTGATCCGGGTGATGCAGATCGAGCCGCCGCCGATGCCGACCTTCACCGTATCCACCCCGGCCTCGTAGAGGTCGCTGGCGGCCTCGTAAGTGGCAATGGCGCCGACGATCAGCGGGACTCTGGGCCAGCGCCGCTTGCACTCGCGGGCGATGTCGATGGCGTGCTCCGAGTGCGCGTGCGCCACGTCGAGGTGCAGCCCTGCCGACCCTGTCTCCAGGAGCAGTTCGGCACGGTGGAGCGCGTCGTCCTTGACGCCGATGACGCCGACGCAGCGCGCCCCGGCCGCGGTGATCTCGCGCACGGTCCGCGCCTGGATCTCCGGCGCATCGAAGCGGCCGATGAAGCCGAGGCCGCCCAGGCGGTCCATGGCGATCGCCATGGCGGCGTTGGTGACGGTGTCCATATTGGCGGTGAGGAGCGGCACGCCGAGCGTGATCCCCGGCGCGATGGTCGTGCCGAGGTCGACGTCGTTGCGCGAGCGGACCCGCGAGTAGCGCGGGACCAGCAGCACGTCGTTGTAGGAGAGGCCCTGGCGAATGGCGGGCATGAAAAAACCCCCTTCGTCATCCCGGAGGGGGGCACAGCGCGTCCCTTTTCTATCGTGTAGCACGGGGCATCACTATTGTCAACAACGGATCGGCGAACCGATTTGGGCGCCGGGGGTATTCCCTTGTGTCACAACTCGTGGCAGGATGATGGCATGCCGCGACGGGGCGGCTGCCCGGGGATGGATCGGTTGGGGGAGGCGCCATGCGCGGGATAATCGACGAGTTCAAGGCGTTCATCATGCGGGGGAACGTCCTCGATCTGGCCGTCGCGGTTGTCATCGGGGCCGCCTTCGGGGCCGTCGTCACCTCGCTGGTCGAGAACATCATCACCCCGATCATCGCGGCCATCGGCGGCCAGCCCGATTTCTCGGGGCTGACTTTCACCATCAACAACAGCGTCTTCCGCTACGGTGCCTTCCTGAACTCCGTCATCTCGTTTCTGATCATCGCCCTCGTCGTCTTCTTCCTGATCATCAAGCCGATGAACACGCTGATGGCGCGGGTCGCCCCCTCGCCAGCCGCCGAGGAGCCGGCGCTCTGCCCGCAGTGCCTCAGCCCGATTTCGGCGGAGGCGAACCGCTGCCCGAACTGCACGACCTGGCTGCGCGGCCCGAACGTGCCCGTCACCTCGTAGCCATCGCGCGACGATCCGGGACGCCCGCCCATGCCCGCCGCGTTCGACCTTGCCCGCCGGTACGCCGAGGCGCTGACGGCCCTGCGCGCAGTCCACGACTTTGACGCCTGGCTCGGCAAGCACTGGCAGGCGCACTGCTCCGCGCCCGCTGGCCCGCCAACGGCGGAGACGCCCGTCGGCTCGGGGCAGGTGATCGCCTGGTACGAATCGGCGGGAGTGGTGTCCGGCTTCCTGCCCGGCGAGGACGGCTGCTTCCAGGTCCCGCGCGGCGAACGCCTGCCGGAGCTCGCGGTCGGCGAGACATTCACGCCAGCATACGGGCGTGATGTCCTGATCAGCGCTGCCATGCGGGACGATCCGGGGCAACCCGAGCGTTGAGCTCTCGCGGCACGAGCAGCGCAGCGTGCGACCCGCGCGGGCAGATACCGCACGTTGACACGGGTTATGTCACAGTGTATGCTTCCGTTATTAGCACTCTCTCACAGAGAGTGCTAAGATATCCTCGGGAGCATGCCGTGAGCGACAGGAACCGCCGAACGACGAGCAGGAAGTCCACGGGATCCGAGCAGCCGCTTTCGGAGCGGCAGCGGGTTATCCTGCGCGTCATCGTGCGCGAATACGTCGCTTCTGGCCGGCCGATCGGATCGAAAGCGCTGGTCAGGCTCTCGGGCATCGACGTCTCCCCGGCGACGATCCGCAACGAGATGGCGCGGCTGGAGGAACTCGGCTATCTCGAGCACCTGCACACCTCCGGCGGCCGCATTCCGACCGACAAGGGGTACCGCTACTTCGTCGCGCACCTGATGGGGAACATCGAGCTCTCCTCGAGCGAGCAGCTTACGATCCTGCATCAGTTTCGCCAGGTCGAGCTGCAGCTCGAGCAGTGGATCGAGCTTGCCGCGGCGACGCTTGCCCGCGCGGCCGGCAATGTCTCGGTCGTCTCCGCCCCGATCCCGCAGACGCCCCGCCTGCGCCACCTCGAACTGATCTCGCTGCAACCCCGGCTCGGGCTCGTCATTCTGGTGACGACCGACGGCGCCGTGCGCCAGTTGATGACGCACTGGCCGGACGACGCCGATCAGGAGACCCTCTCCGCGCTGGCGGACGCGCTGGTCCCTCCGTTGCGGGGGCTGACGGCGGACGAGATCGCGGGGCACGCCGCGGGCGCCAGCGCGCTGGCCCGGGTGGCGCTGGCGCAGGTCGAGATCGCGATGCGCGCGATGACCGCCAGCGTCGCGCCGGTGCGCCACTCCGGGCTCGAGCACGTCCTCGCGCAGCCGGAATTCAGCGATGCGACCGAGGCACAGGAATTGCTCACGTTACTGGGCGGCGGATCGTTCGTCAGCGCGATCCTGCCCCGGCTGGAAGATGCCCCCGGCGTCAGGGTCTTTATCGGCGAGGAGAACCAGACCGATGAGCTGCGGCGCCTCGGCATCGTCGTCTCCACCTATGGGGTCGATGACGAGGTCGTCGGCGTGCTGGGGGTCGTCGGGCCAACGCGCATGGCCTATGACCGCTCCATCTCGTCCGTCCGCTATATGGCCCGGCTGATGAGCGATCTGATGGCCGATCTGCACGGCCAGTAGACCAGTGAAAGGCGGGCACGATGAGGGAGGGCCGCGACGCGATGACGGTTCGCCGGATGCGCCAGGCGCAGGCGAGACCACGACGATCCCCTTGGTGGGGAGTTGGGAGCGAACAGGTGACGGATGCGCGATCTGATGGAGCCGAGCCGGACGAGGCCGTGGCCCTCGAGGAGCAGGAGACGGAGGGCGAAAACGGCGACATCGCGGCCCTGACGGCGGAGCGGGACCAGTATCTCGACCAGTTGCAACGAACCGCCGCCGAATATGCCAACTACCGCCGGCGCAACGAGCAGGAGCGGGAGCAACTGCGGCTGGCGGCCAACGAACGGCTTCTGCGCGACGTTGTGCCCGTGCTCGACGACCTGCAGCGCGGGCTCGAGGCGATTCCGGAAGACGAGCAGGGTTCCGCCATCGCCGAGGGGATGCGGCTGGTCGAGCAGAAGCTGATGAACACGCTGCGCCGATACGGCGTGACGCCGATCGAGGCGATGGGCCAGCCGTTCGACCACACGATCCACGATGCCGTGGAGGCCGAACCGGGCGGCGACACCGTGGTGGCTGTCTATGCCCCGGGATACCGGCTCGGTGAGGGCGTCCTGAGGCCGGCGATGGTGAAAGTGGGACGGAAGCCGGAAGGCGGAAGTGGAGCGTCATAAGCGGTGAGTCGTGAGTCGGAAGCCGAAAGCCGGAAGTCGTGAGTCGTAAGCAGACGGAAGTCGCCGGTTCCGGTGCGCACGCGCGGATACCTTACGACTTACGACTCCCGACTTCCGACTTCCGACCACCAACTTCCAACTCGCAATGAGAGGAGCAGGATCAGGATGGCACGCACGATTGGAATCGACCTGGGAACGACCAACTCGGTCATGGCCACCATCGAAGGTGGCGAGCCGACGGTCATCCCGAACGCCGAAGGCGAGCGGCTGACGCCCTCGGTCGTCGCCGTGACGCCGAACGGCGAGCGGCTCGTCGGCCGCTTTGCGCGCCGGCAGGCCGTGACGAACCCGGAGAACACGGTCTTCTCGGTGAAGCGGTTCATCGGCCGCAAGTACGACGACCCCGTCGTGCAGCGCGACAAGGCGCTGGTCCCGTACCAGATTCGCGCCGCGAAGAATGGCGACGTCGAGGTCAAGATGGGCGACCGCTGGTACAGCCCGCAGGAAATCTCGGCGATGATCCTGCAGAAGATGAAGACCGACGCCGAGGCCTATCTCGGCGACAAGGTGACGCAGGCGGTCATCACCGTCCCCGCCTACTTCGACAACGCGCAGCGCGACGCCACCAAGGACGCCGGCCGTATCGCCGGGCTCGAGGTGCAGCGCATCATCAACGAGCCGACGGCCTCTGCCCTCGCCTACGGCCTCGACAAGAAGGGCGACGAGGAGATCGCGGTCTACGACCTCGGCGGCGGCACCTACGACATCTCGGTGTTGAACCTGGCCGAAGGGGTCTTCCAGGTCCAGGCGACCAACGGCGACACTCACCTCGGCGGCGACGACTTCGACCAGGTGGTTATCGATTTCCTGGCCGACGAGTTCAAGCGCCAGGAAGGGATCGACCTGCGCAAGGACCGCATGGCCCTGCAGCGGCTGAAGGAGGCGGCCGAGAAGGCGAAGATCGAGCTCTCCTCGGTCGAGCAGACCGACGTGAACCTCCCCTTCATCACCGCCGACGCCAGCGGCCCGAAGCACCTCAATATCGCCCTGACGCGCTCGAAGCTGGAGCAGTTGACGCAGCCCCTCATCGACCGCACCGTGCCGCCGATGGAGGCCGCGCTCAAGGACGCCGGGCAGAGCAAGGGGGACATCAACGAGGTGATCCTTGTCGGCGGCCAGACCCGCATGCCGGCGGTCCAGCGCAAGGTGCAGAGCTTCTTCGGCAAGGAGCCACACCGGGGCATCAACCCGGATGAGGTCGTCGCGCTCGGCGCGGCGATCCAGGGCGGCGTGCTCGGCGGCGAGGTGAAGGATATCCTCCTCCTCGACGTTACCCCGCTGACGCTGTCGATCGAGACGCTCGGCGGTGTCGCCACCCCGCTGATCGAGCGGAACACGACCATCCCGACCCGCAAGAGCCAGACCTTCACCACCGCCTCGGATAGCCAGCCACAGGTCGAGATCAACGTCCTGCAGGGCGAGCGCCCGATGGCGGCCGACAACCGGAGCCTCGGCAAGTTCATCCTCGATGGCATCCCACCGGCGCCGCGCGGCACGCCGAAGATCGACGTGACGTTCGACATCGACGCCAACGGCATCCTCAATGTCACGGCGAAGGATCAGGCGACCGGCAAGGAGCAGAAGATCACGATCACCGCCTCGTCCGGCCTCTCCGAGGCCGACGTGCAGCGGATGATCCAGGAGGCCGAGGCGAACGCGGAGGAGGATCGTCGCCGCCGCGAGGCGATCTCGCTCCGCAACGATGCCGAGTCGATGCTGGCGCAGGCGGAGAACACCCTGCGCGACTACGGCGACCGGATTCCGTCCGAGCTGAAGATGGAGCTGGACCGCAAGGTCCAGGAGGTCAAGCAGATCCTGGAGAACGAGCCGCAGAATGCCGATCGCCTCCGCCCGGCCTACGAGTCGATGGTGCAGACGCTGACCCAGGTCGGCACCTCGATGTACGAGCAGGCGGGCGCGGCCGCCGGCGCGGAGCCGGGCGGCAACGGCACCGGACCAGGCGCCGGCGCGGCCCCCGAAGGCGAGGAAGAGACCGTCGACGCGGAGTTCCGCGAGGTCGGCGGCCAGTAATGGAGGTGATGGGTGATAGGGAGTTAGCGGCCTAGGGTAATGGGAGCGGCAACTATCTCGGTGACGCTTCCAACACCCGAATCCCCATCACCTATCACCCAACGCCCAACGTCACCCCGAAAACGCGATCGCCTCGACGGGGTCGAGCGGCCAGATCGGCCGGCGAATGTTGTGAAAGGTGAGGCGGGAGAGATCCGCCCCCGTGATCCCCGGCCCCTCGACGAGGACGACCCGCCGCGCGATCGGCTCGAACGCGGCGCGGAAATGCCCCTTCCCCTTGAGCCCCAGCACCCGTCGCCGCGTCGGCTCGATGCCGTGGGCCCGGAAGACGTTCAGGTCGATCGGCGTCTCCGCGCGGGTCGTCACCAGCACTTCGACCGGTGGCGCGGGCGGGCCGGAGGCGGGCTCGCAGAGGAGGAGAGCCGTCGGCCCGAGGTCGACGGTGAGGCCGGCCATCATCGGCCCGTCGTTGACATACTTCCCGTCGCTGAGGAGCTTCACATAGGCCTGCACGTCGAGGGGATCGCCGTGCAGGCGATCGGTCTTGCCGCCCAGCTCGACGACGATCCTGCCGCCGGGGCCGGCCGCGATCGCCTCCTGCACCACATCCGGGTCGCGCACCAGGGCGACCGCTCCCCCCGCGACCTGCTCCGTGAAGAGGAAGCGCACCAACTCGGCGCTATCGCCGGGACCGCCCGTCCACGGATTGTCGGCAATATCGACCAGCACCAGCGGCCCGCTCGTCGGCATCTCCGGGTCGTCGCCGCTGGCAAGCTCGCGGATCAGTTCGGCGGCGTGCGCGAAGCTCGCCACGCCGCCGAGGAAGCCGTCGCGCAGCGACCAGGCCGCCGCCGTCAGCTCGTCCGCCAGCGCGATCGCCAGCCCGGGGTCGTTGTCGGTCGTCACCACGATGCCAAACCCGGCGTCGGGATTGTCACCTGGGGGGAAGCCGCCAGCGATGGTGACGTTGAGGACCCGAGGATCCTCCTCCATCTGCCGCGCCTGATCCATCAACGCGCGCATCGGCATGCGGCCGGTCGTCATCCGCTGCGAAGTCGGCAGCATGGGCGGCTTGCGCAGCGCGGCCGTCGGCGCGATCTCGCCGCGCATCAGCCGCGCCAGCGTCGCCGCGGCTTCTTCCCCCCGCTCGGCCATGTCGATGTGCGGGTAGGTTTCGTAGCCGATCAGGATATCGGCCAGCTCGACCATGCGCGGTGAGATGTTGGCGTGCAGATCGAGTGTGGCGACGATCGGCACGTCGGGGCCGACGATCTCGCGCACCGCCTGCAGGATGGCGCCATCCCCGTCGTCGTCGACCTCGGTCACCATGGCGCCGTGGAGCGCGAGGAGCACGCCGTCCAGCGGCCCGTCCGCCAGCGCCTCGCGCAGGCCGTCGGTCAGAATCCGGGTCAGGCGTTCGGCCGCGTCCCGCGTCACCTTCCCCGATGGCGTCGCCCAGACGGCGAGGATCGGGAGCAGCTCGAACCCCTGCACGGTCGCGGCCCGGAGGAAGCCGCCGAATTCGGTGTTGGTCTCGGCGCGGTTGGCGATGATCGCTTCCGCCCCGATGCTGAGACCCGAGGCGACGAAGGCCGCGTAGTCGGTCGGCACCGAGGAGAAGACGTTGGTTTCGTGCGCGATCTGCGCGGCGGCGACGCGAAAGGTCATGGTTCAGGCGGTCGTTGCCGCGGCCGATGCTGCCGGCGCGCCATGAAGGCCGAGGAGGGCGCGCACCTGATCGGGCGTCGCCAGCGGGCGCCCCATCTCACCGGCGATGCGGGCGATGCGGGCGACGAGCTGGGCGTTGCTCTCGGCCAGTTGGCCCTTGTGGTACCAGATGTTGTCCTCGAGCCCGGTCCGCACATGGCCGCCCATCGCCATCGCGGCCATCCCCAACGGGAGCTGCGCCCGGCCGATGCCGCAGACCGACCAGTGCGCCCCGGCGGGAAGCATCTCGACCATGTTCAGCAGTTGCTTGACCTCGGGCGGGCTGCCGCCGCGCACGCCGAGCACGAACTGGAACCAGAAGGGGGGGCGCAGCAGCCCCTCGTCGATCAGGCGCAGCGCGTTCCAGACATGCCCCGGCTCGAAGCATTCGATCTCCGGCTTCACATCATGTGCATTCATTCGCGCCGCCAATTCCCTGAGAAACGCGGGCGAGTTGACGAAGACGCGCTCGCCGAAGTTGACCGACCCGCAGTCGAAGGAGGCGATCTCCGGAGCCAGCGCCACCGGGGCCATCCGCTCCTCGTCGCTCGAGGTGCCGGCGCCGCCGCCGGTGCTCATGTTGATGATGACGTCCGACCCGGCGGCCTCGACCAGCTCGCGCACGCGCGCGTAGCGCTCGGGGTCGCAGGTCACCTTCTCGTCATCGTCACGGACGTGGATATGAACGATGGCCGCGCCCGCCTCGCCGCAGGCGATCGCGGCCTGGGCGATCTCCTCCGGCGTCGTCGGCACGTTCGGGTTCTGCGCCTTCGTCGGCCACGAGCCAGTGGTGGCCGCTGAGATGATCAAGGCGCCGGCGGGGAGCGCGGCGGGTTGCGGCTGGCTGTCAGTCATAGGCGGGAATCTCGACCTCGCGGTGGGACGGGTAATCTGCTCGATGCTCGACTATACCGGCCCTTCGCCGCGCAGGGCAAGACGGACGAGTAGGTCGCGGCAGCCGGTCCAGGAGCTTGCAGATCCATATTTCCTGTCGGCCTGGATCACTCCGGCGCTCGGCTTATCGCCGCAACGCCATCGTGCTGAGTCGACTGCTGATCATCGCGCCCTATGTGCGCAGATACGCCCGCCGCTCCCAGGGAGAGACGACCGTGTCGTAGAGCGCGGCCTCGGAGCGCTTGACCTTCAGCCACTCGTCGAAGACGACCGGGCCGAGCGCCTCGCGCATCAGTGGGTCGCACTCGACCGCGGCCAGCGCCTGCGCGGCCGTTCGCGGCAGCATGGCGATGCCCCGCGCCGCCAGCTCCTCGGTCGGCATGTGCCCGAGATCCCCCTCGGTCGGCAGGCCAGGATCGATCCCCTCCTGGATCCCCGCGATCCCCGCCGCAAGGATCGCGGCCAGGAAGATGTAGGGGTTCGTGGTGTTGTCGCCGGAGCGAACCTCGATCCGCGGCCGCGATCCGCTGGGGATGCGGACGAAGGGCGAGCGGTTGCTGACCGCGTAGGCAGCGTGGGCCGGCGCCCAGGAGCCGGGGAGGAGCCGCTTGTAGGAGTTAACCGTCGGCGAACCGATGCCCGCCAGCGCCGGCGCGTGGCGGAGGATGCCGCCGAGGAAGGCGCGGCCGGCCGCCGAAAGCCCGCTCGGATGCGGGTTGGCGGCATCCTGCGCCATGGCCGAGCCACCGTCGCGGTCCCAGAGCGAGAGGTGGACGTGGAGGCCGCTGCCCGCCGCCGTGTCGAACGGCTTCGGCATGAAGCTGGCGACCACCCCCTCGCGCCGGGCGAGGGCGTGGGTGACATCGCGCACGGTCAGCAGGTCGTCGGCGGCTTTGATCGGGTTGGCGTGACGGATGTTGACCTCGAACTGCCCGGGGCCGTACTCCGTCGCGATCTGCTCCAGCCCGACGTTCATCTGCTCCAGCGTGTCGCTGATGCGGTGGAGCAGGTCGGCATGCTGCTCGAGGCCGTCCAGCGTGAACATGCCCCGCGGGTCGATCGGCGCGGGCTCGCCGTCCGGGCCGATGCGGAAGATGTACCCCTCCGGCTCGTAGGCGACTTGGGCGCTGAAGCCGAGGTCAGCGAGCGCATCGACCTGCCGCTGCAACTGCCAGCGGGGGTCGCCCTCCCAGGGCTCGCCGCCCTCCTGCCGCATCCAGCAGTAGACGCGCCCCGTCGCCGGGAAGAGGGGAAAGGGCGCGTAGGCAGCCGGGTCGGGCACGGCGAAGAAATCGCCGCTGTCGGCGCCGAAAATGGTGTCGGGCGCGCCGCTGTCGAGGACGTTGTGGCCGAGGTTGGCCCGCGCGAAGCTGATCCCCTTCTGGAAGGTGCTGGCGAAGCGCGAGCGCGGAATCGATTTGCCCTGCGTGCGGCCGTTGTAGTCGGTGTACGCCACCCAGAGATGCTCGATGCCCTCATCGCTCAGCCGGTCGAGCAACTGCTTGTCGGGCGCCTGCCCGGTCTCTTTCACCCCGATGCTCTCCACTCGTGCGCTGCCGTTTGCCGTGATGGTGCAAGGGTAGCATCGGTGTGGTCAGGCGGCGGGCGTGGCCGCCGCTCCGGCAGCCGTCGCGACCGGCGTGAAGGGGTAGAGGAGCGGCGGTTCGGTTGGCTCGTTGACCAGCGTGATTACCGGCGTCATCTGCCCCGCCGCGTTCGGTTGCACGGTCAGCCACATGGGCGCTCCGGTCAGCGGCGGATCGATCGGCACGTAGACCAGCGGGCCGCCCGGCACGAGCTGCAGCGCGCGCAGGCGCGATTGCACCTCGCCGGCATCAAGGATCACCTCGCGCCCTTCACGACGGATGGCGATCTCGCCGAGATCGAGGTTGGTGTAGCGGCCGGCCATGGCGGCCGCCGCGCTCTCGTCCACCGGCTGCAGTTTGGCGACGACGGCCTCGCGCTGCGCCATGGCGGCATTTAGGAACGCCGTGAACTCATCGGCCGCCCGGGGCTCCTGGTCGAAGACGAGCTCGAAGAGGCGGTACTGCGCGGCGTAGGCGATCAACCCGCCGCAGGTCGACTCGTTCGTCAGCACCGCGATGCCGAGATCGGCCTCGGGGAGAAAGGCGACTTCGGTCGAGAAGCCGAAGGTCCCCCCGCTGTGGCTGATCAGCGTCAGGCCGCCGTAGTCGCCGATCGCCCAACCGAGGCCATAGTGCTGCATGCTTGCGTTCAGGACGGGCGGCAACTCCGGATTGGGCGGGATGGCGACGCCCGGTGCCCACGTTCGCTCCAGATTCTCCACCGAGACGACCCGGTCGCCGTCGGGAGCGAGCCCGTGCCCGAGCTGCATCTGCAGGTATGCCGCCATCTCGCGCGCGCTCGACCAGAGCGCGCCGGCGGGCGCGACCGCCTTCACGAAGTTCCCCTCGCGCAGTAGGGAGACCGGCTCCGGCGTGCCGGAGATGCCCGTGGCGTGGGGCGTCGCGTAGTCGCCGCGCAGCACCTCGACGAGGTCGAAGGTCGAGCGCTCCATGCCGAGCGGATCGAGCACGCGAGCCCGAACCCCCAGCTCGTAGCCCTGCAGCAGGCCATCCGGCGCGGCCCCATCGGCGGCTGCCGCCGCATAGCCGCCGATGGCGAAGGCCTGGTTGCTGTACTGGTAGCGCTCGCCGACGGGCGCGGTCAGCGGCAGCGTCGCCACCTCCGCGAGGAGACGCCGCGGCGTGAAGCTATTGAAGTCGAGCACCAATTCGAGGTCGCGACGCGGCAGCCCCGACGCCGCGGAGTAGAGATCGGCGAGCGTCAGGCGCCGCGCCACCTCCGGGTCGGAGAGGGTGAAATCGGGGAGGAGATCGATGACCGGGGTGTCCCACGAGACGAGGCCGGCATCGACCAGGGTCGCCGCATAGGTCGCGGTAAACGACTTGGTGACCGAGCCGATGTCCATCAGGGTATCGGGCGTGACGGGCGCGGAGCGGCCGACATGGCGGACGCCAAAGCCTTCGAGGAAGACGACCTCGCCGTTCTGGACGACCGCGACCGACGCGCCCGGCACGGCGCAGGTTGCCAGGGCGTCGGCCATGAAGGCGGCGAAGGCATCCTTTCGCTCGCCCTCGAGCCATTGAGGGGCCACCCCTGTCAGGTCGGGTATCGCCTCAGCGACGGGGCTGGCCGCCGGCGTGGCGTCCTGGGCCCGCGCCAGCGGCGCGAGGCCGGCCGTCAACAGCAGGGCGAGCGCGAGGAGGAGCGATCGAACCATGGGCGTCTCCGGCGTGACCGTCTTCCACGAAGCGTTAGTGCTCGACCCGGCCCCGCACCTCCCGTGCCACGCGGCCGCGGCTTCAGAAATCGCACGCGCACCCGCGGCAATCGCGCCCGCAAAAAATTCAGGACTTCCGGGGTACTCGGACACGCGCTCCAGCCACTTGACGGCGGGCCGTGTCCTGATAGGATCACGCAGCTATCGTGAGATCATCCTGAGATTACCGAGTCGTGTAGCGGTCGAGATCGTCCAGGGAGGCTGGAGGCCCGATGGATCCCGATCAGTTCGACGCACTCGTGG
>JADYYO010000208.1 GCA_020853615.1 Thermomicrobiales bacterium
ACGCAGTTGTCGGGTAGGTTGCCGCTGACCGTCGCGCCGTTGAGGTTCACGGTGCCGGAGATGATGTTTTTGAAGATGCCGCCGCCGCTCATCGCAGCCTTGTTTTCGGTGACACTGGTTCCGGCATCGAGGTTCACGACGCCGTCATTGACCTGGATGCCTCCGCCGACCCCCTGCGTGGCTGTGTTCCTGGAGATGACGCAGCCGATGAGGGTGATGGCCCCGTGGTGGCTGTTTTGATAGAGGCCGCCCGCGGATGCCGCGCTATTCTGGGTGATCGTGCAATTGGTCAGGGTGGCTGATCCGGGCGGGAAGTTGTACAGTCCGCCGCCCACGCCGGTTTGCCCGTTGTTGCCGGCCAGCGTGCACCCGGTCATCGTCAGGCGACCGCCGTTGGAGATGCCGGCGGCGCCGATGCTCTTCCCGCCGGTGACGCGCAGGCGCTGAAGATCGACCGGGGCGTTGTTGTTGATGGTGAGGGTGGTGCCGCTCCCGTCCGCATCGAGGATGGTGTTGCTGGCCGGGTCGTCGCCGGCGCCGGCGCCGATGACCGTGACGGTCACGTTGCCGGGGATGGTGAAGGCCCCCGTGTAGCGGCCGGGGCAGACGACGATGGTCCCGCCATTGGCCAGCTTCGCCTGCAGCTCGCTGCCGGCACAGGTGTGATCGGTGGCCGGGCAGGTGATGTCGCAGGCGCGGCAGGAGCCGTCCGCCTGGCAGAGGAAGCCGGCCGGGCAGGGGGTGGCGGCCGAGCAGGCGACGCAGCGGTTGGCGCGGCTGCAGATCGGGGTCGTGCCGGAGCAGGTCCCGCAGTCGAGCCGGCTGCCGCAGCCGTCGCCGATCGTGCCGCACGCCTTCCCCTCGGCCTGGCAGGTGGTCGGCACGCAGCGGCAGACCCCACCCTGGCAGTGGTTGAACCCGGTGCAGCTCGCGCACGCGCCCCCCCGCGTGCCGCAGGCCGCGTCGGTCGTGCCCGGCTGGCAGACCCCCGCGCGGTCGCAGCAGCCGCGGCCCTGGCAGGGGGCCGAGCAGCGCCCGTCGGCCTGACAGGTTTCGCACGCCGCACAACTCTTCGCGTCGCAGGCGCACGTCCCGTCCGCCTGGCAAATCTGGCCCGTCTCGCCGCACGCGTCGCCCTGCTGCTCAGGGTCGGGGACGCACTGCCCGGTCCGGTCATCGCAGATCAGGCACTCGCCGCAGGGGGGATCGCAGGCGCAGGAGCCGCAGTCGACTGTCTTCCGGCACTTGTTTCTGATCGGCCCGCATTTGCCGGCGCACGTCTTCGCCTTCGACTTCGCCTTGCAGCGCTTCTTGCGCGTCCGTTTGCTCCGGCACCGGCTCGTGTGGCGGCCCTGGCAGTGGGGAGGGCGGCGCACCCGGTGCTTGGGCCGCTTCTTCGCCTCGGCCGTCTCTTCGTCAACCAAGGGGAGCAGCCCGCCGAGGAGGGGGAGCGGGGCCAGCAGGGCCAGCAGTCGGCGGCGGCTGGCGGAGAGGACGAGCGATTGCACGAGGTGGTCGAAGCGGTTGGCGTCCATGGGCATCCTCGGGAGGCGCACACCCTCAGGCTCGCGTGCGACTATGTCTTGCCGCCACTCTGCGCGCGCGGGCCCGACATGGGAAGTCCCCGAAGTACCGGGTTTTCTACCGGGTTTTGCGGCCAGCCCGGACAGGAGAAGGCCGCGAGGTGGCCGCACCTCCGGCGCCGATGCCCCTTCCATCATATGGGGTGGGCACGCTGGGTGGCACGCGAGCGCGCGTCGCCTCAGGCGTCGACGGCCGCCCCGTCCCAGACGCCGTCGATCTTCGCCAGCAGGTGCTCGATGTCGAACGGCTTGAGGACGACCGAGACGCCCATCGTGTCGAGGTGCATTTGCAGCTCCTCGACCAGCTTCACGGCGGCCGTGCAGGCAATGACCGGGATATCGGCGGTCTCGCGGTCCATCTTCAGCATCTGCAGGAACTGCCAGCCGCGCCCTTCGTCCTGGATAATGAAATCGAGCACGAGCAGGTCGGGTCGATCCGCCTTGACGCGGCCCAGCATCTCCATCAGCTCGACGGAGAAGCCGTCGGTCGTGACCCGGTACCCCTCCTCCTCGAGCAGCTCGCGGAAGAGGTCAAGAATGGCGACGGTGTCATTGATGACGAAGATATGCTTCTGCTGCGCTGTCGCGGCCTTTGCCACCCGCTCCCCCATCCCTCGCTCGCCCGGGCGTAATTCCGAGGCGGGATAGTACCGCAACTGGCCATAATCGACCCACGAGGCGGCGCGAGGGGCGCCGCCTCTCCTTCTGTGCCGGTCGGACTAGCCCGAGCACCCGGGCACGGGGGTGGTGCCGGCGCAGTTGTTCGGCTCGTTAGCCGTCACCGTCGCCCCGTTGACGAGCGCCACGGTGCCCGACTCGTTGAAGATCCCCCCACCGAACGAGGCGGTGTTCTGGGTGACATCGCTGTTGTCGAGCGTGACCGTCCCGCCGCCCCCGACATAGGCGCCCCCACCCGTGGTGGCGGTGTTGCCCGTGATCTGGCTGTCGCCGATGGTGACCACCGCGAGGTGGTTCATGAGGCCGCCGCCATCCTCGGCGGCGTTGTTCTCGAGCCGGCACCGGCTGAGGAGGGCCGTACCCCCCGCGGTGACCCGCACGCCCCCGCCCTGATTCGTGGCCGTGTTGCCGCTGACGGTGGTGTCGGTCATCGACAGCGAGGCGTCGTAGCTGTACAGCCCGGCGCCGTTCCTGGCCGTGTTGTCGACCATGGTGCAGCCTCGCGCGGTGAGCGTGGCGTCATTCGAGTTGTAGAGCCCTCCGCCGGAACCGGCCGTGGCCGCGTTGCCGTCGATCGTGCAGTCGGTGAGGGTGAGCGTGGCGTGGATCTCGTTGAAGACGCCGCCTCCGCTGCCGGCCTTGTTCTCTCCGATGAGGCAGCCGTCGAGGGTCAGCGTGCCCTGGTTGCGGACGCCGCCGCCGACATCGGAGGGGTGGTTGCCGCGCATGATCGTGAGGTCCCGAATCGTGACGACCGCGCCGGGGGCAACATCGACGACGCGCTGGTTGTCCGCGCTCTCCCCATCGAGGATCGTCTTCCCGGTCCCGGCCCCGACGAGGGTCAGGTTCTTGGCGATGACCACCCGCCCCGCCTCCCCGGCGAAGGTGCCGGCGCAGATCCGCACCGTGGCGCCCGTCTGGGCGGCGTCGACTGCCGCCTGGAGCGTGGTGTAGGCGCAGCCGCTTGGGCAGACGGTGCAGCAGGGGCCGCAGTTGACCTTCTTCTTGCAGTTGTTCTTGACCACGCCGCACTTGCCGGCGCAGATCCTGGCCTTCGGCTTCGGCTTGCACTTCTTCTTGTGCTTGTGTCGCTCCGTGGTCACACCGTCTCGCTTGTGCTCGGCTGCGGCCGCCATACCGGGCAGCGCGGCCGCCCAGCCCGTCATGGACAGCGCGGCGAGCGCGCGCACGAGATCGCGGCGGGATCCCAGCGCCGTCATCCGCCGCACAAGGTGGTTGAGCCTCGTTCCGTTCATCTTGCTTGCCTTCTCGTCCCCGCCGCCCGCGGCCCTGTGCGAGGCCCGCGCCGTCGCTTCACCCACGGGCAATCGGCAGATTATCCCGCCATCATGTGTCGCCTGCTCAGTGTGAATGCGGGGCGGCACGTTGCCCTCGTCCGCAGGGGCGGTTCACCCCGCCCGTTGGGGTGGGATCGACGCGCCCGTCTTGCCGATCCCGTCCGTGCGGACGGCGAGTTCACCGCGGCCGCCCGTCGCCCGGCGGCCCGTTCGGCGACAATACGGCCGGTTTGCCTGCAATGAGCCGCGTTGTCGTGGGATGGGAAAGGAAGGAACGATGCGCGCCGCGGTGCTCGAGCGTATTCCGTCCGAGCTGGAGGTCGGTGAGGTCCAGGTCGATCGGCCGGGCCCGCGCGAGGTGCTGGTCCGCACCGCCGCCGCCGGGCTCTGCCACAGCGATCTCCATTTCATGGAAGGGAAGTACGCCCACGACACGCCGACCATCCCCGGCCACGAGGTCGCCGGCATCGTCGAGGCGGTCGGCGAGGATGTCGTCGATCTGCGCCCCGGCGACCACGTCATCGGCTGCCTCTCCATCTTCTGCGGCCGCTGCGAGTACTGCCTCTCCGGGCGGCCGGTCCTCTGCAACCGGCAGGGACTGGAGCGGGGCGAGGGGGAGCGCCCGCGCCTCTCGCGCGATGGCGAGCCGATCCACCAGTTCCTGCGCCTCTCCGCCTTCGCCGAGTATCTGCTGGTCCACGAGAACACGCTGGTGAAGATCCGCGACGACATGCCGCTCGACCGCGCCGCCCTGATCGGCTGCGCGGTGACGACCGGCGTCGGCGCGGTGATCAACACGGCGAAGGTCGAGCCGGGGAGTACCGTCGCGGTGATCGGCTGCGGCGGCGTCGGGCTGAATGCCGTGCAGGGGGCGGAGATCGCCGGGGCGGGGCGGATCATCGCCATCGACACGATGCCGTGGAAGCTCGATCTGGCGCGGGAGTTCGGCGCTACCGACCTGGTCGATGCGACGGTCGGCGACCCGGTGGAGCGGGTGCGGGAGTTGACCGGGGG
>JADYYO010000209.1 GCA_020853615.1 Thermomicrobiales bacterium
CGGGTACGGGCGACCATTCGTCCCGGCCATGTCGCCTCGGAGCGCGTCGCCGCGGCCGCCGGATTACGTCGCACCGGCCGCATCGAAGACGACCCGGACGAAGGACCAGTCGAGGTCTGGGCGTCGGCGGAGCGCGAGGATGCCGATGGCGCGTGATCGCGGCCGGCGCTGGGGAATGCTGGCGATCGTCGCCGCGCTCCTTCTGGCGCCCATCGGGGATGATGCGCCGGCTCGGGCGCAGGACGTGGCGCTGCAGGAGAAGCTCGAGGGCATCGCGCGCGAGACGGCCGAGATACGCGAGCTGCCGCCGCTCGACCAGCTCGACGACGTCATCCTCTCCCGTGACGAGCTGGAGCGGATGATGCCCGAGCTGATCGCCGAGGAGAGCGACCCCGCCGAACTGGCGCGGGAGTCGCGGGCGCTGGCGGCGCTGGGGCTTATCCCGGAGGGAACCGACCTCCTCGATCTCACGATCCGGCTGATGAACGAGCAGGCGGCCGGCTTCTACGACCCGGTGACCGACGAGATGTACGTCATCGCCGACGGCGACTTCGGCGCCGAGGCGTACTTCTACGCGCACGAGGTCGTCCACGCCCTGCAGGACGCCTGGCTCGATCCGAATGACCGGCTGGAGGAGACCACGAGCGACAACAGCGACGAAACGCTGGCCCGGCTGGCGCTCTACGAGGGGGACGCGGTCAGCGCCGCGAATGACTACCTGGCCGCTCACCCCGACCTGGCGCTCGCACTCGTGCGCGAGGCAAACGCCGACTTCCCGGTGCTCGCCGGGGCGCCCGCCGCCGTCAGCGCGACGCTCGTCTTCCCCTACTTCTCGGGCGAGCGCTTCGTCACGCGGCTGCTCGGCGAGGAGGGATGGGACGCGGTCGATGCCGCCTACGCCGACCTGCCCGCCTCGACCGAGCAGATCCTCCACCCGCAAAAGTACCTGCAGCGCGACCGGCCAGTGAGCGTGCCGCTCCCTGAACCCTCTGCGCTCGGGGTAGGGTGGCAGCTCGTCTCCGACGACACACTCGGCGAGTTGCAGACCGCGCTCCTGCTCGCCAACCTCGGCCCCGGCCGGGGATTCAACACCCTCACCGGCCAGCTCGATCTCCCCGAAGCCGCGCGCAATGCCGCCGCTGGCTGGGATGGCGACCGCTTCGCCCTCTGGGAAGATGCCGCTGGGAAGCGGGAGATCCTCGTCTGGCGCTCGGCCTGGGATACGCCGCGGGATGCCCGCGCCTTCAGCCGCGCGCTCGCCCAATTCGGCGAGACCCGCTGGGGCGGCGTCTTCAACGGCGAGAGCCCGGACGACGTCGCCCAGGTGACCGGCGAGGTCGCGGCGCGTATCCTCCTCGACGGCCAGGAGGTTCTCTACGTCCAGGCGCCCGATCTCCCGCTGGCCGACCAGGCCCTCGCCGCGCTGCAGGCCGCGCCGCCGCCTGATCCCGCTCCCGGCCCAGGCTGAATCGCTTGTTCCGGCGTCGGCCGCGATCTAAACTGGTCGTGGACCGGTCGAAAAGGAGCGAGTGATGACTACCGTCGGCGCCTACGAAGCCAAGACCCATTTCAGTGAGCTCCTCGACAAGGTCGAGCGTGGGGAAACGGTCATCATTACACGCCACGGCGCCCCTATCGCCCGACTCGTACCCGTGGCGAGGAGTGCCGATGATGCAGCCGCCGCGATGGAGGAGTTGCATCGATTCCGGCGTGAACGGCGTCCGAGATTGGACGGGATCACGATCCGTGAACTCATCGAAGAAGGCCGGGTGTAGTGTCGTTCGTTCTGGATGCCTCGGTGGCGCTCTCATGGATCTTCGAAGACGGGTATTCGGACTACGCGGCGGGTGTCGCCCGCGTCCTCGATGAGCAACCAGCGCTGGCGCCTATCGTGTGGCCCCTCGAGATGGCAAACGGACTCCTGATCGCCGTTCGCCGGCAGCGCTTGCAGGAGAACGAAGCTCGCGGTCTCCTTTCCACGGTTTTGCGATTGCGCATCGAAATCGACACTGGCCTCAGCCTCGACACGGCCGGATGGTCTTCGTTCACCGTGGGCCTCGATCATCGCCTCTCGGCGTACGACGCAAGCTACCTCGAGCTCGCGCTGAGACGGGGATTGCCGCTCGCAACGCAGGACCGCAGGCTTGCCGACGCGGCAGTCGAGGCCGGTGTCGAGCTCGTCCAACCCTGACCCCGAACTCGACCTGGCGGCAGCCGGCACGTCGCGTCGACAGGAAATGGCCCCTGGGGCTGATGGCCTTCACGATCGATGCTCTGCACCAAGTGGGAGGAATGCCATTTCTCGTGAAAGCAGGCGTCCTTACGACCTGATCCTCTTCGATCTCGATGGCACGCTGACCGATTCCGCGCCGGGCATCACCCGCTCGGTGCAGTTCGCTCTCGCCCGGTTCGGCATCGCCGTGGCCGACCCCGAGGAGTTGACCCCCTTCGTCGGGCCGCCGCTCGCCGAGTCGTTCCGCCGCTACTACGGCTTCGACGACGACCAGGCGCGGCAGGCGATCGCCGCCTATCGCGAGCGCTTCGCCACGGTCGGGCTCTTCGAGAACGCCGTCTACTCAGGTATCCCGGAACTGCTCGCCGCGCTGCGCGAGACTGGCGTCACCCTCGCCATCGCCTCCTCCAAGCCGGAGCCATACGTTATCCAGATCCTGGAGCATTTCGGGCTGGCCGGGCATTTCGCGGCGGTCGCCGGCAGCAATCTCGATCTCTCGCGCGTGGCCAAGGCGGGGGTGATCGCCCACGCGCTCGCCACCCTCCCCGCCGTCGACACGGGCCGAATCGTGATGGTCGGCGACCGCGAGCACGACGTAATCGGCGCGCGGACGCACGGCATCGCCACGATCGCCGCCGGCTACGGGTACGGCACGCGGCAGGAGTTGGCAGCCGCCAACCCGCTCGCGATCGCCGAGTCGGTCGCGGCGCTGGGGGAGATCCTCCTCGCCCGCAGCGCCGCAACGGTCACTGATTCCAGATCTCCGGGCAGACGTACCCCCGGCACTCGCCGCTGACACAGTCGTAGTCGACGATGCAGAGCTGCGTTCCCTTGTCGCAACGCATCTGGCCAGCGCCATCCGAAATCGTGCAGAGTCCGGAGCAGCACTCGTAATGGCTACTGCAGACCAGCCCCACGCTCTTGCACTCGATCGGGAAGCCACAGCGCCCCTTGTACATGACCGCCCCCTTCGCACAGCCGCAGCGTCCCTTCTCGCAATACTCGTTGCGCAGGCTGCTGCACTCGGACGACTTGCAGCACCCCGACTTCGGGACGCAGCGCTTGCCGCAGCGCTTCTGCCCCCCGCTGCACCCCTTCTTCTTGCCACCCTTCTTCTTCGCGCCGACCTCCGCGCCTCCGAATTTCGCGGCAAGCCCACTCAGCGCCCCCGCGACGAGGAACCGGCTCACCTCGCGGCGCGGAGCTCTCGCACCCAGCGTCCGCGCAATGGCGTCGAAACGGCCGCTCTCCATATCGGCGTCCCCCTCCTGAATGCCTCCGACGAACCTATCGCCGGATTTCATCCTGGAGAAATGAGACGCTCATGTCATCGGTAGAACTACGGAATTTCTGGTGTCTCGATCGCGCCGCCAATTGCTGCTTCGAGCAGCCGGGCTTGAGTCCTCTTTACAACCGCATCATCCTCACTGAGAATCCCGGTCATTCAGTTACTCATGCGCAGGCGCACGCGTATTTTCGTGGAGGGGATGATGTCCATTCCTGTCCGGGTCGAGTCGTCTCGCGATTGGGCGCCGATACCGAGGTGGGCGCTGATCGTCGCCGGCAAGGGGGAGAAGTTCCATCTGACTCAGTGTGATTGGGTACTCTGGATCGCCTACTCTCGCTACTATATCGACCCGCAGCTCGCCATTCGGGACGGCTTGCGCGAGTGCCGCACCTGCCGGCCGCTACGGCATCACGCCGAGCTACTTGCCCGTGTTTCACCGCGCGACATCGACGAAGCATTACGGCGACGCCGGGAGCGGCGCGCGCAGGCCCAGCGCGATTTTTGCATCGCGTACACCATCTCGTTCAGCGACGACGAGCACGAGACGTACGAGCTGGTGGCCAAACGCGCGCCGGGCGATGGCACACGGCGCGTTTCGATCGATTCACCGCTGGGCAACGCGCTACGGCACGCCAGACTCGGGGAGACGCTCGCCTACGCGACACCAGCGGGCACCATTACCCGGTTCACTGTCCTCGATGTGCAGGATTGCCCGCGACGGTCAGACGGCGGAGAGGCTGATCGCCGGGTCGATGCGGAAGGCGAGGCGGTCATGCGCCGCACGCAGCGCGGCCTCGGCATCCTCCGGCGCGCTGGCGCGGGCGAAGATGAAGCCGAGGTAGCTCGCCCCTTCGGGCAATGGCGTCACCGGCTGGTTGAGCGGCGCGGTGATCTCGACCCCCGTCACGCCTGGCACGGCACGCGCCGCCTCGATCCCGGAGACGCCGCGCAGGATTCCCCCCTTCGGGATCGGGATCATCATCACCCCGGCCGCCTCACCGATGCGCTCCGTCGCCGGCAGCGTTCGCTCCACGGCGTGGCGCAGGATCAGCTCTTCCAGACTGACCCCGGCCCCGAACTCGAGGATGGTCGAGCAGAGGCCGCCGATCGAGCGGCCCGCCATCTCGATCAGCCAGACCCCCTCGTCGTTGAGACGCAGCTCGGCGTGAACCGGCCCCTCGCGCAGGCCAAGCGCGGCCGCGGCCTCGCCGGTCCGCGCCGAGATCGCGGCGCGCGTCGCCTCTGGCAGGCGCGAGGGGGTGACGTAGATCGTCTCCTCGAAGAAAGGGCCCTCCAGCGGATCGGGCTTGTCGAAGAGGGCCAACGTCTGCAGCTGTCCCCCCGTCAGCAGCCCCTCCAGCGCGACCTCGATCCCCGGGAGGTAGCGCTCGACCAGCAGCTCGCCCTCGTCGGGGGAACCGCTCTCGCGCAGCACGATGCGTCGCGCCCGCTCCCACGCGGCAGCGAGCTCTATCGCGTCGTCGGCCCGGATGACGCCACGGCTGCCGGAGAGGGTGGTCGGCTTGACAACGACCGGGAAGAGGATCTCGCCCACGATCTCCATTGGATCGGTCGAGAGGGGGAAGCGCCGGTACGCGGGCGTCGGGACGCCGCCCCGTCGCAGCGCCTCGCGCATGACCCACTTGTCACGGGCCGCCAGCGCAGCGTCGGGGTCGTTGTGCGGCATGCCGAGCGCCGCCCCGACATGCGCCGCGAGGAGTGTCGCGCTGTCATCGAGAGGGACCAGCGCGGCAATGGGCCGCTCCGCTGAGAGGCGCGCGAGCGTGACGGCCGCCGCGTCAGGATCAGCGAAATCGAGTGGGAGGAACGCGCCACACGCCGCCTCGACGTGCAGCTCCGCCGGCGTATCGATCGCCCGCACGACATCGAGATCGAGCCGCGATGCCGCCCGCAGGAACGCCTCCGTGCGATAGGTCGCGGGGCTGGCCAGAAAGACGACGCGTGGCCGCGCGCTCCCGTCAGGTCGCGCTCGACTCGGTTCCACCGGAGTTCGCATCGGCCACTCGACCCAGGCTGCAGACGACGACGGTGTAAACCCCGCCGGAGCCATCGGGCGTGACGGAGATCTCGCGCACGCGCAGGTTGGCATAGGGGCCTTGCGAGCGATCCTTGCTCAGCCACTGGTTGACCCCGTCCATCGCCGCCCCGGCATCGCGCGAGGCGTTCGGGCTGTGGAAGAGAAACACCCGGGTATCGGCGGGAACCAGATCGTTCACAAGCGCTCCTTGCCACGGCTGCCGCCCCGACGGGCAACAGCAATCGACGCCGCGCGAGCGCGGCCACCGGGTATGGAGTATACCGGCGTTCTCCCGCACCTGGTCGCCGCACTTCCCGTTAAGATGGCCGTGCCCCTGGGTCTGGGAACCCCAGGGGCACGGCGGACGAGAGGGCGTGGTTTGTCAGGCGACGGTCTGCACGTCGCGCGTGCCGTCACCGCCCGAATGAACGGGCGCCGGTGGCGTCACCTCCATCCATCCCTGCCGCACGGCATGCAGGATGGCCCCGACGCGGTCGGTCGCGTTCAGCTTGCGCAGCACCGAGGTCATGTGGTTCTTCACCGTCTGTTCGGAAACGAAGAGCTCATCGGCGATCTCCTTGTTGGAGAGCCCCTGCGCGACGCAGTCGAGGACCGCCAGCTCGCGCGTCGAAAGGGGCATCGGCCCCTCGCCGCCAGCGGCGTCGCTCGGCAGCCGCAACTCGGCCCGCAGCCGGCGCGCCAGGTCAGGCCGCGCCAGCATTTCGGCGCGCAGGAGGTTCTCACCGGCGCAGATCCGCGAGAGCGCCGAGGTGAACGCCTCGGCCCCGATGTCCTTCTGCAGGAACCCGACCGCTCCGGCGCGCACCGCCTCGATGATGCGGTCGTCGTCGACGTGGACCGAGATGACGACGATCCGCGCCCGCGTCTGCTTCCGCCGCAGAATGCGGGTGATGCGCAGCCCGGTGATGCCCGGCAACTGGACATCGAGCAGGATCAACCCCGGACGCGTCTCCTCCGCGGCCCGGATCGCCTCGTGGGCGTTGCCTGCCTCCCCGACGATCTCGTAGCGCCCGGTCGCCTCCAGTACGCGGCGCAACCCGGCGCGAAAGACCGGATGATCGTCGACCAACAGCACTCGCCGTGCCAGCACGGACCTTCCCTCCCCGCTTGCGCGGTCATGAACCGGATCCCGCTCGGCGGCAGGCGCCATCCATCGTCCTGCCGCGGGAACCCGGCCGACCGGCCACTCGTCCCATCCCTGGCTGGGTCATCGCTTGCGGGGCGTCACGCCGGGCCGCACCCCCGGTGCCAGACACGATGACCTCCACCTCATGCTATGAGGCTTCTGAGAGAAAGGCAACGGACAGGTTGGCACAGAAGAGGGGTGTACTACAGAGGAAGTGGTGACTTTTCGGCACAGCACCTATTTTGTTGCTTGTCGCTCCCGCAGGAAGAGGAGCAGGCCGACGAGCGTCTTCCCATCCTCGATCTGGCCGGGCCCGGGATCGACAAGCGCCGGCAGATCGGCGATCGGCGTGGGGACGACGTGGATCAGCTCGTCGGGGTCGATCTCGCCCCCGGCGGGCTCGCAGTCGTCCGCCTGGAAGACGGTCATCCGCTCGTTGGTGTAGCCGGGGGAGGTGTAGAAGGCGGCGAGCCGGGTCAATCGCTCGGCCCGGTAGCCCGTCTCCTCTTCCAGCTCGCGCCGCGCGCACGCCTCGGGCGTCTCGCCCGGCTCGAGGGTGCCCGCCGGCAAGCCGAGGAGCGTACGCCCGATCGGGTGGTGGCTCTGGCGCAGGAGGAGGACCTGCCCGTCGGTCGTCACCCCGACGATGGCCACCGCGCCGGGATGCTCGACCGTCTCCCGCGTCGCGATCCGCCCCGACGGCAGCCGGACGGTATCGACGCGGACGTGAACCCAGGCGCCGTCGTAACCCCGGCGCGACTCGAGCGTCTCGCCGAGGGGCGGGTTGGCCGGGGCGTGCGCGTCATCGGGCATCGGAGACCTCCTGAAAAGGATGACGGCACCCGTTCGCGGGTGCCGTCTGGAGGCGCCAGGCGGATTCGAACCGCCGATCAGGGTTTTGCAGACCCGTGCCTTACCACTTGGCTATGGCGCCGCGCTGCCTCATTGCAAGTTGTGAGCACGCAACAGTTTAGCACGACGGGCTGTTGGCTATTGGCTGTTGGTTCACGCTTCCGTCGTTCTTGCCGACTGGCCGTCTCGCCGGCTTGCTGTCTCTTCTTCTCGGCTCCTCGACTCCTCGACTCCTCGACTGACATCCAGCACCGGCTTCATTACGCGACCGGCGGCCATGTCGGCGAGGGCGTCGTTGGCGGACTCCAGGGGATAGCGGGTGATGAGGCGGGTGAGGTCGAAGCGCTCGGCCAGGCGGGGGAGCGCCTCGACGTGGCCGAGATAGTGCTTTTCGGCAAAGCCCCAGGAGCCGACGATGCGGAGCTGCTTGCGCGTGATGACGTGCGGATTGAGCGGCGTCGTCCCTCGGTCAGTGTACTGCCCCAGGGCGAGGAAGGTGCCGCCGCGACGGGCCATCTCCCATCCTTCGGCGACCGCCTCCGGCACCCCCGCGCACTCGAGGACGACGTCGGCGCCACGCCGGCCTGGCGTGGCGTCGAGGACCAGCCGCAGCCGCTCCGCGGGGTCAGGAAACGCGAAAATGTCGATGTGAGCGTCGCCGACGCCGATCTCCCGCGCCAGATCGAGCCGCCCCGCCGGGCCGCCGACGATGATCACCCGCGAGGCCCCGGCCAGATGGGCGTACATCGCCGAGGCGATGCCGACCGGACCACTCCCCTGCACGACAACCGTGTCCCCGGCCGTGATGCCGGCCACGTCGATAACCCCGTGCATCGCCGTCGGCCCGGCGCAGCCGAGGGCAATGGCGTGCTCCGCGGTGATGCCGTCCGGCAGGCGGAAGATCGCCGAGCCGGGCTGCAGGTAGATTGCATCCGCCCAGCCGCCGGAGAGGTGCGGGAACTGGTCGAACGGCTGGTTGACGCCGTAGACCTTGCGCGTCTCGCAGAGGGTTCGCTCCCCCGCGATGACGCACCAGTGGCACCGGCCACAGGGGATGTTCGACGACCAGACGACGGCATCCCCCACGCGCAGCGGGTTCCCCGAGAAATCGGTCGTCAGCCCCTCGCCGAGCCGCGCGATCCGTCCTACTCCCTCGTGGCCGAGGATGAGGGGCAGCGGGATTGCCAGATGGCCGTGGTGCAGGTGGACATCGGTGCCGCAGACCCCGGCCAACTCGACTCGCGCGATCGCCGCGCCCGGCCCCGGCTCCGGCACCGGCGCAGTCTCGACCGTCACCGGCTGCCCGAACTCGCGCAGCACCACCCCGCGCGCCTCGGTCATCGTCATGATGCTCCCCTATCCCGTCCACGAGCCCGAGTGGCGCGCAATCGCACCACCGCGAACGAAGCGCGACATCCTCGCGCCACAGGCGGCCTGGCGCAACGGAGCTCAGATGCTTCGCACGATCAAGGATGACACGATTTCGTCAGACCGCTCTAGGATCGTGACGCCGAGAAGCCGGCATTCTCGGCCGAGTCGACGCTCGAGAAGCAGAACTCGGGGATCGCCGCGTCGTAGCCCGGCGCGCCCGGCGCGAGGTAGCGCATCGTGGCGCGGTCCCCCTTGATCGGGTAGGCGCCTGGGCAGTCGCGGCCGCCATCGCCACGAATCGCGCCGGGAGGCACCCCGCCGGCATCGGCCGCGGCGATCGCCCGGGCCACGATATCCGCGCGATCCCCGGCTGCCCCCGCGTCTGGCTCGGGGACCGCGGCGCTCTCGTCGACCACCACCCCATTCCGCCCGATGTCGACCGTCGCTCGCTCCTCGGCCACGACCAGCCCCGCCGCGCCCTCGGGCGGATGGGCCGGAGCGAAGCCAGCCGCCTCCGCCGCCGCGCTGTTCCGAAAGCAGAGTTGGGGGATCGTCTCGTCGTAGATCCGCTGGCCGGGCGCGTAGTAGAGCATCGCCGCCTGATCCCCCTTGATCGGGTACTCAGGCGGGCAGTCGGGGACACCGGTCCCGGGCACCGCGCCGCCGTACGCGGCCGCGGCCGTCTGCATGGCCGCGAGCGTCTCCTCGGCCTGCCGCGACAGACGCTGCGCCGCCTGCTCCGCCTCGCGCCGCGAGCGGGCCAACTCGGCGGTCAGCTCGTCCATCTGCCCGGCAGCTCGCTGCAGCCGCTCGCCGCTCGCCGCCTCGACCGCATCCTGGAGGCGCCCCCCACCGACCTCCTGGCTCTCGAGTGCCGCGGCCTCGGCTGCCCGCTCGCGCCGGGCAGCCACATCAGCGGCTGCGGTAGAGACGGCCGGCGCCGTTCCCGCCGTCGCGGCGGCAACCCCCGCGGCCCTGCCAGCGGCCGCCTCCAGCCGCCGCGCCTCGTCCGCCTTACGCCGCTGCGCAGCCCGCGCGTTCTCGCGCCAGAGATACCAGACGATCGCGATCAGCACGATCACGATCAGGAGAATGATCCACCAGCTCATGCCCTCGCTCCTTCCGCACGGAACGCATCGCCGCGATCACGCATCACGCTGGGACGCCAGCGCGCCGGCACGATTACTCGTGGCTGCGCTGCCCCCGCGCGCGCGACTGCCGATAGCCCGCGGCCTCGGCGGCCTCGGCCGAGGCGAAGCAGAACTCGGCGATCGTCTGCGAATAGGAGGACTGCCCTGGCTCGTGGTAGATCATCGATTGCGCATTCCCCTTGACCGGGAAATCGGGCGGGCAGACGAAGGTGCCGTCGCCGAGAATCGCGCCCATGGGGACATCCGGCTCGTTCTCCAGGTCGCGCAGCCCCTGGCGCAGCGCCTCCTTTTCGTCCGGCGTCGCCGGCCTGACCGCGCCCGGGACTCCGCCGCGCAGCGCGTCGGCCTCGTTCGCCGCCGCCTCGGCGGCGACACCAGCGTCGTCGAAGGTCACCTGCGCGTGCTCGGCCGCAGCCGCGGCCGCATCGATGCTGGCCAGGCTCTCGCCCGGGGGTGTGTCGGGACCGCCTGCCCGGCGCGCTGCGGCCGCATCGAAGAGCGCGTCACCCACCACGCCTTCCATCTCACGCAGATCGCCCGCGCCGGCGCCGCTCCTCCCCGCCGCGTCGGCCGTATCGGAGCGGGATTCAGCCGCGGCCGCCTCGGCTGCCGCCATGCGGCGCGCCTCGGACTCCCCGGAGAGCTCGGCCCGGCTGGCGGCGCGGCGCGCCTCTTCAGCCGCGGCTTGCTCGGCCGCGGCGGCTGCCTCGGAGCGCTCGATCACGCGGGCGTGCGCCTCCTCGGGCACCATGCCCTGCGCGCCATTGCCCGTCGCGGCGACGCTCGGCGCACCGCCCTGATCGGGCGCCGCTCCGGCAGTCGCGGCCGGTGCGGCAGGCAAACGCGCCGCCGAGGCCAGCCCCTCGCGGGCCGCGGCGTCCGCCGCGCCCGGGGGCGGCGCCGAACGCATGAGGTGGGCGACGTTCCGGGCCGACTCCTCGGCCGCGACGGTCGTCTCGTAGTGGCGCCGCTCCCGCATCCGCTCTTCGAGCCGGCGGCTGCGGCGCATGCTCCACCAGAAGAGCGCGACCGCGACGATCAGGAGCAGGATGGTCGTCGGATTGCCGAAGAGGCCTCCCGGAATCTGCTCCCCCGTCTGGGCCGACTGGCCGCCTCCGGCCGACGTTCCCTGGATCCCTGGTGTCTGAGCCATGGTGCTGCTCCTTTCCTGCCGCGGAGCCTGCCGCGAGCATCATCGCTGGCGCGCCATCTGCCTTAGTTTACGTCCACCACGCCGCCGTCACCGGCGCGCGAGACAGGCGGAGTGCTACGCTTCCTCGATCATGACCGCCTCATCCTCACCCCAGATCGCCACCCGACCACCACGCAACCACGCGGCCACGCCTCGCGCATCCCGGCCGCGCGGCCTCTACGATCTGACGCTCCCCGAGCTGGAGGAGCGGCTCGTAGCCGCCGGCTACCCAGCCTACCGCGCGCGGCAGGTCTGGGGCTGGGCCTACCGCCAGCTCGTCGGCGACTACGCCGGGATGCGCAACCTCCCGGCGGCGTTGCGCGAGGAGCTGGCGACGACGCTGCCGCTCGACCTCCTGACGCCGGTGCGCACCCTGACTGCCGACGATGGCGAGACGATCAAGACGCTCTATCGCACCGGGGATGGGCAGTTGCTCGAGACGGTGCTGATGCTCTACCCCGATCGCGCGACGGTCTGCGTCTCCTGTCAGGTCGGCTGCGCGGTCGGCTGCGCCTTCTGCGCCACGGGCCTGATGGGCCTCACTCGCAATCTGAGTGCCGGGGAGATGGTCGCTCAGGTCGCGAGCGCCATGCGGGAGGCCCGGCAGCGGGGGCGCGCCCTGACGAACGTGGTCATGATGGGGATGGGCGAGCCGCTGCAGAACTACGCCGAGACGCTGCGCTTCATCCGCATCATTCACGACCTGGACGGTCTCGGGCTCGGGGCGCGGCGGATCACCGTCTCCACCTCCGGCATCGTGCCGCGCATCGAGGCGCTCGCGGAGGAGGCGCTTCCGGTCAACCTCGCTGTCTCGCTCCACGCGCCGAACGACGAGCTGCGGTCGCGGCTCGTCCCGATCAACCAGCGCTATCCGATCGCTGCGCTGTTGGAAGCGGTCGACGACTACATCGAGAAGACGGGGCGGCGCGTTTCCTTTGAATATGCGCTGATGCGCGGCATCAACGACAGCGAGGAGATCGCTCGTGAGCTGGCGGCGTTGCTGCGCGGCCGCCTCTGCCACGTCAACATCATCCCGCTCAACCCGGTCGACGTCCTGCCGTACGAGCGGCCCGATCCGGCCGGCATCGAGCGCTTCGCCAACACCCTGCGCGCGGCCGGCATCCCGACGACGGTCCGCTACTCGCGCGGGCTCGACATCGATGCCGCCTGCGGGCAACTGCGGGCGAAGGAAGAGGCGGCGCGCCAGGCGTCATGAGCTGCCGGCTGCCAATCGCGCTCGCCACGCTCCTGGTGCTGAGCGTCGTCATCGCCACGGCGGCAGCCAGCGCGCCGACCGCCGCCACGCCGCATCCCCCGCTGGCGACGCCTGCCGACTACGGCGGCTTCGAGATGCCCGGGGCCGTTCCGATCTCCCTCGTCATTGTGAACCATGGGGAAGTGGATGACTGGCTCCTCGGCGGAAGCACCCCGCTCGGCGACCAGGTGGTGACCCATCAAAGCCGCGTGATCGACGGGCGACGGCTGATGGAGCCCGCGCCTGACGGGATCCGCATCCCGGCAGGCGCAACCCGTATCCTCGAACCGGCCGTGGATCATCTGATGCTGCTCGGGCTGCGCGCCAACCTCGTCCAGGGGGAGAGCTTCCCCCTGACCCTGCGGTTCGCCCACGCCGGCGAGGTCGAGGTGCCGGTTCGCGTGCGGCGAAAAGTCGACGCGGCGGGCCTCACCCCGCCGCCCCCGGTCGAGGCGGACGACCTGACGATCTCGCTGGCATCCGCGCCGCCAGCGCCGGTGGCGCACATCCCGTCGTGATCTCCCGGGCCAATCCCGCATCCCGCGCGGCGCTACCATGCCTGCGGCGCGCTGCCCGACCCGTGTCATCCTGAGCTTGCGAAGGCTCCCGACTCCCCGGAGCCATGCCTCCGCTGAACTGAGATGCTTTCTGCGTCAGCATGACACGGCGCGGGTGGCGCGGCGATTCGCAACTGGTCGTGGTTGAAGGTGGAGGAGCGCGACGACGATGGCACGGCAGACGACGCGCTGGTTTCGCGCGCAGGCGATCGGCTTCGTCGAGCGCCCTGTCCCGGATGACGAGGATTCCGGCGCGTTCTTCGACCCGAGTGTGGAAGTCGCACTCGAAATCCTCCCGCGCTGGGAAGGCGCGCTCGCCGGGATCGAGGAGTACAGCCACCTGGTCGTCATCGTCTGGCTCGACCGGGCGCGGCGCTCGCGCGTGGCGCGGCCAATCCATCCCGAGCGGCGCCCCGACCTGCCGGAGGTCGGCCTCTTCGCCACCCGTTCGCCCAATCGCCCGAACCCGCTCGGCATCAGCACCCCGCGCCTCCTGCGCCGCGAGAGGACGACGCTCTGGGTGCACGGCATCGACGCCTGGCCCGGCACTCCGATCCTCGACATCAAGGGCTACTCGCCGCGCGACGAGCTCCACCCCGACGCGACCGTGCCCGCGTGGCTGGAAGCCCTCTGGGCGATCCACGATGCGGAGCGGGGGAAGACCACCTGACAGTAGCAAGTCAGGGATCAGAGAGGTGCGGGGACTATAGATCGAGGATGATCCGCGGACGATCGGCGATGTCTTCCAGCTCGGCAATGTCCAATCTCCCGACAAAATACTCGAGTCGATCGGAGGAGATCGATCGGACCATGTCGCAGAGTGCGAAACTGCGATGCCGAAGACCGCCTTCCGCTGGGAGAATCTCGACATGGAGCGGATTGCCGCGGTCGGTGCGGGTGACCGGCACAACGACGATCAGCCCGCCGCTATTCATGTTGAAATGGCTTGCCGACACGACAATGACAGACCACATGCCAGCTTGCTCATGACCTCTGACCGGGTCGAGGTTCGCTTGCCAGATCTCCCCGCGCGTGACCGGTCGCCGGGCGACCCCTACCGATCCTCTGGAGACTCTGGGAGGGCGTCCAGACCGTCGACCAATGTCGCATCCCAGCGCGCGATTTCCTCTTTCCATGCCGCGTCGGCTACTGGATCGGCAGCCACCGCGGCATAGGCTTCGTTTGCTTCCTGGAGGATGCGCCATCGGCGCAACTCCTCGACCAGGCGTTCGAGCGCGTCTGGCAACGATTCGTTGTTCTCGCGGGCGAGATCCTTCGGGATCTGGTATGTGTGGGGGCGGACGCGAACGGTCAACGTGCTCATCGGCGAACTCCTCTTCGTTACACCATTGTAGGGGCGAATGTTGACGCTGCGGTTCATTCGGACGGAAGTCGAGCCCCGAGCAGCCAACCCGGCCGGAAAAGCCGAGTCCTCTCAGGGAAAGAAGTTCTCGACGAATCGTCTGCGGAGACATGGCCAGACGCGGTTCTGCTTCGTCCTCACCATCCTGCTGCTCTCGGCGTCGATCTCCGGGCAGGCAGCGTCTGCCCGGTCAACGATGCCGCAGGATCGGTTCGGGTCCCCAATAACGATTTCTGTCACGGCATGGCGTCAGGTCGATGCCTGCGCGCCCTTCAACAGCCGCATCTGGGCGCAGTCGGTCTTCGACGACGACCCCGCGGGCAACCGCGCGCTCGATCCCGATGGCGATGGCCTCGCCTGCGAGCAGCTTCCGCTCGGCATCGCCCCGGCGCTCTGGACCGACCAGATACCGGCGTACGCCATCCCGGTCGAGCTGATCCGCGTCGACGACGGCGACACCATCGAGGCGATGGTCGATGGCCGGCATGAGCGGGTGCGTCTGGTCGGGATCGACACACACGAGAATGGCGGCCCCTATCAGCCTGTCGAGTGCTACGGGCCGGAGGCGTCCGATTTTCTGACCCGGCTCCTGGGGATCGGCGGCCGGATCGCGGTCGAGCGGGATCGGGAGGACCGCGACCAGTACGGCCGCCTGCTGCGCTGGGTCTGGGCCGACTTCGGCGCCGGCGAGGTCTACCTCCTCAACGAGGCGCTGGTGCGCGCCGGCTACGCCGAGCGCTTCCGCGATACTCCGAATCGTCGCTACGTCGACGAGATCATCGCCGCCGAGGCCTTCGCCAGAGGCCATGACCTCGGCCTCTGGGGCGCCTGCGATGCCCGCAACCCAGGCCGTGCGGTGCCCCCCGGCGCTCCGGCGCCAGCCACCACAAGAGTCCCGGGCGCACCGCGCGCGGGCTGCGACGCGGCCTACCCCGATGTCTGCATCCCACCGCCCCCGCCCGATCTGCAGTGCAGCGATATCCCCGACCGCCACTTCCGCGCCCTCCCACCCGACCCCCATCACTTCGATGGCAACGGCGACGGCATCGCCTGCGAAGGCTCCGGCTGAGCGGCGCGGCCGCGATCGAGCCGCGCGCCCGAGGCGATGACTTGCTACCCTATCGGTGAAATCCTGGATCCCGTTCCGCCGGATCTCCTGCCGCCTGCCGAATGCCGCGTCCCTGGCTGGGCCGCGCTGGAAAGGATGCCGCTGGGGTGAATCGCGCCTGCCGGAGCCACATCTGGCCGGCCCGCGCGGCAGCGCTCATCGCGCTGGTCGCCCTTGTTATCCTGAGCGATATCACTAGGTCGCAGAGCCTCGGCGGCCAGCCGGGCCTCGTGGCCGCCGACCCGCCCCCCAACGCCCTCCTCGCCGAAGCGCCCGGCCGCATCGCCCTCACCTTCGCCGAACCGATCGCGCCCCGGTCCGTCGCCGTCCGCCTGCTCACCCCGAGTGGCGAGGAGACCCCGCTCCCTTCGGAGATCGATGAAGACGACTCGGCGCGCGTGATCGCGCGGCCCTCCGGGATGCTCGGCGGCGGCGACTACACCGTCCTCTGGTCGGTCAGGCTGGCGCGGAGCGGCGAGCTCCTCTCTGGCGCCTACCCGTTCCGCGCTGGCGTCGTCAACAACCCCGGAGCGGCCGTGTTCGACAACGCGTGGCCGGCCCCGTGGGCGACGCTGCTGCGCTGGATCGTCTTCCTCGGCACGGCGCTGGCCGGCGGCGGGTTCGCCTGGGCGCGTCTCATCGCCCCGGCTCCCGGAGCCTGGGCTTCAGGCGGCCTGCCCCGGCGCGGCACGATGACCGCCAGCGCCCTCGTCGCCCTTTTGGCCACGATTGCCGCGCCGCTCCCTCTGGCGGATGCGCCGCGGTCCATGCCGCTCGGCTGGTGGATCCAGATCGTTGCGCTCGCGTTCCTGGCGCTCCTCTGTCTCAGCGCCCTGGCGAGCGGTCGCGCCGCGCGGGGGCTTCCGGCCATGCTCGATTGGGCCGGGCTGGGGGCGGGCCTCGTCGCGCTTGCCGGACTCAGCCTGACGAGCCACGTGGCGCACCCGCTCGATCGCCCGGCCCTCGCGCTCGAGATCGCGCACCAATGGTCGGCCGCACTCTGGGCCTCCGGGCTACTCTACCTCGCCGCCGACTGGCGCGGCCTGGGGAGCGACATCGCGCGCTTTCGCGTGGTGCGCTGGCTCGGCGGCATCCTGCTCGCGATTGCGGTCGCCACTGGCATCGCCGCGGCATGGGGCGTCCTCCCCGAGATGGCGATGACGGTCGCCAGCCGCTATGGCCAGACGCTGGCAGCCAAGGCGCTCGCCGTTCTCGCCATCCTGGGGATCGGTCTCCTCGCGATGATCCTGCCGCGCCGCTCGAATGCGGTCCAGGTGAGCGGCTCCCTCGTCACCCAGGGGATCCTCGCGCTGCTCGCCATGCTCCTCTCCGCCCTCCTCGCACTGCTGGCGCTCCCGGGGACGGTCGCTCCGACAACGCTGGCGGCGGTCGAGCTCGCCAATGTCATCCGCATCGATCCTGCGGCCTTGGCGACCGGCACGGGGAGGGTTCGTCTGCTCACCCAACCCGCCGCTCCCGGCATGCAGGGCGTCGTCGTCCGCATCACCGGCGCCTCGGGCGAGCCGCTGGTGTCCGATCCCTCACCGACGGTGGAGGTCGTCTGGCGGCCTCTCTCCGGCGATGCGCCTGCCACGATCCGCACCGCGTTGCGAGCCGATCGCTCCGGCTCGCTCTTCTCCGGGTCGGCGCGGCTTCCGGAGGCTTCATGGTGGGAGGCGGAAGTGATCGTCACCTCGCCGGGGGGCATCGCCGCGCGCGCCTCCTTCTGGCTCGTCCTCCCCGATCCGAACGTCACCGGGAGCGGCCCAATGCCCCCCGCTGAGCCGGAAGCGCGCTCACTCTTCGCGCGCGGGCTCGATTCGCTGGCCGCGTTGCAGTCGGTTCGCGCCACGCGGCGCGTCGGGGATGGCAGCGGCACGCTCACCCGGTCGGAAATCGCCATGCGCGCGGCGAGCAGCGACCACTCCGCGGCCTACACTAAAACGGTCATCGACGCCGAAGGCGAAGTTGCCTCGGGGCAGACGATGATCGGCGATGAGCGCTGGACGCTCGACGAGGAGACGGGCTGGGTGACCGCGGCCCCGGAGCCCTTCCCCACGCCGGCCTCGATGGCCGCCGCCTTCCGCGACGCGCGCGGGTTTCGGCTCGGGCCGCGCGAGGAGGTCGGCAGCGAGATCTGCCAGGTCGTCACCTTCTGGCTGCCTCCCGGTCAAGACTCGCCCCACCCGTCCTGGGTCGCCTGGTGGGTCGGCCTCGCCACCGGCGAAGTGCGCCGCGAAGCGATCATCTCGACCCGCCGCTACCTGGTCGCCGACTATCGGGACTTCAATGCCGACCTCGTGATTGCGCCGCCAGCCCCGGCAGGCGAGCCCGATCGCGGCGTCGCCCCGGCCCGGAGGGGCACGCCTGTCGCTGCTCCACCCCGATAGCGCGGCATCGGCGTCGAACTTCTGCCGTCAGGCGGGTCCCCAATGGCAAGCATCTTGCGCAACTGACGACCGTGGGACTCGCTCGCGCGATGGCGCCCGGGCTGACCGCACCCACACGCGATTCTGGTACGCCTTATGGAAAGGGGCACGCCAATGGCCACGAACCAGGGGACCGGCACACGAGACGTCACGTACGACCTGATCAGCGTCATCTATCACGCGCTGCAGGGCGCGCAGACCTATCAGATATACGCCAACGACGCCGACGGCGATGTCGCGTCGTTCTTCCGCGACGTGCAGCAGCAGAACGAGCAGATCGCCAACCGCGCGAAGTCGCTCCTGGCGAAGCAGTTGAGCCAGAGCGGATCGGGATCGGACCAGGGGCGCGGCAGGTCCTGAGCTCCTCGCGAGATTCGCGGAAAGATCGGGACGCCGATCGCTGCCGGCGCCTCACCGGCTCCGGAACGCGCGCCCTGCCTGCTCGCCCGTTGGGTACACTTGGCCAGAAGGCTGGAACGATCCTCATTGTCAACTGTCGAAGGGATCCAGGCATGGCTGAGTTCAGCGCCGAGCAGGCGCGCGAAACCCTGAAGAACGTCTACGACCCGGAGATCGGGATCAACATCGTCGATCTCGGGCTCGTCTACGATGTCGATGTCTCGGACGCGGGCGACGTGCTCGTGACGATGACGCTCACCTCGCTCGGCTGCCCGCTCGGGCCGGTCATCGTCCAGGAAGTGACCAACGCGATGAGCGAGCTGCCCAACCTCGGCGACATCGATGTCAAGCTCGTCTGGAGCCCGCCCTGGTCGCCGGAGATGATGAGCGAAGAAGCCCGCGACGAGCTCGGAATCTGGTAGGCCCGCGCCGCATGGCTAGCCCGCGCTTCGCCTCGCGGCGCGCGCTTCGCGGCCCGCTCCCCGCCCCGAATCCGACCCGGTGCTACACTCGGACCCGGGAAGTCGTCCGTACGGGTGGGGAAACATGAGACTCGGATCGCGATCGATCACCCTGAGCACGTTGCTTTGCGGCGTGCTCTTACTTGCAGGATGCGCCGCCGGTTCGCCCGCCGTCGTCGTCCCCCCTTCCGACAACGCGCCATCGCTCGAAGCGCCAGTGATGACCGATGCGGCGCCCGAGGTGGCGCAGGCCCCGGCGCCAACGAGCGAACCGGTGGTGCCGGCCGCCGTCGCGACCGAGCCGCCGCTGCCGGCCGCCACCGCCGTTCCGGTCATCGCGGTCGAGACGCCGCCGCCCGCGCCGCAGGCCATGGAGCAGGCCGCCTCGGCCCAGCCGGCGATCACCTCCGAGACGGCGGCCTTCGCTCAGACCGTGCCGACCGTGCCGGACGCCCGCGGCGCCGCTGCCCCTGCCGCTGATACGACGAACGCCCCGGCGGCCGACGTGGCGCTGGCCCCTGCCGCACAAACTGATCGTCCGCCAGCGCCGCCGCCCCCGCCGGACGGGATGAGCGCGCTCATCGAGGGGGGCACAAGCGGCCGGCGCGAGGTCGCGCTGACGATCGATGCCGGCGCGGACACCGGCAAGGCGTCGGAGATTCTCGACCTGCTGCGCGACGAGGGGATTCACGCCACCTTCGGCATGACGGGGCTCTGGGCGCAGGCCAATCCCGATCTCGTCAGGCGGATGGTCGCCGAAGGGCATCAGCTCATCAACCACACCTGGGATCACCCCTCGCTCACCGGCGCGAATACCGACATGCCGCCGCTCACGCCCGAGGAGCTGGCGCAGGAGCTGGACGATACCGAGGCGCTGGTCAGCGATCTGACGGGCGGCTACGAGATGCGGCCCTACTTCCGTCCCCCGTACGGCGACTACGACGCGACCTCGCTCGGCTACCTCTACGACGACGGCTACTACTTCAGCATCATGTGGACGTGCGACACGCACGGCTGGGCCGGCTGGGATGCGCAGAAGATCGTCGACTACTGCACAACGAACATCAAGGACAATGAAATTATCCTCATGCACACTGGTGCGGCCGCGGTCGGCGACTTCGAGGCGCTGCCGGGGCTCATCCAGTTCTTCCGTGACAATGGCTACGCGTTCGTCACCGCGGAGCAGATGCTTCAGCCATGAAACGTAGCCGGGCACTTGACCGGTTTGACGCACTTGGTTAGTGTTCCGCCAGTCAGTCGGCAGCGGCTGTCCCGTGAGGGTGCGCCGCCGATGGCAAGTTCGTCTGGGATGGTAGGGAGCAGGAATGAGCAGGTTCTGGCCGCGACGGAAAGACGACCACATGCCGTCGCGCAGCGGGCGCTGGGCCCGGGTCGCGCCCTTGCTGGCGCTTGTCGTCGTCGTCACCCTTCTTGCCGGCTGCGGCCCTGAAGTCAACCAGCCCTATTCGACCATCTCCCCCCAGAACCCGAAGACGGACGATATCCAGCGTCTGTATCAGATCATCTTCTGGGCCTCGCTCGTCGTCTTCGTCGGCGTCCAGTTGGCGATCGTCTATGTCGTCCTGCGCTTCCGGCGCCGGAGTGACGAGCGGCCGGCGCAGGTCCATGGCTCGCGGACGCTGGAGATCGCCTGGACGGTGATCCCGGCGGTCATCCTCATCCTGCTCTTCATCCCCACCGCGCGGGTGGTTTTCGATCATGCCGCTGCCGCGCAGTCAGACGAGGGTTTCCACGTCAACGTGATCGCCAAGCAATGGTGGTGGGAGATCACCTATCCGAACATTCCAGCGAGCGAGAGCGACCCCTCCAAGGGCCCCTTGGTGACCGCCAACGAGATGCTGGTGCCGGTCGGGAGCGACGTGATCGTCAGTCTTGAAGGCAACAACGTCATGCACTCCTTCTGGGTGCCCCAATTGAGCGGCAAGCTCGACGTTATGCCCGGCCATGTCAACCGCCTCCACTTCGAGGCGGCCCGCGTCGGCGACTACTTTGGCGAATGCGCCGAGTACTGCGGCGCCGCGCACGCCTGGATGCGCTTCAAGGTCAAGATCGTGCCACAGGAGGAGTTCGACGCCTGGGTCGCAGCTTGGCGCACGCCGCCGGCCGACCAGAATCCCGATACGCCCGATGTCGTCGACGTGCCGACCGCCTTCGGCGCCTGCCTCGCCTGCCATCGCGTCAACGGCACGACCGCCCAGGTCGCCGGGCAGGGGATGACCGCCATTTCCGGGTATCGGGACGCGGATGGGAAGATCGTGCCCGGACCTGGACCGAACCTCACCCTCGTCGGGTGTCGCGACACGATCGCGGCCGGCTTGCTGAAGAACACGCCGGAGAACATGGAGACGTGGCTCAAGCACACCGATGAGGTGAAGGAGGGCGTCTACATGCCGAACTACTACAAGCAGGGGCTGACGGACGAGCAGGTGACGGAGATCGTCAACTACCTCGAGGGCCTGAAGCCCGCTGAAGGCTGCCCGGGCGCGGGCTTGCCTGTCGGCAGCGAGGTCGACCCGGCAAGTGTTGGCGTCATCCCCCCGGGCGCTGTCGCGACCCCGGTCCCATAATCTGGAGGCGTTTGGACGTCCACGGGACGTAGGAGTGCCACGAATCACAGCCGAGAACGGCATCTCGAGGAGATTCAGGAGTCAGTCATGGCATCGATCGCGCAACCGCGGATAGAGGCGCCGGTCATCACCGCCCCACCGGTTGAGGGGACCGGCTTGTGGAGCTGGTTGACGACCATCGACCACAAGCGGATCGCCAAACTCTATGGCGTGACGTCGTTCATTCTCTTCCTCGTCGGCGGCCTGGAGGCGCTCCTGATCCGGATCCAGCTCGCCCGGCCCCAGAACGATGTCGTTACCGCGCAGCGTTACAACGAACTCTTCACGATGCACGGGACGACGATGATCTTCCTCGTGCTCATGCCGCTCACGGTCGCGTTCTTCAACCTCCTGGTGCCGCTGCAAATCGGCGCGCGCGACGTCGCGTTCCCCCGACTCAACGCCTTCTCGTACTGGACCTTTCTCCTCGGCGCCCTGATGCTCAACATCCCGATCCTGTTCGCCCTGCCGAGCATCTTCGCTGGAATGGCCGAGACGGCGCTGCTGAACCTGTTCGGCTCGACGGCGCTGGGTGGCCTTCAGGCGACACTGGACAAGCTGCCATTCGCAAACGCCGTTCCCGACCAGGGCTGGTACGGGTACGCCCCCCTGACCGAGCGTCTCTTCTCCGGCCATCAGATCGATTTCTGGGCATTCGGCCTCCAGCTCCTCGGCATCGCCTCGATGGTCGGCGCGTTCAACTTCATCGTGACCATCATCAATATGCGCGCCCCGGGCATGACGATGATGCGCATGCCGATCTTCTGCTGGTCCACGCTGGTCACCGCTGTCCTGATCATCATGGCCTTCCCGTCGATCACCATCGCTCTCTTCTTCCTGACCTTCGACCGCTACGGCGGCACCCACTTCTTCAACGCCTTCAACATCGCTGATGGCACCCTGGTCAGCTCGGGCGGCGACCCGATGCTCTGGCAGCACCTCTTCTGGATCTTCGGTCACCCGGAGGTCTACATCATGATCCTGCCGGCCTTCGGCATCGTCTCGGAGATTATCCCGATCTTCTCCCGCAAGCCGCTCTTCGGTTACGCGGTCATGGTCTATGCCCTCGCTGCCATCGCCTTCCTCGGCTTCGGCGTCTGGGCGCACCACATGTTCACGACCGGCCTCGCCGCCACCCCGGTCGCGGCCTTCGCGGCGACCTCGATGCTGATCGCCATCCCGACCGGCGTAAAGATCTTCAACTGGACCGGCACGATGTGGGGAGGATCGCTCACCTTCCCCACCGCAATGCTCTTCGCCGTGGGGCTGGTGTCGCAGTTCGTCATCGGCGGGCTCTCGGGCGTCATGCACGCGGTCGTCCCGATCGACACCCACCAGAACGACTCCTACTTCGTCATCGCCCACTTCCACTACGTCCTCTTCGGCGGCACCCTCTTCGCCCTCTTCGGCGCCATGTACTTCTGGTGGCCGAAGATCTACGGCAAGCTGCTCGATGAGCGGCTGGGCAAGCTCCACTTCTGGCTGACGTTCATCGGCTTCAACCTGACCTTCTTCCCGATGCACTTCCTCGGGCTGGCCGGCATGCCGCGCCGCTACCACTCCTATAGCTTCGAGAGCGGCTGGTGGTTCTGGAACGCTGTCGAAACGATCGGCGCCCTTATCATCGGCGCGGCGGTTCTCGTCTTCCTGCTCAACATCCTGCGCACCGCGCAAGAGAAGCAGGACGTCCCGGCCAATCCGTGGGACGCGGCAACGCTCGAATGGGCCACTCCGTCGCCGCCGCCGGTCTACAACTTCCGCATCATCCCGCAGGTCACCCATCGCGATCAGCTCTGGCACGACAAGTACGACCGCATCCTCGAGGCGCAGGGACGCCCCGACGCGGCCGCCGATGCGATCATCGAGATCGACCAGCTTCCCCAGAGCTCGCCGGTTGGCGTCGCCGTGGCGGAGGAGCAGGCCGAGCTCGGCAACATCCACATGCCGAACCCCTCGTTCTACCCGCTGGTCGCCGCGATCGGGCTCTTCCTGCTCCCAGTCGGGATGGTGCTCAACAACCCGCACATCCCGCTCGGCAGCTTCATCGGGCTCCCGGTCATCACGGCGATCGGCATTCTCGTGCTGTTGACGGGCATCTTCGGCTGGTCGTTCGAGCCGGCCGACTGATTCACCAGGCAGTCGCTGGGCAGGAGCGCGTGATCCGCTCCGCCCAGCGCGTTCGAATTCTCGGGGACGGTCCCGTGGCAGAACGGTTTGAAGGAGCGCGACGTTGGCGACCGCGATAACGGTGGAGACGGCCCACGGCGAAGGGCAAGGCATCCATGAAGGGCACGGCCACGCGGGTCATCCGCCTCCCAGCGCCGGAGTCGACAGCCGCAAGCTGCTGATGTGGCTCTTCCTGACGTCTGACACCATGTTCTTCGGGACGCTGATCGCAACGTACATGATGTATCGCGATCGCAGTATCCAGCTGCTAACGCCGCCCTATCCGAACGATATCTTCGATATTCCCTACACCTCGGTCAGCGCCTTCGTCCTCCTGATGTCCTCGCTGACGATGGTGCTGGCCCTGGCCTCGATCCAGCGCGGCAACTACCGCGGGCTTCGCATCTGGCTGGCAGCGACCGCCCTCCTCGGCGGCATCTTCGTCGGCGGTCAGGTCTTCGAGTTCACCACCTTCGCGCATGAGGGGCTGACGCTCTCCAGCAACGTCTTCGGCTCCTCCTTCTACGTGCTGACCGGCTTCCATGGCGCCCACGTCACCATTGGCGTCCTCTGGCTGGTCGCCCTCCTCGTCGTCTCGCTGCGCGGCGGGCTGCCGAAGGAGAAGGCGATGAGCGTCGAGATCGCCGGCCTCTACTGGCACTTCGTCGACATCGTCTGGATTATCATCTTCACCTTCGTCTATCTCGTTCCTTACCCCAACCCCGTCAAGGAGGCCACCGAGGCCGCGCCGGCAGCCTTCTTGCATCTGGTGTCATTGGGACAGCAGATGCTCGCGGCGCTGCCGTTCTAGACTTCACGAGTTGAGAGACGAGGAGCCGGGAGGCGGGAATGGCCAGTAACGTCGCTCATGGGCAACAGGTGATCGGGCACGCGGAAGAGGAGCACACTACCCCGCAGGAGTACGTGCGGGTCGCGATCGTCCTCGCCATCATCACCGCCATCGAGGTTTTCATCTACTACCTGCCGAGCGCGCGCCCGTTGCTCGTGCCAGCCCTGATCATTCTCTCGCTGGCGAAATTCGCCGCGGTCGTCGGCTACTTTATGCACCTGAAGTTCGATAACCGGCTCTTTCAGTTCATGTTCATTGCCGGGCTGGTCGTCTCGCTTTCGGTCTTTCTCGCGTTCCTGGCGATGTTCTGGTACAGCACCTCGTACATGCCGCTCACGTAATTGCACACCGCCCCGCCGGCTCGTTGCAGCACGCCGTAGCCGGCGGGCGAATCGAGGATCTCTCCGTGTCGCAGCTCGTTCCCGGCACTCGTCTCCACGCTGACGGGGCGCGCCCCGGACGATGGCTCGGGATCGCCCTCGCCATTTCGCCGGTGAGGGTGGCCGAATCAGGCTGTCCATCAGTATCGGGGCTGTGCCCGACCTCCATGCTGCCTCCAGCACGATACACCGGACAATCGTTGGCATCGATCTGGCGAGTTGCCGTCGTGTCAGTGCCGAGATGCCTAACGTCGGGACGAGTCCCGGTGGGACAGGATGCGATGGGCCGCCGGGCGGCCCGGCAGCAGATGCGCGAAATGGACGGGAGTCCCGCACTACCATGATCCCCACGCCACGGCCCCCGCACGATAACAATGAGGAAGACCCCACCCCGGCAGTTTGGGGGTTCATCCTGACCCTCTTCTTCTTCAAGCTGATCGTGGTCGGCATCGTCTTCTGGAACATGCAGACGTTCGAGAGCGGCGTCATCCTGGCCTCGACCCTCTGGTACTACTTCCCGCCGATCGTTCTGCTCGTCGCCGGACCCGCGATCTTCTATTTCCGCCTGCGCAAGGCGCGGGCGCGGCGCGCCGAGTTGCAGCGCGCGGAGTGGATGCTCGGCGAGCAGGACGTCACGTCCGCCGCAGAACAGCGGCGGTAAGCGCATCGATCAGCGCCGGAGGCGAAACGCCTATACTAGAGATGCCGGTTTCAGGCTGGCAATTCTGAAGCGACACACGCGAGACGCACCTGGGGGGTACGACCGGATGGGTGGGTTCACGCGGGCGATCCTGCGACCCGCATTCGCCTTTTTGCTCGTGGCGGCCATCGTCGCGGCGATCATTCTCTTCATCGGCAACACGCTGCTCCTTCTCCACCCAGGGGAGGCGGGAGGCGAGGGCGTGACGCCCAACCTCGACGTGATGGCCAGGGAGTTCCTCCGCCCCGATCTGCTCGCCGCCTTCGGCCTCTCACTCGTCGTCCTCTTCGGGGGCGCCCTCCTCGCCCGCCAGCCGGCCAAGCCTCGCCGCCTGGATGAGGTCGTGGCGATTGGCGAGCCTGGATTCTGGGAGCCGATCGCGCCGCCGCCGACCGACGAAGTTGCTACCAAGCGCGGCCCGCAGGGCACCTGGTCGGATATCAGGGCGGGCTACACACTCTATGCGCGTAACGGGCCGCTGGCGAAAGTGGTCGCCGTGCTGCCGGGTGAAGAGGAGTACGGCAAGAGCCGACGCGGGGTTCTCTACAGCAGCGGCCTCTACGGCGCCAACGACGAGATGTGGATCCCGATCGAAGCGGTCTACGCCGTCTACCCTGAAACCGGGTCGGCCTTTCTGGCCGCCAAGGGGGACGAGGTCGAGAACTTCGGCTGGAATCGCCCGCCGCAGAGCTTCCGCCGCGGCCCCGGCCCGCACACGCCGCTCTCCTCCTTCTGACCGCGCACACCCTGCCATGCGAACCGGGGCGACCAGTCGGTCGCCCCGGTTGATTGCATCCGCGACGGTCCGCCTACGCGCAGCCTCACGGCGCCCGCTCCTCCGCATTGAGCAGCGCCCGCTTGCGCTCCACGCCCCAGCGGTAGCCGCCCAGGCCACCATCGCCCCTCACGACCCGATGGCAGGGGATCACCAGCGCCACGGGATTGGCGGCGCAGGCGGCGGCGACAGCGCGCGCGGCGCTCGGCTTCCCGATCTCCGCGGCGACCTCCGCGTAGCTGCGGCGCTCCCCCTCGGGGATCGCCCGCAGCGCTCGCCACACGGACCGCTGAAATGGCGTCCCCATGACATCGAGCGGCAGCGCCACGATGCCGCGGCGCTGCCGAAGATGCTCGAGCATGGCATCGAGCCAGTCCCGCACCGCCTCGTCGTCTCGCGCGATCGCGGCGCGGGGGAACTCCGAGCGCAGCGCCGCTTCCAATGCGCCGTCGTTGTCGCCGATGCTGGCAGCGCAGATGCCGAGCTCCGTCGCGGCCACCAGCACCCTCCCCATCGCCGACGCCGCCGTGCCAAAGCGAATCGTCATCCCCTCCCCGCCTCGGCGGTACGACGAGGGCGGCATGCCGAGGGCGGAGTTCGCCTGCTCATAGAAGCGGCTGCTCGACCCATACCCTGCCGTGTGGAGCGCGCTCGTCACGTCGGCGCCCGCCCGCATCTCCGCCTTCGCCGTCTCCAGCCGGCGTGCGGCAGCGTAAGCGCGGGGGGACACGCCCATCGCCCGCGTGAAACTGCGCTGCAGATGCCCCGGGCTCACGCCGAGCGCCTCGCCCATCCGCGCCAGCGTCTGCCGCTCATCGAGATGCTCGTCGATCCAGGCGGCCGCCCGCGCGGCCAGATCCTCCCGTAGGGTCGTTGTCGCGTGCGGGCGGCAGCGGCGGCAGGCGCGGTAACCGGCCCGCTCGGCCGCCGACGGGCTGCTGAAGAAGCGCACATGCTCCGGCCGCGGTCGCCGCGCTGGGCACGAAGGACGGCAATAGATTCCGGTCGAGTCCACCGCAAAGACGAACTCGCCGTCGCGATTGCCATCGCGCCGGAGGACCGCTTGCCAACGCTCGTCGTCGATCGCGGGGATCGTGTTCGTGTCGTGAGTCATCGTCTGCATTTCACGCACCTCCAACGCCCAGCATAGGGCGTGGGACGTGCCGTGACGTGCCGAATCGTGCGCGCAAACCGGGAATGCCCGGTGTTTCCCTGAACCCCGCCGCAGGGTCGACGCCCGCGTCGCCCGCCTCCCCTGCCCGGCGGTTCATGCCTGGCCACGCCGTTGCCATGATCGGCGATTGTGGAGGATCGGCCCGGGCGACACAGGTGTCGCCCCTACGGGGCGTGCTTCCTGTGCGCCGCCGCGTGCGGGGTGCGGCAGGTGCGGGCACCGCAGAGGGGTCGCCCGCGCCGCGCTTGTTCTGCTCCCCTACCCCTCGATGAGCAGGGTCTCCGGGTCCTCGATCATCTGCTTGATCTTGACCAGGAACTGGACGGCGGTGGCCCCGTCGATGACCCGATGGTCGTAGGAGACTGCCAGGTACATCATTGGCCGGATCACCACCTCGCCGTTGCGCGCCACTGGCCGCTCCTGGATGGCGTGCATGCCCAGGATGCCGACCTGCGGCACGTTGAGGATCGGCGTCGAGTTGAGCGAGCCGAAGACCCCGCCGTTCGTGATCGTGAAGGTGCCGCCCTGGATCTCGGCGAGCGAGAGCTTCCCCTCGCGCGCTTTTGTCGCCAACTCCGCCAGCCCCTGCTCGATCTCGGCAAAGGTCTTGCGGTCGGCGTCGCGGATCACCGGCACCACCAGCCCCTCCTCGGTGCTGACGGCCACGCCGATGTCGTAATACTTCTTCAGAACGAGCTCGTCGCCCTGCAGCTCGGAGTTCATCTCGGGGAAGGCCTTCAGCGCGCCGACGACAGCCTTCGTGAAGAAGGACATGAACCCGAGGTTGACACCGTAGCGCTGCTTGAACGCCTCCTTGCGGCGCGCGCGCAGATCCATCACCGCGCTCATGTCGGCCTCGTTGAAGGTCGTGAGCATGGCCGCCGTCTGCTGCGCCTCGACAAGGCGCTGCGCAATCGTCTGCCGCCGCCGCGAGAAGCGCCTCCGCTCTTCGCGGCCATTGGCCACAGGTTGCGGGGAGGTCGCCGGGGGTGCGTCGGGCGCGTGGCGCTGCGCCGGCGTGGGAGCAGGCGCCGGCGACGGGGGCGCGGTCGGCGCAAGAGCCGCTGCGGGTCCGGCCTGCACCGCCTGGCGCGCGGCGACGATCAGCACATCCTCCCGCGTGACCCGGCCGCCCGGGCCGGTGCCGACGACGGCGTTGAGGTCGACGTGGTGCTCTTCCGCGAGGCGGCGCACCGCGGGCGCGGCCCGCCCGCCCTGGCCATCGCTCTCCACCTCGGCGGGAGGCGGTGACGGAATCGCGGCCGGGGGCGCCTGCGGCGCCTCGGGCGCGGCGGCTGCCGCCGCAGCGGGCCGAGGGGCCGCCGCGGGCGCTGCGCTCTCGCCGGCCGGCGCCGGGGCCGTCGCCCCGTTGCTCGCGCTCACCACGCCGAGCACCTCGCCGACGGTGACGACATCCCCTTCGCGGCGTTCAATGCGCGAGAGAACCCCGTCTTCCTCTGCGGTCACGTCCAGGTTGACCTTGTCTGTCTCCAGCTCGACCAGGCTCTCGCCCCGGCTGACGGCGTCGCCTTCCTGCTTCAGCCAGGTGCCGACCACCGCATCGACCAGCGATTCCCCGAGCGGTGGAACCCGAATCTCGACCGCCATTCTGCGAACTCCGCCTTCGTGTTCAGCCCACTCGGGGCAGGCAAATGCCTATGCCTACTGCGCGCCCGCGCTCGAGCGCGAAGCCCTGGTCCGCGAGCCGTTCGCGCCGGCTCCATTCGACTTCGTGGACCGATGGCCGCGTCCTCGGCCATCGCCATCCGCGACGACCGCCACCGCCGGCGCCTCGCCCAGGGCTGCCTCGACGATACGCGCCTGCTCGGCCGTGTGCCGATCGAGCGACCCGACCGCCGGGGAGGCGCGCTCCGGCCGGCCGACGTACAGTACCGGCAGCGGCCGCTCCAGGCTCTCCAGCAGCTCGCGCAGCCGTGGCTCCATGTAGCTCCACGCGCCCATGTTACGCGGCTCCTCCTGCGCCCAGACGACCTCCTCGAGGTGCGGATAGCCCTCGATCACCCGTCGCAGCGCCTCGGCCGGGAAGGGCGCCAGCAGCTCCACGCGGGCGACCGCCACCGCCTCATCGTCGCGCAGGCGACTGGTCTCCAGTTCGACCGCAACCTTGCCCGAGCAGAGCACCAGCCGGGCGACCTGATCGCGGGAGTCCGCGCGGCGCGGATCGTCCAGCACCGGCTGGAACGACCCCTCGGCGAGCTGATCGAGGGTCGAGGCGGCAAGGGGATTGCGCAGCAGACTCTTCGGCGTCATGACCACGAGCGGCGAGCGGTCCAGGGCTAGCGCCTTCGCCTGCCTGCGCAGCAGATGGAAGTACTGCGCCGACGTGGTGGGGTTCGCCACCAGCATGTTCCCCTCGGCGAAGAGTTGCAGATAGCGCTCAAGCCGCGCCGAGGAGTGCTCCGGCCCCTGCCCCTCGTAGCCGTGTGGGAGGAGGAGGACGAGGGCCGGGTCCTGCTGCCACTTGGCGTGCGCCGCGACCAGAAACTGGTCGATGATCACCTGCGCGCCGTTGGCGAAGTCGCCGAACTGCGCCTCCCAGAGAACCAGCGCCTCCGGCGCGTGGACGGTGTAGCCATACTCGAAGCCGACCGCGGCCGCCTCGGAGAGGGGGCTATTGTAGACAGCGAACGAGGCCTTCGCCTGCGGCAACGCCTGCAGCGGCACCCAACGGTTGCCGTTTCGCGCGTCGTGCAGGACGAGGTGGCGCTGGGAGAAGGTGCCCCGCTCCGCGTCCTGCCCCGTGAGCCGAATCGGGGTGCCGTCGGCGAGGATCGAGGCGAAGGCGAGCGTCTCGGCGTGCGCCCAGTCGATGCCGCCCTGGCCGTCGGGTTGTGCGAGCACCGCCGCCCGGCGCTCCCATTGTCGCTGCAGCTTCGAGCTGAGCGTCATCCCCGGCGGCACCGCGTGAATCGCCGCGTCGTAGGCCCGCAGCTTGTCGGCGGGCACACTGGTTTCGATCTCGGAGACGAAGTTATGGCGGCCATTCTCTTCGATGGAGATCGGCTCCGCCCCGGTGTCGATGACCTCCTTGCGGATCGCGGCCAGCCGGTCGAGCATCCCCTGCAGCATCGCCGCCGACTCGTCCTCGCTCACGATCTCTTCCGCGGCGAGGCGGTCGGCCAGGATCTGGCGCACGGTCGGGTGCTTCGCGACCCTGGCGTACATCTGCGGCTGCGTGAAGGAGGGCTCGTCCCCCTCGTTATGGCCCCATCGCCGGTAGCCGACGAGGTCGATCAGGAAGTCCTTGCCGAAGCGCTGCCGGTAGGCGGCCGCCAGGCGCGCCACCGAGATGCAGGCGACCGGGTCGTCGGCGTTGACATGCACCACCGGCATCTCGAACCCCTTGGCCAGGTCGCCGGCGTAGAGGGTCGAGCGCGAATCGCGGATATCGGTCGTGAACCCGATCTGGTTGTTGACGATGATGTGGATCGTGCCGCCGGTCGAGTAGCCGGGGAGGCCGGAGAGATTGAGCGTCTCGGCGACGATCCCCTGCCCCGGGAAGGCCGCATCGCCATGGAGGAGGATCGCCATCGACCGGTTGCGGTCCTGCGGCGGCGGGCCCGCCTGCCGCCGATCGTCCTGCGAGGCGCGCGTCATCCCCTCGACCACCGGGTTGACGAACTCGAGGTGGCTCGGGTTTGGGGCGAGCACCAGCGGAATTTCGACCGTCTCGCCATTCGCCGCTTTGCGCATGGCGCCCAGGTGGTACTTCACATCGCCCGTCACGCCGTTATCGCTGCGGGAGTCGGGCGGCGTGGCGGGGCCGCGCAGCTTCCCCCCCTCGAAAGCGGCGATGATCGCGGCATACGGCCGGCCAAGGATGTGCGCCAGGACGTTGAGCCGGCCGCGATGGGCCATGCCGAGGACGACCTCGCGGATGCCCTCGGCCGCCGCGTCGTGGATGATCGTGTCGAGCATCGGCACCAGCGTGTCGGTGCCCTCGATCGAAAAGCGCTTCTGCCCCAGATAGGTCTGGTGCAAGAAGCGCTCGAACCCCTCGACCTCGGTCAGCCGCTTCAGCAGCTTCTTCTTCGTCTCAGGCGTGAGATGCTCCTGGAACTCACCGCATTCGACCGCCTCGCGCAGCCAGGCGCGCTCCTCGGCGATCTGCACCTGATCGAAGTCGTAGCCGATCTTGTTGCTGTAGACGCGGCGCAGATCGTCGATCGCCTGCTTCGCGTTGGCCGATTCGGGCGAAACCCGGTTCGGCACCGACTCGGGCGGCAGGCTCGCCAACTGCGCGTCGGTGACGCCGTGGAAGGTCGGGTGCAACTCGGGCGCCCCGTGCGGCGGCGTGCCGAGCGGATCGAGCTGGACGTCGAGGTGGCCGTAGTCGCGGATCGCCTCGGCCAGCGATGCCGCGGCGACGACCGCCGAGACATCGAAGATCGGTCCGGTCGGCGCAGTCGTGGCGACCGGAGTTGCCTGCCCCGCGGCTGCCCGTGGTCGCGGCGCGGTCAACGCGGCGATCTCTTCCGGAGAGATGCTGGCGAACCAGGCCCGCGTCTCCGGATCGACCGCCGACGGGTCCTGCAGATAACGATCGTAAAGATCGAGGACGTAGCCAGCGTTCGGCCCGTAAAACGCGCGAAGGTCGCTCATTGTGCTGTCCACTCAACTCGCCCCAGCCTGGACATCCGGGATGGTTTCGGTCGGGCGCCCCGTGGAGCCCGCCGCATCCTGTCGTCACCCTATTATGGCATGGGGTGTCCATGCGGGCGCATGAAGGGCCTCGGGACGTCGCCAGCGTCTCTCTTCCCGCCCGGGCGCGTGCCCCAATCGAGGCATTGGCCGCTGCCCCCATGGACAAGACGTCGAAATCCGACGCAGCATTCCGGGCGCCTCGCTCGCGTCGTCGCGCGCTCGGCACTCATCGACGCGTGCCATCCGACTCCACGAGGTAGATATCGACGTTATTAAGCCGCTCCAGCAGGCGATCGACCAGCGATTCCCCGCGCAGGCGGAGCCACCCCGCCGGCCGAACGTACCGCATGACGATCAGCGTCGCGTGCTCCTCGAGCACGACGCCGGCGATCCCCTCGGCCAGGTCGCCAGCGTCCACCACCCGCGTCTTCGCCCCGAGGTCTTCCGCGAGATCGAGGTTCTTCCTAACGGCGCTTCGCTCCGCCGCGGGCAGGCTCGCCAGCCCGCGAGGAGGGGCGACAAGCGCGGCGACCAATTCTCCGCGCAGCGCGGTGGCCAACCGCCAGGCGTTGCGCAAGACGGTCCCGGCGGCGGGATCGCCATCCACCACGACCAACACGCGCTCCGCCGCGGGCCAGATCTCCTCGATGCCGTGCTCGAGCATGTAGTCCGTCAGCGCGTCGTCGACGCCGGCCGCCGTTCGACGCAGCGCCATTTCGCGCAAGGCCGTCAGATTCCCCGGCCGGAAGAAATTGCGGAGCGCCTGCGCCGATCGCTCCGGAGGATAGACCTTCCCCTGCCGCAGCCGCTCGATCAGGAGATCGGTGGGGAGATCGACGAGCTGCACTTCCGCGCCGTCGAGGATGCGGTCGGGGATGATCTCGCGCACCTCGACCCCGGTGATGCTGGCGACGTCATCCTGCAGGCTCTGCAGGTGCTGGATGTTGAGCGTTGACATGACATCGATGCCCGCGTCCCGGATGATGTCGACGTCCTCGTAGCGCTTGGCGCGTGGGGAGCCGGGGAGATTCGAATGAGCCAACTCGTCGATCAGCACGATCTCCGGTTTTCGCCGCAGGATCGCGTCGGTATCCATCTCTTCGCCGATGACGCCACAATAGGGGACCAGCCGCCGCAGCAGCACCTCCAGCTCCCCGATCTGCGCCTCCGTCTCGGCCCGGCCGTGCGACTCGACAAAGCCGACGACGATGTCGCGGCCCTCGGCCTTCAGCCGCCGCGCCTCGTTCAGCATGGCGTAGGTCTTGCCGACGCCGGGAGCGGCCCCGAGGTAGACGTGCAGGTCGCCGCGGCGCGATCCCTGCTCCTCGCCGGCGAGGTGGTATCGCCGCAAGAGTTCGTCAGGCGTCGGCTGTCGCGGCTCCCTGGCTGCGCTCGGCACCTGAATCCCCCAGAACGCGTGGGCATTCCGCCCCAACAGGCGCGGCATACGCCCTCGATCGAACCAGATCGCGCGGCCCTTACCGCGCGGGGATGACGCCGGCCATCATCGGGCAGGCGTCGCGACCACTGACTCCCGGGACGTTGCCGGGACTGTGGCATCCAGCGCCAGGTTCAGCGCCAGCACATTCACGCGCGGCTCGCCCAGGACGCCGAGGGTTCGCCCTTCCGTGTTCGCCGCGACCAACGCGCGCACCTGGTCTGCGCGCCTCCCCCGCTCGCGCGCGACGCGCGGCACTTGCAACTCAGCCGAGGCAGGGCTGATGTCGGGGTCGAGCCCGCTGGCCGAGGCGGCGACCAGGTCGACCGGAATCGGCGCATCCGCGGCGAGATGATTCTCCCGGCGGATCGCGGCGACATCGACCGTGACGCGGTCGACCAGCGCCCTGTTGGTCGGTCCGTAATTCGAGCCCGAAGAGACGAGCGTGCTATCCCCGTTGCCCGGCGTGAATGCCGCCGAGGGGCGCCCGCGGAAATAGCCGGGCAACACCTCGCCGGTCTTGCCATCCACGAATGGTTGGCCAATCACCGCAGAGCCGATCACCGTGCCGCCGCGCGCGATCAGGGAGCCATTGGCCTGGTACGGGAAGATCACCTGCGCCAGCGCGGTGATCGCGAGCGGATAGGCAAGCCCGGTCAGCACGGTCAGGAGCATCGTCATCAGGAGAGCGGTGCGGAGTTGCCTCATCATTGCCGGTGTCCTCGTGTTCGACATCGATCGGCTTATGTCAGCCCCACGGCGGTCAGGAGGAGATCGATCAGCTTGATGCCCACGAACGGGGCAATGAGCCCCCCCACGCCGTAGATGAGCAGATTGCGCCGCAGCAGGGCCGCGGCGCCTAGCGGCCGGTAAGCCACGCCGCGCAGCGCGAGCGGGATGAGCGCGACGATGATCACGGCGTTGAAGATGATCGCCGAGAGGATCGCGCTGTACGGGGTGGACAGGCGCATGACGTTCAACGCGCCCAAGGCGGCCGGGCTGCCGCCATTGGCGGCGTACGCCGTCAGGAACATCGCCGGCAGGATCGCGAAATACTTGGCCACGTCGTTGGCGATACTGAATGTCGTCAGGGCGCCGCGCGTCATCAGGAGCTGCTTGCCGATCGCCACGATCTCGATCAGCTTCGTGGGGTCGGAGTCGAGATCGACCATGTTGCCAGCCTCTTTGGCCGCGGCCGTTCCCGTGTTCATCGCCACCCCGACATCGGCCTGCGCCAGCGCGGGCGCATCGTTGGTGCCATCGCCCGTCATCGCCACCAGCCGCCCCTGCGCCTGGTTCTCACGGATGATACGGATCTTGTCCTCGGGCCTGGCCTCGGCCACGAAGTCATCGACCGACGCCTCGTCGGCGATGGTGCGCGCGGTCAGCGGGTTGTCGCCGGTGATCATGATGGTGCGGATGCCCATCGCCCGCAATTCTTCGAAGCGCTGGCGGATGCCTGGCTTGACGGTGTCTTTCAGGGAGATGGCGCCGAGGACGCGGCCATCCTCGGCCACCACCAGCGGCGTGGCGCCAGCGGCGGCGATGGCGCGCACCGTCTCCTCCATCCCGCCTGGCACCGACGCGATCTGGTCGATGGCATCGACCGCGCCCTTCATCGTTGCGTGGCCATCGAGGCGGATGCCGCTCATGCGCGTCTCGGCGGTGAAGGGGATCAACTCGGCGCCATCGAGGACGCGGCGATCGGCATGCTGGCCGAGTTGCTCGGCGAGCGCCACGATCGATTTCCCCTCCGGCGTCTCGTCGGCAAGCGAGGAGCGCAGCGCCGCCGCCGTCAGCGCCGCGGCCGGCACGCCCGGCGCTGGAATGAACTCGGACGCCATGCGCGAGCCGAAGGTGATGGTGCCCGTCTTGTCGAGGAGAAGGACATCGACGTCGCCAGCGGCTTCCACCGCCCGTCCACTCATCGCCAGCACGTTGCGCTGGACGAGGCGATCCATGCCGGCAATTCCGATCGCGGAGAGGAGCGCGCCGATCGTCGTCGGAATGAGCGTCACCAACAGGGCGATCAGGATGGTGATGGAGCCGGCCGCGCCCGCGTAGTGCGCGAGAGGGCGCAAGGTCACGACGACGATCAGGAAGATGATCGTCAATCCGGCCAGCAGAATGTTCAAGGCAATCTCGTTTGGCGTCTTCTGCCGCTCGGCCCCTTCGACCAGGGCGATCATGCGATCGAGAAAGGTCTTCCCCGGCTCGGCGGTGATGCGGATCGTCAGCGCGTCGGAGATGATCTGGGTACCGCCGGTGACGGAGGAAGCGATATCCGTCCCCGGCTCCTTCAGCACGGGCGCCGACTCGCCGGTGATCGCCGCCTCCGAGACGTAGGCGACGCCGGCGATCACTTCGCCGTCGCTCGGGATGATGTCCCCGGCCTCGACCAGGACCAGGTCGCCCGGCCGCAGCGCTCCGGATGGCCGCGTTTCGATCAGGCGCGCGTCACCATTGACCAGCACCTTGGCCAGCGTCTCGGTCCGCGTGCGCCGCAACGTCTCGGCCTGCGCCTTCCCCCGCCCTTCGGCCATCGCCTCGGCGAAGTTGGCGAAGAGGACGGTGAAACAGAGCCAGGCGGCAATCCAGGCCACGAACCAGGTCGGATCGGAGCCGCCGCGCGTCAGGTTGCCGAACAGGCTGACGGTGGTGATGACGGCGCCAATCTCGACGATCAGCATCACCGGATTGCGCCAGAGGTGACGCGGGTCGAGCTTGCGGACCGACGCGGCGAGCGCCGGCCTCACGATCGCGGGGTCGAAGAGGCCGCGCGGCGGCGCCTTCCTGACCGAATCCCGCGACGATGGCCACTGCTCGCGCGGGGGCAGCTCCGGCGCGGGGACTCCAGGAATGGCTGGCGGTGCCAGGGTCGCCGTGTCGCCTTGCGGGGCAGCCAGCACGGTTTGCCGCTCGACGGCGCCCCATGCACTGGAATGCCAGCTCATGGCGTGATAGTTCTCCTTCTAGCTTCCGAGCGCGAAGGTGGCGCCGGCCTGCATCTGGAAATGCTCGATCACTGGCCCGAGCGTGTACGCCGGGAAGTAGGTCAGGGCGCCGACGATGACGATCACCCCGATGAGCAACCCGACCCACAATGCGCCCGTGGTCGGGAAGGTGCCCGCCGACTCGGCGATGCGTTTCTTCGCCGCCAGATGGCCCGCCAGCGCCAGGATGGGTACGATCATCAGGTAGCGCCCGATCAGCATCGCCAGTCCGAGCCCGATGGTGTAGAAGGGGACATTGGCGTTGAGGCCGGCCAAGGCCGACCCGTTGTTGCCGGTGGCGGAGGTGAAGGCGTAGAGCATCTCCGTCAGCCCGTGCGCCGCCGGGTTGCCGCGGCTGGCCAGCGCCTCCGGCGTGACCGCGGCGAGCCCGGTGAAGCCGAGGATCGCGAGCGGGATCACCAGCAGCGAGAGCATCACCATCTTGACGTCGTACGGTTCGATCTTCTTGCCGATGTACTCGGGCGTCCGCCCGACCATCAGGCCGGCGATGAAGATAGCCAGCACGGCGTAGACCAGGAATCCATAGAGCCCGGCCCCGACCCCGCCGAAGATCACCTCGCCGAGGCCGATGTTCGCAAGCGGGATCATGCCGCCGAGGGCCGTGAACGAATCGTGCACGGCGTTGACCGCGCCGCACGACGCGGCGGTGGTGATCACCGCGAAGAGGGCGGAGGCGGCGATGCCGAACCGCTGCTCCTTCCCCTCCATATTTCCACCGGGCGCGGGCTGGCCATAAAGCAGCGTGCCCTGATCGGCGCCGGCCCTGCCCAGGATCGGGTTGCCCGTCTGCTCCGCAACGGTCGTGACCAGGACGCCGACGAGAAACAGCCCCAACATGGCCGCGAAGATCGCCCACCCCTGCCGCGTGTTGCCCACCATGCAGCCGAAGGTGTAGGTCAACCCGGCGGGAATGGCGAAGATCGCCAGCATTTCCAGGAAGTTCGTCAGCGGTGTCGGGTTCTCGAAGGGGTGCGCGGAGTTGGCGTTGAAGAAGCCGCCGCCGTTGGTGCCAAGCATCTTGATCGCTTCCTGCGAGGCGACCGGACCGAGCGGCAGGAGGTTCGTCGTTCCGGCGATCCCCGTCACGCGCTGGTACGCGTCGAGCGTTTGCGGCACGCCGCGGGCGATCAGCACCAGCGCGCCGGCGCAGCAGATCGGCAGGAGGAGATAGAGCGTGCAGCGCGTAAGGTCGACCCAGAAGTTGCCGATCTCGTTGGCGGAGCGACGGGCAAATCCCCTGATGACGGCGATGGCGATCGCGATTCCCGTCGCCGCCGAGGTGAAGTTGTGGACGGCCAGTCCGACCATCTGCGAGAAGTTGCTCATCGTGATCTCGGGGTAGTAGCTCTGCCAGTTGGTGTTGGTGGCGAAGGAGACGGCGGTGTTGAAGGCGAGGCGCTCCTCGACCGGCGGCAGGGCCTGGGCATTGAGCGGCAGGTGGTTCTGGAGACGCAGGATGGCGTAGGTCAGCAGCAACCCGACGAGGTTGAAGAGGAGCATCGCGATCGTGTACGTGGTCCAGCGCATCTCCCGCGTTTCGTCGACCCCCGCCAGCCGGTAGAACCCGCGCTCGATCGGGTGGAGCACCGGCGAGAGGACGGTCCGCTCGCCAGTGAAGATTCGAAACATGAACGTCCCGAGCGGCTTTGTCAGGAGCATCAGCAGAAGGACATACAGCCCATCCTGAAGAATGGTGCTCGTCACGGCAACCCTCAAGTGCGCCCTGCGGCGCGATGCATCGGTCCCAATGGGATTCCAGGTCTTCGGCAGTCGCCGGCTAGAACTGCTCCGGTCGCAGGAGCGCATACACCAGGTAGATCAGCAAGCCGAGCGCGATCAGGCCGACGATCGCCTCGCCCGGGTTCATCGCGTCTCCTCGCGCAGCATGCAGGCTCGCTGGCGACGCGGCGGCCGGTTGTGCCGTACCGCCGCGGCGCAACCTGAGCGCGCAATCAGCCCGCGAGCCGCCGGTTCGTCTGGCGCGGCCAACACCCCTTCGGCAACCACCGGGGCGCGACGAAAGGCGATGTCGGACTCTCCAAGGGTGACGTCCATGCCGCGTGCGACCGCGAACCGCCGCACGCGCAGAACATCACCGAACGTCGGGCGATCAGGGAAGAGCACGCGCACCGCCCCGATATCGTCATGACCCGCCATCAGGCAGGCGGCGCGCACGATATCACCAAGTGCATCGCGTGCTTCGCCCGTCTGACGGCCAGGGTGATCATGCATCTTCGCGAGCCTCCAATACGTCGAGTCGTTCACGTCGATCGTTCGGGCGCGGTCAAAGCCGCTCGCAGCCAGCGACGTAGGCGAAGCAGAGCAGAAAGAAGCCAACGGTCATGGCGACCATCGCGACATCGAGCATCGAGACGCCTCCCTAGTGATGCGACTGCTGCCACGCGCAGAACCGGATGAACGCCACACAGGCCCGCGGCGAGCCAGTCGTCCGGGCAATCATGGCGACCGCCCGCCACGACGCGATCTGGCTCACCCGCGCGGCCGCCAGAAGCAGCAGCACCAGGGTGATGGCCAATGTGCCGACTATGAGCGCCATTTGTGACTCACCTTTCCCCCGGGACGCTGCAATCCACGTGAGCACGTCCCGGATACAACTCGATCTATGGACATCGCTCTGAAGCGGGCGTGGCACAGGCCAAACAGGTCAGGCGCACCAGGGCGTCGATCGGGAACGGCTTGTGCAGCACGCCGAAGGGGGTGAACTCCCGGATTCGCACCGGGTTCGGAGGTACGGCGGAGAGGACGACGACCGGCAGGGCGTTGTCCGTCGTCCGCAACTGGCGCAAGACATCCCAGCCGGTTCCATCCGGCAGGTTGATGTCGAGCAGCATCAGGTCGAACCGATGGTCGGTGGCGGCGGCGATCGCTTCGGCCGCCGTCGTCGCCTCCGCCACCATGAAGTCCCGTCCCTGCAGCGACAGGGCCAGGGTCTGCCGCAGCCATGGTTCATCCTCGACCAGGAGAACCGCTCCGCGGCCGACCTTCTCCGCCACCTCGTCTCCTCCTCGGCGTGGTGATCAGCATCCACGCCACGAAGAGACGATACGATTCGCGTCGTTACAGCCGTGTAAGGAACGAGGATGCGGGAATTAGGGCCGCATTAGAACCGTTCAACGCGCGTGGCGCATGGCGAACAGCGGTTCGGCGGCTCGCCCGGTCCCGTGCGAGTGGCGGTACCCGGACTGGCGCGTCGCCCAATACGGCCGTTCCGTGGGGTGGCGGGATCAGCTCATGGGGCGGCCGCTGGCGGCGCGGGCTCGGCCCTGATGCGGTAGCCCACGCCTGGCTCGGTGACGATCAGGCGGGGGTGGGCCGGATCCTCTTCGAGCTTGCGCCGCAGATAGTTGATGTAGACGCGCAGTTGCGGCGCATTCTCGGCGGCATAGTCGCCCCAGACCCGTTGCAGGATCTGGCGGTGCGTGATGACTTTGCCCGCCTCCCGCGCCAGCACGAGGAGGAGGCTCATCTCGGTCGGCGTCAGGTGCACCTCGTCGTTGCCGCGAACCACGAGCCGGCGCTCCAGATCGATCGTCACCTCGCCGGCGCGCAGCGCCGGCGGAGCCGGCCCCCGGGCGCGGCGCAGCATCACCCGCAGTCGGGCCAGCAACTCGGCCATGCCGAATGGCTTGGTCAGGTAGTCATCGGCGCCCTGGTCGAGCGCCGCCACCTTGTCCGGTTCCTGCCCGCGCGCCGAGAGGACGATGATCGGCACGTCGGACCAGGCGCGCGTGCGGCGCAGCACCTCGAAGCCATCGATCCCCGGCATCACCAGGTCGAGCACGACGGCGTCCGGGGCCCAGGTGGCGATCGACTCGAGACCGGACGCTCCATCGGGCGCGACATCGACCGTATAGCCATGGGCGCTCAGCGCCGTCTGCAACGCACGCCGGATCTGCGGTTCGTCGTCGATGACGAGCACCCGCTCGCCGTGGCCGCTCACACCAGCACCCCTTCCGCTGGTCTCCCGGCAACCGCCTCCCCTTCCCGGGCGACAGGGAGTGGGAGCGTGAACCGAAAGGTTGTCCCCGCGCCTGGCTGGCTTTCGACGCCGATTCGCCCGCCGTGGGCCTCGACCAAGCCCTTGCAGATCGCAAGCCCGATCCCGGAGCCGGCCCCGCTCCCTGGCTCGCCGCGGTAGAAGCGCTCGAAAATCCGCGCTTGCGCCCAGGGCGGAATGCCCGGCCCGGCGTCGTGGACCGCCACTTCGACCGCGTCCGCCTGCCGCCGCGCCGCGATCTCGATCGGGGTGCCGGTCGGCGTGTGCGTAATGGCGTTCTCGATCAGGTTGACCAGCACTTGTGCGATCTCGACGTAGTCGAATTGCAACAGGGGCAGATCCGGCTCCAGCGACACCCGCAGCGGGTGCGACGAGGTCCGGCGGGCCATCCGTTGCACCACATCCGCGATCACCTCGTCGAGGTCGTACCAGTCGAGGCGCGGGCGCAGCGCCCCCCCCTCGATGCGGGAGAGATCGAGGAGGTTGCCGACCATCAGCGTCAGGCGGTCGGTCTCTTCGTCGATCGCGCTCAGCAATTCGCGCCGGCTCTCCGCGTCCCATGCCACCGACTCGTCGAGGAGCGAGGTCGCCGCCGCCTTGATCGACGCCAGGGGCGTGCGCAGATCGTGTGAGACCGCGGCGAGGAGGGCCGTCTTGAGCTCGTCCGAGGCGGCCAGGGCGGCTGCCTGCGCGGCATCGTCGCTCAGCCGCGCTCGTTCGATGGCGAGCGCGGCCTGACCGACGAAGGTCATCAACAGCCGCTCGTCGTCGGCGTGGAAGGCGCCGGCGCCCGGTCGACCAATCACTTCCAGCACGCCGACGACTCGATTCGCCGTGAGGATCGGCAGGTAGAGGACATCTCCGCCGTGGGAGCCACTGCCGCCGCTCTCGCCCGGAGAGCGCCGCGCGCCGACGATCCGCCGCCCCCGCCGGCTCCGGCCGACCGGCTGCTGATGGGCGATGGCCCACTCGGCAAGCGCCAGTCCGGTCCGGTCGAGGGCAGTATCGAACGCCGGTGGAAAGGCGGCCTCGGTCCGCAGCTCGTCATCCTGGCGCACCAGCATCCGGCAACCCTCGGCCCCATAGACGGTGACCACCCGCTCGGCAATGCGGACGAGGATGGCGTCGAGCGTCACATCGCCAATCAGCGCCGCATTCAACTCGGCGAGCATCGCCGTGTGGCGGCTCTCGCGCATCGCCTCCTCGGTTCGCGCCTGCAGCCGGGCGGCCAGCCGGGCGGTGACGACTGCCACGGCAAGATAGACGACGAGCGCCAGGACATGATCGCGGTCGGCGATGGTGAGGGTCAGGTATGGGGGGATGAAGACGAGATCGAGGACGACGAAGCTGGTAATCGCCGCCACGACCGCGGGCAAGAGCCCGCGCGTCAGCGCCAGCATGAGAATCAGCAGCAAGTAGAGGAGGAGGCCGTTCGGGACGCCGAGCTCCGATCGCCACGGCAGCAGCACGGCGGTCAGCGCGGCAACCGACAGCAGCGCGACCAGGATCGATTGGGCGGCCCGCGCCGGCTCGGCCGGCAGCACGATATCCCAGCGATTGCCGCCCGCGGCCGGCTCCCCTCGCCTCCTGATGCTGGTGGACGAATGCTCCACGGCGCCTGGCCCCTCGGAACCCCACGGCGACGAGCCGTGGCGTTCCGTAAGGTAGCACCGCCAGCGCGATGATCGCGTTCCTCCGCCGCCGGCGGTCAGCGGTCATCGGTTCGCCTCTGCAGGTGATAGGTGATGGGTGATGGGGGTTTGCGCCGGGGCGTAGGGGCGACGCCTGCGTCGCCCGCCTCCCCGGCCGGGTCGTTACCTCCTGGCAACGCTGTTGCCATCATCAGCAGTCGCGGCGGATCAGTCCGGGCGACGCAGGCGTCGCCCCTACGAACGAGGCGTCGTTAGCGATTCTCGAGCCGGACGGCTATGGTGATAGCGCGAACTGTGAAACGGGGCGGCTCGGTCGAGCCGCCCCAGGGAGCCATTCTTCTCTAATTACAAGGTGCTCTAGCCGCCGAATCCCGCGTAAGCGAGCACCGACAGCGCGTGGTACCAGCGGTCGGCCAGCGCGACCGCCTGACCCGAGAAGACGACGGCGCCGATAAGGGTGACCACCGCCATCGCCGCGATGCCGACGTTGAGCAGGCCCGTCTGCGCCGGGCGCAGCTCGGTCTCGGGCGGGTTGAAGTACATGACTGCCACCACCCGCAGGTAGTAGAACGCGGAGACGGCCGAGAGGACGACGATCGCGATCGCCAGGATCAGCCCGACCGGGCCGATCTCGATCGCCGCGACAATGACCTTGTACTTCGCGTAGAAGCCGATGGTCGGCGGGATGCCCATCAGCGAGATGAGGAAGACGGTCAGCGCCGCAGCGGCTAGCGGCTCCTGAGCGGCCAGGCCGTTGTAATCCTCCAGCATCAAACCGCGCCCGCGGTGCTGCACCCACGCTACGACGGCGAAAGCGCCGATATTCATAACCGCGTAGGCGAGCAGGTAGGTAAGGAGGCTGCTGATGCCATTGTCGCCGGTCGTCGGTGTCGCCCCCGGCGAGAGGAACCCGCTGCTGGAGCGGTAGGCGGCCAGCCCGACCATCATGTAGCCGGTGTGCGCGATCGAGGAATAGGCGAGCATCCGCTTCACGTCGCGCTGCGAGACGGCGACGATATTGCCGAAGACCATCGTGATCAACGCCAGCAGGGCGATGACGTTGACCCAGTCGTCGGCGACCGGCCCCAGCGCCTGGACCAGCAGGCGGATGCTGGCGGCGAACGCCGCCACCTTCGGGATCACCGACATGTAGGCGGTCACGGGCGTCGCCGCGCCATCGTAGGCGTCCGGCGTCCAGAAGTGGAAGGGGACCGCGGCCATCTTGAAGCCGAGGCCGACGATGACGAGCAGGAGGGCGAGGACCAGCGAGGGATCGAGTCCATTCGCGCCGGTGACGCTGTTCTGCAGGGCAAGGGCGATGGCGTCGAGATTGGTCGAGCCGGTCAGCCCGTAGACCCAGGCCATGCCGTAGACGAGGATGGCCGAGGCGAAGATCCCGAGCAGGAAGTACTTCATGCCGCCTTCGAGCGCGGTCAGGCGCCGCTTGGCGAAGGCGGTGAGGACGTAGGTCGCCAGCGACGAGAGCTCGATGGTGACGAAGATCATCACCAGGTCGCCCGAGGCGCCGACCAGCATCGCCCCGAGGACGGCGAAAGCGAGGAGGACGTAGAACTCGCCGATCGGCAGGTGCCCCTCCAGCTGGTCGACGTAGGAGGCCGCCGTCATCACGCTGAGGACCGCGGCGATCAGGACGACCAGCGAGAGGAAGACGGAGAGGCCGTCGGCGCGGAACCCCCACCAGAAGGTGGCGACGTTCTTGCCGTCCTGCGTCCAGAGCGCCGCCGCGGCCACCACGTAGCCGATCAGGGAGACCGCCGTCAGCAGGCCGTAGTGCAGTCGCCGCGGCACGAAGACGTCGAGCAGCATCAGCAGGATCGCCAGCCCGAAGACGATGAGCTGCGGGTAGAGCACGCTCCATTCGGGCGTCAACAGCCCCCGCGACAGATCGACCAGCATCAAACGGCTCCTGGCTATTGGCTATTGGCCACTGGCTATTGGCTTCTGGCTTTCGCCGGCTGGCCGGCTTGCCGTCTGGCCGAGCCCCGTTACCGCGCCACCATGTCGAGAATGCGCTGCAGCGCCGGCTCGCAGATGTTCAGCACCGACTGCGGATAGACGCCGACGTAGATCGTCAGGAGCGCCAGCGGCAGCAGGGTCAGCCCTTCCTTCAGGGTGATGTCCGGCCAGATCTGCGGCTCCTCGCCCGGAACCGCGCTCGGCAGCGGCCCCTCCTCATGATCGTAGGGATCGTCGAACGCCCCCGTGCCGTGCTCCTGCGAGGCGCCTGAGATGCGCGGCGCCGCCGCGCCGAAGCCGGCATCGCCATGCCCGTGGCTTCCGTGAGCCGCCGCGGCGACCAGCGCCGCCTCGGCCGGAGTTAGCGCGCCGTCGTGGGCGTCGGGCATCACCCCCTTGGCCCGCTCCCAGACGATCCGCTGCGTCAACCACATCATGTACCAGGCGGCAAAGATGACGACCGCGAAGGTGAAGACCGCCGCCCACGGGTTGTAGTGCCATGTCCCTAGCGCCACCAGGAACTCCCCCGCGAAGCCGGAGAGGCCGGGGAGGCCGATCGAGCCGAACATGAAGAGGACCCAGAGCCCCGCCCAGATCGGGATGACCGCGGCTAGCCCGCTGAAGCGGGCGATAAGCCGAGTGTGCGCCCGCTCGTAGATGACGCCGACGAGGAAGAAGAGGGCCCCGGTGTTGAAGCCGTGCGCCAGCATCACCAGCATCGCTCCATCCATCCCCTGGATGTTGAAGACGAAGATGCCGAGCGTGACGAAGGCCATGTGACTGACCGACGAGTAGGCGATCAGCTTCTTGATGTCGGGCTGCGGCAGCGCCACCAGCGCGCCGTAGAGGACCGCGATCACCGAGAGGGCGATGATCATCGGCTGCCAGAAGTGCGACGCCTCCTCATAGAGCGGCAGATTGAAGCGGAGGAGGCCGTAGCCGCCCATCTTCAGCATGACCGCCGCCAGGATGACCGAGGCCGCGGTCGGCGCCTCGACGTGGGCGTCCGGCAACCAGGTGTGGAGCGGGAAGAGGGGCACCTTCACCGCGAAGGCGATGAAGAAGGCGAGAAAGGCCCAGATCTGGAAGGTCGTGTCGTACGTCCCCTGCTGGAGCCGCAGCACGTTGAGCGTCAGCTCGCCGGTCTGCTGGTAGTAGGACCAGTAGGTCGCCACAATGCCGACCAGCATCAGCAGCGAGCCGAAGAGGGTATAGAGGAAGAACTTGACCGCGGCATAAACCCGGTTCGTGCTCCCCCAGATGCCGATGAGCAGCGCCATCGGGATCAGCATCAACTCCCAGAAGATGTAGAAGAGGAAGAGGTCGAGGGCGACGAAGACGCCCAGCATCCCCGTCTCCAGAAGGAGGAGGGCGATGTA
>JADYYO010000210.1 GCA_020853615.1 Thermomicrobiales bacterium
AGTCGGGGAGTCGAGACGCGGAGGCGGCTTGAGGGTAGGCTAGGGCGCATCACGGAGCGTGGAGCGGTTGGTGGAGGGGTGACGTTGATTGCGAAGCTGGTCTCAGCGCTTGCCGCCGTGTGGCTCGTCGTGGTGCTGGCCGCGCCGGCGGTGATCGCGCAAGAGGCGACGCCGGTCGCGGCCGTCGCCGGCTGTGGCGCCGGGAGCAGCGGCATCGGCGATCCCTATTTCCCGCTGATGGGGAACTCTGGCTATGACGTTCTCCACTACGACCTCGCCCTCGACCTCGATGTGGCGAACGCGGCGATCGCGGACGGCAAGGCGACGATCGACGCGGTGGCACTGATCGACCTCTGCGCCTTCAACCTCGATTTCCGCGGCCTCGATATCGAGCGGATCTCCGTCAACGGCGAGCCGGCCCAATACACGCGCACGGGCGGCGAGTTGACGGTCGAGCCGCGCGCATCGGTGCCGGCGGGCAGCCGCTTCACCGCCGAGATCGTGTATCGCGGGACGCCACTCGGGCAGGATGCGCCGACAATCGGCTCGCTCGTCGGCATGTTTCTCGCCGGCATCCTCGGCATCGGCGAGGGGCAGAAGCCGGACCAGTACGGCTCCGGCTGGTGGCGCGGCAACGGCGCCATCTTCATCGCCGGCGAGCCAGCCGGGGCCGAGAGCTGGTACCCGGTCAATGGCCACCCCGCCGACAAGGCGACCTACACCCTCCGGCTCACCGTCCCTGACTCCTATGCCGTCGTGGCGAATGGCGACCTGGTCGAGACGTCCACGGGCGAGGCGGGCACGACGACGGTCTGGGAGTCGCGCGACCCGATGGCGAGCTATTTGGTCACGTTTCATGCCGGAAGGCTCGATGTCGAGGAGCGCGCCGGTCCGGGCGGGCTGCCGATCCGGCTCGCTTATGCTCCGCAAGTGAGCGCGGGCCAGCGCGCCATGTTCGACCGGCTGCCCGAGATGATCGCCTACTTCGACACGGTCTTCGGGCCCTACCCATTCACGTCGGCCGGCGGCACGATCGTCGGCTCACCGATCCTCTTCGCGCTGGAGACGCAGACGCTGCCGATCTTCGGGCAGCTCCCGCTCGTCGGAAACATGGCCTTGCGGGAGGATGAGCTGAAGGGGCTCGAATCGACGGTGGCGCACGAGCTGGCGCACCAGTGGTTCGGTGACGCGGTCAGCCTGCTCCGCTGGCAGGATATCTGGCTGAACGAGGGGTTCGCGACCTACGCGCAACTTCTCTGGACCGAGCAGACCGAGGGGGTGGCCGCGCGCAATCACACCATCGCCCGCATCTACGCGGAGCACGCCGCGCTCGATTCGTTCCAGGATCCGGCGCAACTCGCCGCGCTCGACGCCCGGCAGGTCATCGACGGGTACCGCGCGTACAGCAGGCGGTTCCTCGGCCAGGGAGTCAGCGATGCGTTCGTACGCCGCTACATGGCGGCGCTCGGCGCCGAGAACCTGGACGCTCTGGCGGAGATTCCGGCCACCGAGGGGATGGCGCAACTCGCGGCGCTCGGCGTCGATCCCGCGCTCTTTCCCGGCTCGGCGGTGCTGACCGGCGATCCCGGCCTGGACGACCTCTTCTCCTCGAGCCGGATCTACGAGCGGGGCGCGCTGATCCTGCACGCCCTGCGGCTGCGTGTCGGCGACGACGCCTTCTTCTCCATCCTGCGCGCCTGGACGGAGCGCTTCCACAACGGCAACGCCACGACCGCCGACTTCATCGCCCTGGCGGAGGAGATCAGCGGCGAGGAGTTGAGCGACTTCTTCGACGCCTGGCTCTACCAGATCGCCCTGCCGCTGCTGACCCAGCCGGATGCGCAAGCAGGCCAATCTGCCGCCACCCCCGTGGGGTAGGCAATGTCCTTTGCCGCCAGGCTGTGCGGCCAGGCAGTGCTCTTCGAACAGGGCGATGGCGTCATTGATGGCAAGGGCGGTTTTCGTAGACGTTCCGACAATCGCTGGAAATCACTGGCTTTACTGGACGGCAGCCGGCGAAATTGAGGTGTGGCCTTCCGCTAATCATCGTTATCGGAAGAATCCCGCTCTCACTCCTCAGCAATCGGGACCATAATTCCCTTGGATACTTGCAGGACTCCATAGAGGATCCCCATGCTGGTTGCCGGCCCCGGCCTCGCGGTGGGGACGACCGATGACCGCGTCACCGCCAATATTGACCTGGCGCCGACGATTGCCGCGCTAGCCGGCGTCGCCATGCCCAACGGCGATCCGGGCCTTGAGCGCGGCAAACGACGACCCCCCGACGTTCAGCGCCCTCAGAACCGACCACTACCTCTACGTGGAATACGCTACCGGCGAACGTGAGTTGTACGACCTGCTAGTCGATCCTAATGAGTTGGTAAATCCTCTCGCGGACTGGGAGGATCCCGGCCCGCCTCCAGACGCCGTGGCGCTCGCAGCGCAGCTGGCGTCCCGGCTGGCTGCGCTACGCGATTGCGCCGGAGAATCGTGTCGAAGGGCTTGATGGCGCATTTTGCTTCCGCTGCTCAACCGCCATCTCTGGCCGGGCCATCCTCTCTGAACTGCATCATGGAGACTGAGAGGAATACTGAAGCGTACAACTGGGACTGCGCCGACGCCGGTGATTCCGCACGTTGGCGGCGTTGTGTTGGAGGGGAAGAAGCTACGGCGAGTCGTACACGGAGATCTCGTCGGCAATACGCCATCTGCCATCGATCTGCTCGTACAAATGGAAGTTCTGCTCCGTTCCCCAGGTGACCACCGCGCCGATACGGCCATCGGGAAGGACGCGGACGCCGGTGACGACCACCGAGGGAATTCGGAAGTCCTCCGGCGGTGGGACCGGCGTCGCCGAGGCGGTTCCGCCACCGAAGGAGATCGCGAGGGAAGCGATCACCGGTTGCACTTCCCCGGTCGTCAGCGATGCCGCCCGCCGCAGCTCCCCGGCGTTGAAGCAGGCGGCGTATTCTTCCTCTACCCGTGTAATCGCGGCGACCGTCTCCGCATCGGCCGGGGTGCCAGCCGGCAGGTCGGCCGCGGAAAGCTGCTCGGCCTGAAGCGGGTGCTGACCCTCTGCTTCCCCGATGGATGCACGCGGCGTTGCCTGCAGAATTTGCGCTTCTTGCTGGGCCGCGGCGAAAGCGTCCTCTGGCAGCGGCGCGACCTGGCAGTCGGCGGGTTGTGGTGAATACGGCGCAACGCCTCGCGCTTCCTCAGTTTGTGCAGCCGCGCCGTGGGGCATCACCACCGCCAGGATAATCAAGAGCACGATTCGGATCACCATGCGCTGCCTTCCTCGCGTTAGCTGCCCCACGACCAGCGGTTGCCAACGTACCGGCTTGAGCTAGTCGCAGGGATTGCAGTCGCCGCGGCCGGTATCCGTCCGAGGACTGTCTACCCAGCGATTCGCGGGGATGTTGCCGTTCTCCTGCTTTCTCGGGTCGATCCCCGCCTTGGAATAGCTGCCGCGGTATTCGATCGGTCCTCTGTAGGTGACCGGCGTGAGGCGACAGGCCGGGCTGCCCGTCCAGCTGCCGTTGTCTCTGTTGAGATAGCGGGAAGTCATATCCGTGCACGGATCTCCCGAAAAGCGAACATCGTCGCATACTTTGACATAGACAAATCGCTTGTATAAGCGCGTGGTGCAATTAAACCGCCCGTCGCCGACGAGGCGGTTGTTGAGCAAGACCGGATTGCCTGACCGCACAGAGCACCCATAGAACTGGCCAGCATTCGCAAGATGTGATTCGGCGCAGACATCGTCGGTGCAGCCGGGATCGATGACCTCGTCCTGCGGCTCGCTGATGATCTCTTGCTGATCGCCGTCGATGCAGTCCTTGTGAAATTCCTGGAAGTTGCTCTCGGTCTCTGTGAGGTTCCCGTTTCTGTCACTGACCATGACTATAGACTTGAATCTTCGATCTCCGCTGATCTGCCGGCAACCGATAAGGGGACCGTCAGCTTCGTACGTCGCGTCGTTCAGTTGCTCAGGAACCTCCAAGACGGACGATGCACCCCAGACTGGTTCGTACGAGCCATCGGCTCGGCGCTGGTGCAGTTGGGTGACGACGACCCGCTTGGTTAGGTCGGTCTCGCAAATCACCGTCGCTTTGGCCTGGCTCTTGCCATCCATGGTCTGCGGCTTCATCGGGTCGATCGTGCAGCCGTTTGCCGTGACCGTGTTCTCTCTGCCCTCGCTGCCATTGGTATCCCCGCTGCCAGCACCACAACAATCATCACCAATCGTAATGCAGACCGAATAGTGCCAAGCATAACTCCCCGCCTTCGCTGGCCGATCCGTTACTGGCGCCCCTCATACTTGCTTTAATGCGGGGCAAGTGCTGGTGATAAGTGCGGCGCATGATATACAAATCGCACCCTTCCTACAACCACATGCAATGGGACAATGGGAGTCCCTTCCGTTGTGACTCCCTGGCGTTTTCGGGAGGGCAACGAATGCGCGTGCTTCTGTGTGGACAGTTGGTGTGTTGATTGCACTGACGCCGGTCATCTCCTTTGCGATTGAGCCTTCTGCCACAGCAGCCACAGCCCCGAACTTCGTCGTTATCACCGTCAACGACATGGACGCTCGGATGCTCGACGACCGCGGCATGTCCCGGACGGCGCAGCTCCGACTCTCCGCGTTTGGAAGAGGCGGCACGCCGCCAACCCGACGGTACGTATGCGACCCTCGGCGGCTGTCAGGAAGATGGAGACGAGGTCATTGTCGAACATGGCACCGTGTGCCCCCGCCACGGGGTTCCTGACGTGCGTGCAACGATCGCGGTTGATTGGGCCGGCACGGGAATACGTTGCGGGGCAACGTCACTGGCGCTCCGGTGCTCAGAGAACATGACGAGCGGTGCATCCCGGGCGACATCGACAAATAGCTGGCGGATGTGCCTGTTTCAGGCGGGACTTCAGATTCGGTGCTACTGGATACGGGGTACCGCATCTCTCGCGATCGGTGTACGGCGTCGATCTCGCCAGACCACCAGTTCAGCCGGCAGTGACCGTGGCCGTGGTGGTCGGCTTCGGCCATTTGACGCACTTCAGGCACATCTTCCACGAGTCGCACGTCCCGTCGCAGCAGACGTAGATGCAGTTCGGCGGGATCGATGTCTTCGCCGCGAGCTCGGCGCTGTCGCCGTGGTTGACGCGGCGCCCGGCACGCTTGCCGCGCTTGCGCCGGGCTTCCCCCGTCGTTGCTTCGGCGCCGAGCCCGAAGATCCCCGCGGCGAGGGTCACCGCCAGCAGGCCCGCCACCCGCCGCCGGGGAAGCCGCCCCTGAAGTGAACGCGCCAGGGTATCCAGTCCGAAAGTGTTCGAGACGACCGAATCCTCGACGTTCCTGTCGTTCATCGCTGTGTCCTCCGACTCCGATGGTTCACCCGGCCATCCGGGAGTTGCCTCGATCGTACGGATCTCCGGCGACGATTGCGGTTAGCTCGGGAACTTCGAAGAGGTCAAATTGGGAACAGCATCGGGCTCCATATCGGCACTGCTGGCGGCCGCGCTCGCGTTTGACATTTCGGCCCGATTCCGGCTATCTTTTTGCGTGCTGTGACCGGGAGTAGTAGACCCTGCCTCCAGCGAGCCGCCGGTTGGTGGAAGGTGGCAGAATGGGGTCGAACTCGCCCGCGAGCCGCGACGGTGAAGCGGACGGTCCGTTAGCCGCGCCGGGCCGCCTCCGTTACCGGACGACGAGAGTGGATCGAGGGCCGCGCCGGGAGCGCCTGGGGCTGTAGCTCATCCGGGAGAGCGCAACACTGGCAGTGTTGAGGTAAGGGGTTCGAGTCCCCTCAGCTCCACCAGGACCCGCGGGCCTCGATCAACCAGGGTGGTACCGCGGAAGCGCCCGAAGCCTTTCGTCCCTGACCGGGACGGAAGGCTTTTTCGTTGCCGCCCCGGTGTCATCCTGAGCGGAGCGTAGGATCTCGACTCCCGGATTCGGGCGTCCCCTGTGCCGAGATGCTTCGCAAGCTCAGCATGACACGGAACCATGATTCGGAGCGGGAAGAACCGTGAAGGCCGCGAACGGAGAGCTACTGGGAGCAGCATGACGACGAACGAACCCATCACCCATCACCCATCACCCAGCACCCAGCACCCATCGCCCGACACCCACGCCGAGCGCTACGACCCATCTGTCATCGAGCCGAAGTGGCGGGAGCGCTGGGAGCGCGACCAGCTCTACCGCGTCGACGACAACGCGCCGGGGGAGAAGTGGTTCTCGCTGACGATGTACCCCTATCCCTCGGGGGTGCTGCACATCGGGCACTGGTACGCCTTCGCCGTGCCGGACGTCTTCGCGCGCCTGCAGCGGATGCGCGGCTACAACGTCCTCTTCCCGATGGGGTTCGATGCGTTCGGATTGCCGGCCGAGAACGCCGCCATCCGCCACAATATCCACCCCGCCACCTGGACCTTCGAGAATATCGACACCATGCGCCGGCAATACGCGCAAATGGGCGCGATGATCGACTGGAGCCGGGAGGTCATCACTTGCACCCCGGAGTACTACCACTGGAACCAGTGGCTCTTCTTGCAGATGCTCAAGCGCGGGCTCGCCTACCGCGCCAAGGGCGCCGTCTGGTGGTGCCCGAAGGACCAGACCGTCCTCGCCAACGAGCAGGTGCTGGAGGGGAACATCTGCGAGCGTTGCGGTACGGCAGTCTACAAGCGCGATCTGGAGCAGTGGTACTTCCGCATCACCGACTACGCGGACGAGCTGCTGCGAGACGCCGAGGAGCTCGACTGGCCCGAGCGCGTCAAGACGATGCAGCGCAACTGGATCGGCCGCTCGGAAGGGGCGCGACTCCGTTTCCGGCTGGAGACGGGAGACGAGCTGGAGGTCTTCACCACCCGCCCCGACACCGTCTGGGGCGCGACCTTCATGGTCCTGGCGCCGGAGCACCCGCTGGTCGAGACGATCACCACGGCCGACCGCTGGGCCGAGGTCGAGGCCTACGTCGAGCAGGCGCGGCGGCAGACCGAGATCGAGCGGATGTCGACCGACGAGGAGCGGCAGCGGACCGGCGTCTTCACTGGCGCCTACGCGATCAATCCGGTCACCGACGAGCGGATCCCCGTCTGGATCGCTGACTACGTCCTGATGGGCTACGGCACCGGCGCCATCATGGCAGTGCCGTTCGGCGACCAGCGCGACTTCGAGTTCGCGCGCGCCTTCGACCTGCCGATCCGCGTCGTTGTCCAGCCGGAGGGGGTGCCGCCGTTCGACGCGGCAACGATGACCGAGGCGTACGCTGGCCCCGGCATCCTCGTCAACTCCGGCCCGATGACCGGCAAGCGGGTGCCGGAGGAGCTGCCGGAGATCATCGCCTGGCTGGCGGAGACGGGCCGCGGCGAGGCCGAGGTCAATTATCGCCTGCGCGACTGGCTGATCTCCCGGCAGCGCTACTGGGGCACGCCGATCCCGGTCGTCTACTGCGACGATTGCGGGATGGTCCCCCTACCGGAAGATCACCTCCCAGTCGAACTGCCGCTCGCCGCGGCGTTCACCCCGACCGGGCAGTCGCCGCTGGTGACGAATGCGGCATTCCTGAACACGACCTGCCCGCAATGCGGGGGGCCGGCCCGGCGCGAGACCGACACGATGGACACGTTCGTCGACTCCTCGTGGTACTGGTTCCGCTACACCTCACCGCACGACGACCGCGCGCCGTTCAACCCGGAGGCGGCCGCGATGTGGACGCCGGTCGACCTCTACTGCGGGGGGATCGAGCACGCCATCCTGCACCTCCTCTACGCCCGCTTCATCACCAAGGTCCTGCGCGACCTGGGGCTGATCGAGCAGAGCGAGCCTTTCCTGCGGCTGCGGAACCAGGGGATGATCCTGGCGGAAGAAGGGACGAAGATGAGCAAGAGCCGGGGCACGCAGGTCGCCCCGGACGAGTTGGTGGCGGTGCACGGCGCCGACGCGCTCCGCTTGCACCTGATGTACCTCGGGCCGTGGGAGCAGGGCGGCCCCTGGAACTCGCGCGGCATCACCGGCATGGAGCGCTTCATCCGCCGCGCCTTCGGCCTGGTGACGGAGACGGGCGCCGAGCCGGCGAGCCGGCAGGCCGGTGAGCCGGCAAGTCGGCAAGAGACGGAGGCGCTGGCGCGGCTGCGCGCGCGCACGATCGAGCGGGTGACGACCGACCTGGACGAGTTCCAGTTCAACACGATGGTCGCCGCGCTGATCGAATACGTGAACGAGCTGATGCGCCTGCGCGAGACGGCGGTGATCCACACGCCCGCCTGGCGTGAGGCGTTGGAGACGCTCGTTCTCCTGATGGCGCCGAGCACGCCCTACGTCGCCGAGGAGCTGTGGGAGCGGCTGGGCATGCCCTACTCGGTCCATCATCAGGCGTGGCCGACCTATGAACCGGCGCTGGCGCGGGCCGACGAGGTCGAGGTCGTCGTGCAGGTCAATGGCAAGGTGCGCGACCGGCTGATGCTCTCGGTCGATCTGGCGGAGGATGCCGCGCGGGAACAGGCGCTATCGCTGCCGAAGATCGCCGAGGCGGTCAACGGCCGCGAGCCGCGCAAGGTGATCTACGTGCCCGGTCGGCTGATCAATATCGTGGTGTAGTGGCGCCGCTGGCAGGACGTGGGCTGAGGTGACTTGTCGGCTGATGGTCTTTCCCCGCTCTGCTATAACCAACCATCCTGCTCAAACCTGTGGAGGCGCGACTGGAAGCTTCGAGTTCTCACCTTCGCGGATTGGGATACAGTTTCGCCGGCCGTGAATCTTTGCAGCCGAGCTGTTGAAACGTGGGATCCTGGCCCTCACCGCGGTGGTAGTGCTCATGATCGACCAACGAAGCCGAGCAGGGCTGGACCTGCGAGTGATGCTTGATTCCGGCACCGTCTGCACCGGTTGACAGGTTGTCGCCTGTTTAGTAGGTTCCCGCTACATCGCATCGGTCTCGTCGCCTCGCATCCCGGGTTCTGGGACCCAGGACATGGCTGCAACGCATGATGGGCACTGGGGTGGCCGGTAAGACGCTGCCAGAGCTCTAGCGACACGGGGGAAGGTACGACGAAACCGGGCGATTGGCGTGGTCCCGTTCGACGAGCGACACGAAGGGGCAGATCATGAGCGACAACCAGGGTGTCCAGTCGGCATTGGAGCAGAAGGTTTCGCGGCGGCGACTCGTTCGGAACTCGGCGCTGACCGCGGGGGCGCTCGCGCTCGCCAAGCAGATCGACGTCACCTATGCCCTGGCGCAGGACGAAGGACCAATCAAGATCGGCTGGCTCGGTGACCGTACGGGCGACTTCTCCGTCGTCGGCGTGCAGAAGTTCAACGCGGCGAACCTTGCCGTAAAAGAGCTCAATGACGCGGGGGGAATCCTCGGGCGCGAGTTGGTTCTGGTTGCGGAGGATGCGCAATCGGACAACCGCCGCTATCAGGAGATGGCGCGCAAGCTCATCCTGCAGGACAAGGTCGACGTCCTCCATGCCTGCTTCACCTCGGCATCTCGCGAGGCGATCCGGCCGATAGTCGATCAGAACAAGATGCTCTTCTTCTACAACAACCAGTACGAGGGAGGTGTCTGCGACTCCTGGGTCTTCCCAACCGGCTGCGTGCCGGATCACCAGGTCGTCCCGTTCGTCCCGGCAGTCATGGAGAAATTTGGCAAGCGGTTTTACACCATCGCCGCCGACTACAACTTCGGGCAGTTGACGGCCGACTGGTTCAAGAAGACGATCGAACAGCAGGGGGGAGAGGTCATCGGCGAGGAGTTCATCCCGCTCGATGTCTCGCAGTTCAGCACGTCGATCACCAATATTCAGAACGCCAAGCCGGACGTGCTCATCGTTCTCCTGGTTGGCATCAAGCAGTCGTCGTTCTACGAGCAAAAGAACTCTGCCGGCATGCAGGTGCCGATGGCGACGACGATCAACATGGGCCAAGGGTACGAGCACAAGCGGTTCGCCCCGCCGGCGCTCAACAACATGTACGTGACCGTCAACTTCATGGAGGAGTTGGCGGGCGACCTCAAGACTGACTTCCCCGATCGTGTCCGCGCCCTCTACCCGGATGCTGAGTACGTCGGCATGGAGGCGGCTTCGGAATACGAGGGGATCAATCTCTATGCGCTGGCGGCGACCGCGGCCGGGACGACTGAGAAGGATGCCGTGCGGCAGGCGCTAGAGCAGAACGTCACGTTCGAGGGCCCCGGGGGGCCGGTGACGATTGACCCGGCGACGCACCACACGATTCGGAATATCTATCTGGTGCACGCCGACGAGGAGCACAATATCCATCTCGACGACACCTTCGAAGCGGTACGGCCCGACTGGTTGTCGAAGGAAATGGGCTGTAACCTGCCGGAGAAGCCGGACAACACGCAATACGAGCCGCAGATGGGGTGATAGGGATAGGGTGATGGCGTGATGAGGTGATGGGAACAGAGGCGTTCCCATGACTTCCCACCACCTGTCACCCATTACCCCGGAGAGAGCGTGTCGTGTTCGACGGCATCTTCAATGCCCTCTACCAATTCCAGGTCAGCTTTGCGTTCCTGCTCCTCTCCGCCATCGGTCTGGCCGTCATCTTCGGCATGATGGGCGTCATCAATCTCGCTCACGGCGAGTTCATGATGCTTGGCGCCTACATCACCACCATCTTCGCCACCCGCGGTATGCCGCTCGCCGTGGCGATGCTGATTGCTGCGCTTGGGGTGGCACTCTTTGGCGCGATCGTCGAAATCGTCGTCGTGCGTCGCCTCTATGGCCGTCTGCTCGACTCGGTCGCGGCGACCTGGGCCGTGGGACTCATCCTCAGCCAGGGCATGTTGATTCTGACCGGCCCGTCCATCCAGGGCGTTTCATCGCCATTCGGCTCTTTCACTGTCGGCGCCTACAACTATTCCTGGTACCGGCTTGTGCTCGGCATCGTTTCCGTGGTCCTGCTCGTACTCCTCTACCTCCTCTTCATGAAGACGGATTACGGTCTGCGGGCCCGCGCCACGATCCAGAACCCGTCGATCGCGCAGGCGCTCGGTGTCAACACGCGCTGGATGTACACATTGACCTTCGCGCTGGGAAGCGGCCTGGCCGGCCTGGCGGGCGGACTCTTTGCCCCGACCACGACGATCGTGCCCTACTTCGGTACAAACTACATCGTCGAGGCATTCGTCACGGTGATCGTCGGCGGAGCCAATGCGCTCGTTGGCACGCCCATCGCCGCGGCGTTTCTCGGCGCCATCAACGCCTTCCTCGGCACGAACTACGGGCTCTATATCGGCCGGGTTGGCCTGTTGCTGACCACCATCATCATCATCCGCGTCCTGCCCGAGGGGATGTCGGGCCTGATTGACCGCTGGCGAGCGCGGTCCAGCGCGACGAGGTCTGGACGATGAGCCGCGGCCGCTCCCTGATCTCGGCAGAGAATATCGCCTTCGCCGTCTTCGTCGTCTTCCTGCTCTTGTACCCAGCGATAGCCGACGATTTCGAAATTCTCAACACCGCTTACTTTATGGCCATCACCTTGATGGCGCTCAGCCTGGCGATGATCTGGGGGAAGGCCGGCATTCTCAGCTTCGGACAGACTGCATTCTTTGGTGTCGGCGGCTATCTCTACGGCATCTTCACCCTCAATTTCCTCGGCGCGGGCGCCACCTGGGCCGGGATACTGGTCGGCGTGCTGGCAGGCGCCGGCGTCGCGGCAATCCTCGGCTACTTCATGTTCTACGGTGGGGTCAACGATGTCTTTGTCGGCCTGACGACCCTGGCCCTGACTCTCGTGCTGCAGACCTTCATGGCGCAGACGGCCGGCCCGGAGTGGAGCGTCGGTGAGGCGCGGCTGAATGGGTACAACGGCATGTACACGCCGCAGATCAGCATTGGCGATGCGCCGCTCTATGGGAAACCGCTCTACTTCCTCTATTTCGCCATCCTGATCGGGGTCTACCTCCTTCTGCGCTCGTTGGCGGGAAGCCGGTGGGGGTACGGGCTGCTGGCATTGCAAGAGAACCGCCCGCGCACCGAGACATTTGGCTACAACGTTCGTCTGATGCAGGTTCAGGTCTTCTGTCTCGCCGGGTCCATCGCCGCGTTGAGCGGCGTGCTCTATACCTCGTGGGGAAGCTACATCGATCCGTCATCGATGGGGCTGACGGCGGCGATTACCCCGGTGATCTATGTCGCGATCGGCGGGAGGCGCAGCCTGACCGCGGCGATGATCTCCTCGATGATCCTGTTGAAGCTTTCGCAACAACTCGCCTCCAGCGCGCCGGAATACGCCCTGGTCATCTTTGGGCTGTTGGCGCTCCTGGCGGTCCTCTTCGTGCCGGAAGGCTTCCTGGCGGCGCTCTTCAACGCGCTCGACCG
>JADYYO010000211.1 GCA_020853615.1 Thermomicrobiales bacterium
CGGAGAGCGGGTCCGCTTCGCCTCGCCGGCCGAGGCGAAGGCGCGCGGGATCGGCATGATCTACCAGGAGCTCTCCTGCATGCCGGCGCTCTCGATCGCGGAGAACGTCTTCCTCGGCAACCAGCCGGCGACGCGCTCGGGCACGATCGACTGGAAGCGGATGAACCGGGAGGCGGCCGCGCACCTGGGCGCGCTCGGCATCGACGTCGATGTCACGTCGCCCGCGGGGCGGCTCTCGCTCGGGGGGCAGCAGCTCATCGAGATCGCGCGGGTCGTCTTCTCCGGAGCCTCCATCATCGTGCTGGACGAGCCGACCTCCGCCCTCTCCGGGCCGGAGGCGCAACGGCTCTTCGGGGCGATGGCCGAGCTCAAGTCGCGGGGGGCGAGCCTCGTCTTCATCTCGCACTTCCTGGAAGATGTCCTGGCGGTCTCGGACCGCATCACCGTCCTCAAGAACTCGCGCAAGGTGGCGACGCTCGATAACGCCGGGCTTACCAAGCAGGACCTCATCGCGCTGATGATCGGCCGCGACGCCGATGCCCTGGCCGAGAGCTACGAGGGGGGCGTGACGTTGCCGCCGCCCATCGCGGCCGCGCCGGCGCTGGAGGTCGAAGGGCTCGCGCAGGCGGGGGCGGTCGACGACGTCTCGTTCGCCGTGCGCCCGGGCGAAATCCTCGGCATCTTCGGCAACCTCGGCGGCGGCATGACCGAGGTGGCGCGGATCCTCTTCGGCCGGACGCGGCCGACCGCCGGCACGATGCGCCTCGAGGGGCAGGTGATCGCGCCGAAGTCGACGCGCGAGGCGAAGGCGCTGGGGATCGCCTACCTCTCGGAGAACCGGCGGGCGACGATCTTCCCCCGGCACGAGATCTTCAAGAACATCACGCTGGCGCACCTCGACCGGCTCGCGGGCGGCATCGTGCGCCAGCCGCGGGAGGTCGCGATCGCGAGCGATCTGGTGCGGCGCACCGGCGTGCGCCCGGCGAACCCGCTGCTGGCTGCCGGCAACCTGAGCGGCGGCAACCAGCAGAAGGTCGTGCTGGCGAAGTGGCTGACGGTGCAGCCGAAGGTGCTGATCCTGAACGAGCCGACGCGCGGCATGGATGTCGGGGCCAAGCGGGAGGTCCTCGATCTGATCAAGACCCTCCGCGCGGAGGGGGTAGCCATCATCCTCATCTCGACCGAGCCGGAGACGGTGCTGGCCGAGGCGGATCGGATTCTGGTGATGTCCAAGGGGCGGATTACGAAGAGCTTTGCCGGCGAGCGGGTCAGCAAGGATCTGCTCATGAGCTACGCGTAGGGGAGCGGGGATGGCGCAGCAGGTTCCGCGGGGGGTGGACTCGCCGCCCGACGTTCAGGCCGTTCCCCGGGCAGGGGGGCAATCGATCCTCGGCTGGGCGAGCCGGAACGCGCGGCTGCTGGCGCCGCTGCTGACGCTCATCTGCATGGTCATCTTCTTCAGCATCGCCACCGATGTCTTCCTGACCGTCCAGAATCTGCAGAACATCGTCACGCAGATCGCCCCGATCGCGGTCGCGGCGACCGGCGTCACCTTCGTCCTCCTCTGCGCCGAGATCGACCTCGGCATCGCCTCCGTGGCGACCTTCACCGGCGTGCTGGCCGCCTGGTTCTGGGTCGGCGACATGGTCTCGCTGGGGAACTGGGGCATCCCGGTCTCGATCCTGATCGCGGCGCTGATCGGCGTGCTGAACGGCTACCTGGTCGCCTACGTCGGCATCCCCTCATTCATGATGACGCTGGCGATGCTGACGATCGCGCGTGGCCTGTCGGTCTTCGTCAGCGGCGGCAAGCCGATCTTCGAGGTGCCGCCGCTCCTCAGGCAGCTCGGCAGTGTCAGCAGTCAGGTCTTCGGCATCCCGGTCATCGGGATCTTCGCCGTTCTGGTGCTAATCCTAGGCGAGTTCATCCTGACCTACACGAAGTTCGGCCGCTACGTTTACATGACCGGCGCCAACCGGGAGGCGGCCGAGATGTCGGGCGTCAACACTCGGCAGGTGGTGATGATGTCGCTCGTCATCTCCTCGGTCACGGCCGGGCTGACCGGGCTCCTCTTCATCGGCCGCCTCAGCAGCGCCAACCCTTCGGCGGGCGAGGACATCCTGATCAGCACGATTGCCGCCGTCGTGCTCGGCGGCACCTCCCTCTTCGGTGGCGAGGGGGGGATGCGCAATACCGTGCTCGGTCTGCTGATCTTCGGCGTCCTCTCGAACGGGCTCAACCTGCTGCCGAATATCCCGATCACCTTCAAGCAGGCGCTGCAGGGGATCGTGCTCCTGGCCGCGCTCCTCCTCAACGTCTTCGCCCTGCGCATCGAGCGGGTGCAGACGCGGCGGGAGTGATCGCGTCCAGATCGACCCTGCTGCAGAAGCCGGGCAGGCGGAAAACACATAGGCGAAACCGAATGATTGACGTGCATGAACGCGCGGAAGCGTTGTGCAGAGCGTCCGTTGGTTGCGCGTTTCTTCTCGTGGTCGAGGATCTCGGACTCGCTCCCGAGTCTGTTGTGCATCCCGTTGTTGCCTGGAATATCGCTGCCATCGCGGTCGAACAGGTCGATCCGTGGAGAGGCGATCATCACAAGATGCTCAGGGTCGGATTGGCGCAGGGTGCGAAGCTGGAAGGACTCGCTCGTGACATTCTTTCACTCCCCGGTACTGCGTGTGGTTTGCCCCGCTCGACCGGCACTCCCAACTTTGGGCGCCATGGATCATGCCGCGTGGGGAACGCCTCGAGCCCTCGATGTTGCGCACTCCCACAGGCAGCCCGACGTCCTTTGAGCGCTACGCCAAGAAGCCGGAAGGGGGGATCTATTCATCGACGATGGTCGACGGGATCAGTTGCGCCCTGGTTGCACTCGCGCACGGCGCCGGTGACCACTATGTCCTGGATCCCGCATTGGCAGTTCCGCGCTACCTCCTGCAGGTGGCACAAAGCGCGCGAGTCTACGAGATCGACGGGCCGAGTGCCTGGCATCAACTCTGCCTCACCTATCCCACACAGGGCGAGGCCGGAGACATCGTGCCCGACTGGGCGGCAGTAGCGCGAGAATGGGATGCGATGCACCTGTCGTTTGGCGGACTTCTGACTGCCGACCAGGTCCGGATTGAGTCGCCGCAAGGTTGGACGGAACAGTGGGGTTGGCAAACCGGGCTCACCGTCTGGTTGCGTTGGTCGTTTAACGCCGTGGAGCGCCTGCCGGACTTGCCCGGCCTGCTGGAGCCGACATTCTCCGATGCTTTCCTGCCCACGTTCCGGAGCGCGTCATATCTCCACTACGATTAACCACAGGTCCTATCAGGATCAAGCCCTGTGCACAAATCGACACAGCATTGAACGGAGAGAAGATCAGCGCACGACGAGCTGCCCGAGGCCGAAGCCGAGGGCGCAGGCGAGCAGGCCGAGGAGGAGGCTGCCGGCGACGTAGAGGAGCGCGAGCAGCCACTGCTGCGCGTGCAGCAGCGTGACCGTCTCGAACGAGAACGAGCTGAAGGTGGTGTAGCCGCCGAGGAAGCCGGTCACCAGCAGGAGGCGCAGCGTCGGATCGGGGCCGCGCGCGATGAGGAGCGTCAGCAGCACCCCGATGATGAACGAGCCGGTGACATTGACCGTGAGAGTTCCCCAGGGGAAGGTCCAGCCGAGCCGGCTGTTGACCCACTGCGCGATGCCGTAGCGCGCCGCCGCGCCGGCCGCACCACCGATCGCCACGAGAAGATACGCCATGCGCTCTCGTTCCTGATCGCTTGGCCATCCGCCCCGGGATCCAGGGGATCCCGGGGCGGATGGTTGCACAAACATCCTGGCTGCCAAGCGTGGCGGAGCCAGTCCCCGCTGTCAATTGCACGATGAGCGGTTCCGGCAAGGGCGGCCCACGAACCCGGGTTCTGGAAGCGGCGACCCCGCGCATCCCCTCAGCGCGTTAGGGAGAGGTGAATACCGCTGGAGGATCGGCATGGACCGCGGTTATGCCGAGGGGAACGTTGCGCGATCGGCTCTATCGACGAGCCTGGAGAGGTTACGTCTGTTCTACGGGAAACAGCGTCTGACGCGTCGGGCGATCGTCGCCGGCATGGTCCTGCCGGTGCTTGTCCAACCGCCGCCGGACGTGCCGACGGCGGAGCGGTCTATCAGTATCGAACCGCCGACGATTTTCACCAGCCCTACCAGTGGCGCAAGTACGATATGGTGTCCGACGAGACCGATTGCGTCTTTGTGCCGGCGCCGTTGCGGGCATCCTGGCCGCGGCAGGTCAGCGTCGGGTTTGGACAGTCGGTCCATCCGTACAACGGAGAGGCGATGAACCCGGAGATCATGCGCGGCACGTTGGCCAACGCGCTCAAACGGGCCGATGACTACGTCTGGTTTTACACCGAAGAAGACGCCTGGATGGCGCCCGGCGGCTTCCCACAAACCTGGGATAGGGCCATCCGCGACGCCGTGGCCTCGGTGGAAGGACGCTCGTCCGTATCTGAGCGCATTTCACCGTTGCCACGACGCAAGCGCGGCGGGCGCCGTCGTCACAAACAGGCACGCGGAAAGAATTGACGAGCATCACCCGCCGGCGCCACAGCGACGACCCATGGGCGCTTGCCGCTCCTTGGCTGAGCCTGATGACTGCTGATGCCCGGCATCCGGCCAGAGGGAATCACGCTGAGGGGGCCAGGCAACGGCTCCGTCCTCGCCGTCGCGTATCCGTTGTCGCGCACCGTCCATTCGAAGCCCGGGATAGTAGGGGAGCGATGACGGATGTGATGTGTTCAGAGCCCGCCATGCCGGGAGCGACAATTCGCGCTATTGCCCAACCCGTTGGTCTCGCTTCATCTTCGATCTTAAAGATCAGGTGCTCGAGAATCGCGAGTCGGGAGTACACTTATGAAAATGCCGCTCACCTGGCAGGAATCAATGCTTCTCGACAGGAGTGCCTGGGATGACACGCGTGCTGGTTGTCGAAGACTCCCCGGACATCGCACGCCTTGTGCAGCGGAGCCTGCTGCTCGAAGGATTCGATGTCGACGTCGCGGCTGACGGACGCGGCGCGCTGGCTGTCGTGCGTGACACGCCGCCCGACCTGATCGTGCTCGACCTGATGCTCCCCGATATCGACGGCATGGAGATTTGCCGCCGCGTGCGCGCGATGGAGGCGGCGTATGGGCAGGCGCCCGTTCCGATCCTGATGCTGACCGCGCTCGACTCCGTGCCCGACCGGGTGACGGGCCTCGATGCCGGGGCTGATGACTACGTCTCCAAACCCTTCGCCATCACCGAGTTGATGGCCCGGGTTCGCTCGCTCCTGCGGCGGGCGCGCGCACCGGAGGTCCGGCCGCGGCAGCGGGAGGTTCTGACCTACGAGGACCTGACGCTCGATCCGAGCGCGCGCACGGTCTTTCGCGGCGACCGGGAGATCATTCTCACGGCGAAGCAGTTCGACCTGTTGGCCACGCTCCTCGAGCATCCCAATCAGGTCCTCTCGTACGATACCGTCATGCAGCGGGTCTGGGGCGGGCAGTTTCGGGGGGAGTCGAACGTGTTGGCCGTCACCGTCTCTACGGTGCGCAAGGCGCTCGAGGAAGCGGGTGAGCCGCGCCTGATCCAGACGGTGCGCGGCGTCGGCTACGTGCTGCGCAGCAGCAGGAGCAAGCCGGCCGCGGCCGCTGTTTGAAACGGCGGCCACGGCGGGCAGCAACGTGCATGGACTCTGCGAACCGGAGATATTGACTTTATCGATCAACAACCTCAGAATGGCGCCTCCGGATGGTCGAAGCGCTGGTGGGCAGCGCCGGGCCGGACAGTGGAGGTGACACGGCGATGGTTGTGCAGGAAGCGACGGATCGACTGGGGTCGGTGATTCAGCAGGTTCGCGCCGATCTTCGCAACGCCCCCGAGCCGCCGATCGCCACGTTCGAAGTGACGACGTCGCTCGTCGATGAATACCGGACGCGGGCGCAGATTCGTGACTTCACCCTCGACATCGACGAGCCGGAGCAGATTGGCGGCACGAACACGGGGCCGACGCCGGTGGAACTGGTACTTGCGGCGCTCGGCACCTGCCAGGAGATCGTCTACGCGACGTATGCGCGCGTGCTCGGCATCCCTCTCGATGGCGTCGACGTGCATGCGGCGGGGCGTCTCGACCTACGCGGATTCTTTGGCGTCGAAGACGTTCCGGCCGGATTTCAGGAGGTGACGTTCACGGCCGAGATTGCGAGCCCGGCTTCCGTCGAGGAGATCGCGCGGCTTGTCGAGATCGTCAACGAGCATTGCCCGGTGCTCGACATCCTGTGCCGGCCAGTGGCGATCCAGAGCGCGGCGCGCCTCAATGGCGAGCCGCTGCTGGGGCTAGCTTGAACTTCCGCCAACCGGCGTGCCCCGCGCGGCCTGCTCGAGTTCGCCGCCGACTGGCGTTCCCGGCCCGGCCTTCTCGATCTTGCCGCAGGCGACGGGGAGTGTTACCTGGGCCGGGATGTCGCCGAGCGATGCGACCGAATCGGGCAGGATGGTTGCCTCCGGCACGCCGTGGATGTAGACCACGCGGTGGTCGAGATCGAGTTGCTGGCCGGGGAACTGCTTGGCGAAGGCTGCCTCCATCGCTTTCAGCGAAACCGTCCGCTCGTAGAAGTAGCGGTTGTCATCGCCAGCGGTGGGATAGCTGTTTTGCGGAATGTCCATGGCGACCGGGTCGTTGTTGAAGGGGACCATCGTCGTCCCCGAGACCGGCTCCGTCTCGATCAGGTCGATGATTCCGTCGTGGTTGGCATCCTCTTTCGCCGTGGGGCAGGTGGCAGCACGGTCTCCCTCGGGGAAGCCGTGGAAGTGCTGCCAGTGCTCGATCAGCGGCGAGACGCCGCTCATCGTGATCTGAATGTTCAGATCATCCCCGGAGATTCTGAAGAGGGCTTCGCCGGTAGCGTCCGTCCCGGTGATAGTCGGGTTGAGGGGTGAAAGCTCGGCACGGTAGATCACCTCGGTCGGCTGCGCGAGCGCCATGGGGATCGTCCCGACTCCGGCGAGCAGACCGGTAATGCCGAGGGTGGAGAGCGAAAGCAGATGGCGTCTCATGCCGATTCTCCTGGCCGATAGGGCGAACGCGCGCCTCGCGACTGGCCGTGCGAGGGCCGCCTGGACGTAAGGCAATGGGGAGACTCCCCCTTGCTGCCGGAAGGCGCGCAAGAAGCATGCCGAAAGCCGGGCCGGCGGTCCGGGCGGCCGTGTTGCCGGCTACCGGGGTGAGGGAGGCCTGCTCACTTCGCGCCGGGCGACATCCCTTGTAATCATCGTCGTTGACGATTCCGCGGAAGATGGCGATCATCCCGCGAGCGATCGATGGCGGTTGATGGAATCGAGGATGGCAGGGTGACGGGCGAGCGGATCACGGTTCTTGGCGGCGGCAATACCGCGTTCAGCATGGCGGCGAATCTCGCCCTGGGAGGCTACCAGGTCCTCCTCTGGGAGCATCCCGACTTCGCCCAGACGATCGCGCCCATCCGCGACACGCTGACGATCCATCTCGATGGCGCGGCGCGGACCGGCGCGGCCCGGCTGGCGGGCGTGACGACCGATGCCGCCGAGGCGCTCGCCTGGTCGGAGACGCTCGTCTGCTCGGTGCCGTCGTACGCGCACCAGCCGTTTCTGGAGCAGGTCGGGCCGCACCTGAAGCCGGGGCACCTGCTGGCGCTGTTGCCCGGGAATCTCGGCACCTTCGCCTTCACGCGCGTCCTGCGTGACGCGGGGATCGGCGGCGTCATCGTCGCCGAGTCGGATACGGCGCCGTACGTCTGTCGCAAGAGCGCGCCAGACCGCGCGGTCATCTGGGGCGCAGTGACCGGACTGGGCATCGGCGTCGAGCCCGCCTCGCAGACCGACGAGGCGATGCCGGTCCTGCGCGCCCTCTTTCCCGGGGCGCGCGCCTACAGCGGCGCGGTCGAGGCCGGGCTCTCGGCGCTCAACCCGGTCGTCCACCCGCCGGGCGTGCTGATGAACGCCGGCCGCATCGAGCGCAGCCGCGGCGAGTTCTGGTTCTACGAGGAGGGCGTCACCCCCTCGGTCGTCAACGTCGTCGAAGGGGTTGATCGCGAGCGGATGGCCGTGGGGCGCGCGCTCGGGCTGGAGTTGACCCCGGTCGCCGAGGGGTTCCACGCGGCGGGCTTTGGCCCGAAGGGCGACTTCTGGTCGACCATCAACGGGTCGCGGATGCTGACCGCCCTGCGCGCGCCAGGCCAGGTCGAAACCCGCTGGCTGACGGAAGACGTCCCCTACGGTCTGGCGACCTGGGCGTTGCTCGGGGACCAACTCGGCGTCGAAACGCCGGTGATCGACGCCCTGGTGACGCTGGCCTCGGTCACGCTCGGGCGCGACTTCCGCGCCGAGACGCGCCGCGTCGACGCGTCGGAGCTGCCGGTGCTGGCTGGCGCCAGGCAGTGAGGGCACGGGGGTTATCTGGATTTCCGCGCGGAGCGGACCAGACCCGGGGTGAGGGTTGACCTCCCCCCTGACAGCCCCTCGACCAACACCCGCCACCTTCGATCGCCAGCGGCCGGCCTCCTGCGCCCAGCTACACTGGTGCAGACGAACGGCGCCCGTGGCAGGCGCGGCAGGAGCGGGCCATGGCCATCGCAAAGGCGGAGCGGACAAGCGAAGAGACCTATCGGCGGCTAGCGCTGGGCGATCCCCGGGGGCGACTGGAGCTGCATCGTGGGGTGCTGCGGGAAAAGCCGGGCATGAGCGTCGTACATGGCGACACCCAGAGTTACCTGGTGGTCATGCTGCAGAACCAGCTCGATCGGCGGGACTATCGGCTCCGCGCGGGCCACGCGCGCCTGCGCTGTTCCGCGGACACATATTACGTTCCGGATGTCGTCGTCATTCCCACGGCGATGGAGCAGGCGCTCCGCGTCCGGCCGAACTCGCTCGACGCCTACGCCGATCCCTTACTGTTGGTGGTCGAGATCTGGTCGCCCTCGATCGGCGACTATGACGTGCACGAGAAGCTGCCGGACTACCAGCGGCGCGGCGACCGCGAGATCTGGTACATCCACCCGTACCAGCGCACCCTGACGGCGTGGC
>JADYYO010000212.1 GCA_020853615.1 Thermomicrobiales bacterium
CTTGCGCTCGGCCGGGTGACGATCATGCCCGGCGCGGTCATCCCGGTCCATCACCATCCCGGCACGCAGATCGGGGTTGTCGTCCAGGGAACGCTGTCGTATCGGGTCGTCACCGGCGAGGTGCGCTGGCAGCACGGCAACGATCCTACTGGACCGCCGACGGTCATTCGCGCGGGCGACAGCGTCGAGGTCCAGTCCGGCGACACCCTCCTCGAGCCGCCGACGTCGCTTCACCAGGGGTGGAACTCGGGAGACGTGCCAGTCGTCATTTATGTCTCGACGCTCTTTCCCGCGGGCGCCCCGAGATCGATCCTCGCGGCCGCGACCCCGGCCCCGTGAACAACAACAGGAACTCTCCCCCACACCCATGACCCTTCAGACCCTGCCGGCAGTTTCGACCACCCGAGAACCGCTCTTCGTCGCCCCGGCCCAGCCGGACGATCCGTTCGGGATCTACATTCACATCCCGTTCTGCGCCCATATCTGCCCCTACTGCGACTTCAACACCTACGCGGGGCAGTCGTCGCGCATCCCCGCCTACGTCGAGGCGGTCATCCGCGAGCTGGCGCATTGGAGCGATGCGTTTGCAGGCAGGCGCGCGGCCTCCATCTTCTTCGGCGGCGGCACGCCCTCGCAACTCGCGCCGGAGCAGATCGGGGCGATCATCGCCGCCAGCCGCGCGGCCTTTGCCCTCGCGCACGACGCCGAAATCACGATCGAGGCCAACCCGAACGACCTCGACGAGCGCTATTGCGCGGCGCTCCTGCAGGCGGGCGTCGGGCGGCTGAGCATCGGGGCGCAGACCTTCGACCGGCGCGGCCTGCGTGTTCTCGGCCGGCTGCACGAGGCCGAGCAGACCTGGGGCGCGGTCGCGGCCGCGCGAGCGGCGGGCTTCGACAACCTGAGCCTCGATCTGATCTACGGCTGGCCCGGCCAGTCGATCGAGCAATGGCGCCGCGACCTCGACACGCTCCTCTCCGGCGAACCCGGCGGCAGCCGTCCCGATCACCTCTCGCTCTATGGGCTGATCGTGGAGCCCGGCACGCCAATGGCCGACGCCGTGCATCGCGGCATTCTGACGCCGGTCGACGATGACCGGAGCGCCGACTTTGCCGAACTCGCCGCGCGCCTCCTCGACGAGGCTGGCTGGCGCCACTACGAGATCGCGAACTGGTGCGCCTCGCCAGAGAAAGCGTCCCGCCACAACGCGATCTACTGGCGGAACGGCGACTACGCGGGGATCGGGGCGGGCGCGCATAGCCATGTCGTGGACCGCCGCACCATGAATCACCCGTCGCCGCAACGCTACATCGAGCTCCTCACCGCTGGCCGCTCCTCGCAATCGAACAGCGAAACGATCGACGCGCGGACCGCGATGAGCGAGACGATGATGCTTGGTCTTCGCCTCTTGCAGGACGGCGTCGACGAGGACGCATTCATGCGGCGTCATGGCGTGCCGCTGCTGGAGCAGTTCAGCCAGCCGATCGCGCGTCTCTCCGAAATCGGACTTGTCGAACGGATCGACGACGCGATCCGGCTCACGGCACGCGGCGCACTACTCGCCAACAGCGCCTGCGCGGAGTTCCTGTAGGCGTGGACGACGCACACGCGGACGGTCTGGAGGCCTATCAACGCGCCAGCGCGGCGCTGCTGCGCCTGATTCGCGGCGAGCGGCACGAGACACGAACGCCCGCCGCGCGGCGCCGTCGTGCCGAGGCCAAGTTGCAGCGCACACAGGCCCTCCTCTCGGCCATGAGCAACCCGCAAACGCGCTATCCGTCCGTGCATGTCACCGGCACGTCGGGCAAGGGATCGACATCCGCCGCGATTGCCGCGATCCTCACGGCGGCCGGCTACCGCGTTGGCCTCCGGACATCCCCCTACCTGCAGGCGCCGACGGAGAAGCTGCAGATCGACGGCGCATTGATCGACGCTTGCTCGTTCGAGCGGGTCACGTCTCGCGTCCTCGATGTCGCTGACAGGTGCTTTTCCGGCAGGGCCGGCGATCGCATCGGCTACGGCGAAGCATGGTCGGCCCTCGCGTTCGACTGGTTCGCGGAGCAGAAGATCGACATCGCCGTCGTCGAGGTCGGCGCGGGCGGGCGCTTCGACGCGACGAACGTTATCGACGCCGATGTCAGCGTGATCACCAGCGTCGGACTCGATCACATGACGTCGCTCGGCCCGACCATCGCCGACATCGCCTGGCACAAGGCGGGAATCATCAAGCGGGGGGCGACCGCCGTCGTCGGCGCCGTCCCTGACGACGCGGCGACGGTGATCGCGGCCGCGGCGCGGTCGCTGGACGCGTCGCTCATCGATGCTACCGCCCTGGCCCCCCCGCTCACCGAGTGCGGAATGACTGGCGAGTTCCAGCGTGAAAACGGCCGCATTGCTGTCGCGGCGGTTCGCGCGCTCGCGCAGCGCGGATTCGCGGTTCCCGAGGCGGCTATCGCCCGCGGCCTGGCGAGCGCGCGCCTCCCCGGCCGCCTGGAACAAATGCCGGGCGAATCTGGGCCAGAAGTCTGGATCGACGGCGCGCACAATCCGGACAAGATCGCGGCGCTCGCCCGCGAAGCGCGGCAGCTATCGACCGACCGCTCGCTGCCAGTGATCGTCTTCGGCGTGTTGGGATCGAAAGACGCCGAGGCGATGGCGCGAGAGATCATCCCCGTTGCCGCGGCAATCGTCTGCACGGAGCCGTCGGTGGTCGGGAAACGATCGCTCAGCGCGCGCGACCTGGCGGACACGCTTGTCCCGGCGGGGTATTCCGGAGAGCTATCGGTCGAGCCTGAACCTTACTGGGCGCTGCAGCGGGCAATCGAGATGGCCCGCAACGCGGGGGCGAATATCCTCGTTGCCGGGTCGATGTATCTGGCGGGCCAAGTGCGCCGCCGCTGGTACCCGGACGATGCCATCGTCCTCCAGCGCACGCCATGGCCCGCCACGTCCTGTTTCGAGAATCAGACGCGGTGAGAGCGCGTGGTCGCCTTCCAGGCGACAAAGCCGATGGCCAACGCGATGACGCCGACCACCATCAGAATCTTGCCGATATCAATGATCTGCCCTGATGGCTGCAGTGTCGCGGTGCCCATCCCGTACAGCGTGAACCCGACAGCCGCCCCGACCGATCCAAAGACGATCAACCAACCCCAGATGTTCAACCGCATCTCCTCGCAATGGTCGGCAGCGCTTCGCCTCGCCCTGCCGCTAGCCTAATGGAAACCGCACGACCCGTCGACCCCGATGTCGCGCCTCAACTCCCGCCGGAGCTCCCGGTTGTGCCCGTCCCGGGCGCCTCGGCGACCGGTGTCGCGGCTGCGCCCTGAATTGCCCCGCTCGCCGCGGCAGGCGTTGCGCTGGCGCGGGTCATCGCCTCCAGGATCTGCTGCAGTTCCTCCTGCGCCCGGCC
>JADYYO010000213.1 GCA_020853615.1 Thermomicrobiales bacterium
TGGGTGACGGGTGACGGGGCTGGAGGGGCGACGCCTGCGTCGCCCGGACCGATCCGCCGCAACCACAGATAATGGCGACGGCGTGGCCAGGAGGTAACGGCCCGGCAGGGGAGGCGGGCGATGCAGGCATCACCCCTACGCCCCTATCTCCCAACACCCATTACCTCGTCGAATGGAGCAGGTGTACGTCTCGTACATGATGCCGCCGGTGATCAGGCGCATTAGCGCGATCCAGTTCACAAGCGCGGAATGATTGCGGCATCCCGGCCTTCGCCGGGCCCGCCGGAGGCTGAAAGCCCTCCGGCTACACGAGCGCGAAAGCCCCATGAAATGGAGCTCGACCCGAAGCAGCTTGCCCATCTCGGCCCCAATCTGGCGATCGCTTTCATGATCCGGCCGCCAGACGCAGGGCCCTTTAGAGTCCTTTCACGCTTTGTAGCCGGAGGCTTTCAGCCTCCGGCGCGGCCCAGGCGCGGCGTCTCCTCTCGAACGTCGCCTCCTCGATCCCGCGTCAGGCAACCAACTCCCGCGCCACGGCCTCGACCACGCTCAGCGTCTCGGCGAAATCCTCCGGCGTGTGCGCCAGGGAGAAGCCGGCGTGGCCGGGAGGCCCCTGCCGGGTGTAGCCATGGAAGTAGACGCCCCGCTCGACGCAGCCGGCGGCGAAGCGCCGGTTCAGCTCGTGGTCGTGCCCCATCGCGTCCGACCAGGTCCGCACCGGCTCGGTGATACCAAAGTAGATGCCGAAGCGGGCGCCCATCCCCTGCACGCGCGCGGGAACCCCCGCCCGGTCGAAAATCGCCTGCAGATCGCGGTAGAAGGCGTCGGCGGTGGCGTTGAGCCGGTCGTACAGGCCGGGCTCGCTCAACGCGTCGAGGGTGGCGAGCGCCGCCAGCACGCTCAGGATGTGCCCGGAGTAGGTGCCGCTATGGACGACCGGTCCGGTCGGCGCCAGCGCGCGCATCAGATCTTCCCGCCCCGAGACGGAGGAGAGGGGGAGGCCGTTCGCCAGCGCCTTGGCGTGGGTTGTCAGGTCCGGGATGACGTCGTACTGTGCCTGCACGCCGCCCAGGTTGGTGCGGAAGCCGGAGAGGACCTCGTCCATGATGAAGACGATGCCATGCTCGGTGCAGCGCGAGCGCAGCAACTCCAGGAAGCCGGGCTCGGGCGGGATGCAGCCGGCGTTGTAGTGGATCCCCTCGCAGATCACGGCGGCCAACTCGTCGCCATGCCGCGCGATCGCCGCCTCGAAGGCTGCGACATCGTTCCAGGGGACCATCACCACGTCGTCCGCGCCCGAGGCGGGCACCCCGCCGGAGGAGGGGACGACCGGGCTGTCGGCGTCGAGCGGGTTCTCCCGCTTGTAGAGCCACGCCTCGGTCAACCCGTGGAAGTGGCCGTCGAACTTCAGATACTTCGTCCGCCCGGTGATCTGCCGCGCGATGCGGAGGGCGACGAGGGTGACTTCAGTGCCGACGCTGGAGAAGCGGACGCGCTCGGCAGCCGGGATGATCGCGACGAGCCGCGCCGCGAGCTGCTCGTGGTAAGGCGTCTCGGCGGCGCAGATGATCCCCATCTCGACGCCCTGGATCACCGCCTTCTTGACGGCGGGATGGTCGTGGCCGAGGAGCGCCGCGCCATTCGCCATGTTGAAGTCGATGTAGCGCGTGCCGTCGAGACCGAAGAGATAGGCCCCTTCGCCCCGATCGACATAGAGCGGGCGGCCAAGGTAGGGGTGCAGCCGCATCGAGGCGGAGACGCCCCCGGCGAGCACCGCCTGCGCGTCGACGAACAGATCGTGCTGGTCCGGCATCACCGGTGTTGTGGTCTTCATGGCGCTACTCTATCACCCGGCGCGCGACCCCGCTCCGCGTGCCGCGCGGCAGAGGCTCCCCGTTGCTGTGGCACGCATGCCCAGCCAACTCGTTCGTCGCGCATGATCATTATCGTCATCCGATATTCTCTCGGCGTATCTCCTCACGGGAGCTACGCGATTTCGGAAGGCGACGCCCCATGGACAGCGCGCACTTCGTATCGTTACACCCGGCGGCTCGGCCAGCCGGGGGGCTGCCGGTCGGTTCTCCACCTCGTTGCTCTTTTCGCCACGGGCGCGGCGGCGCTCCCGCTCGCCCGCGAAGACGCCGCGGCGAAGCGGCGATGTCCATCGTGCCGAAAGTAGAAGCACGGCTCGTGCGCGGGCAAGAAGCGCGGCGGCATGCCCTGCGGCACCGACCGGGAGTGCTGCCACGGGAAATGCCGCCCTGCCTGTGCCGCTCCCGAGGTGCGGAACCCGAAGAGTTGCGGTTGCTGCGTTCCTTCAGGGACCCCGGCGCTCCAACTGTGCAACGACGATGCGGAGTGTTGCTCCGGCAGCTGCCAATTGTTTGGAGGTCTCGCGTATGCCCGCGCCGGGCGCAATACGGGGGATATCCGCGACTGCGGAGCGCAGTGCAGCAGCGGCTCCCGCGTCAAGCGGCAGTGCACATAAGCCTGGGCCAGATCTCGCTCCGGCACGCGACGACGAAGACGCCTCCCCACGATCGGGAGCCAGGGCCGCCGCGCGTCGCTACGACGCGATCCGCTCCGGAGTCTGGTTCAACCGGCGGGAGAGCTCGCGGCTCGCCTGCCAGAGGCGGGCGGCGGTCCGCTCGGCCCGCTCCAGGTCGATGCGGTCAGCAGGGCCGGCCAGTCCCAGCGCGGCGAACGAGTGCCCCTGGGCATCGAGGACCGGCACGCTGACGCCGCGAGCGCCGATGACGTTCTCCTCGTCCTCCAGCGCGTACCCGCGCTGCCGCGTCCGCTCCAGCTCGCGCTCCAGCAGCGTCGCATCGACGATCGTGCTGGGCGTGAGGGAGGGGAGCGGAGCCAGAGAGGCGACCTTGAGGCCGCGGGTATCGTGGGGGAGGTAGGCGAGAATCGCCTTGCCATGCGACGTCGAGTGGGCGTGATCGCGCCCGCCGAGGGTGACGGAGAGGGTGGAGGCCCGCGGCCCTTCCAGCAGGCCGACGTAGACGACCTCGTTGCCGGCGAGCATGCCGAGACTGACCGTCTCCTGCGTCTCCTCGCGCACCGCATCGAGGAGCGGCCGCGCCAGCTCCGCGAAGCGCATGCGGTCGGCGACCGCCGCACCCAGGCTCAACAGCCGTGCGCCGAGCCCGTAGTGATGGCGGACGGGGTCGTGCTCGACGTAGCCCATCTCGGCCATCACCCGCAGCAGGCGATAGCTCATCGTTCGATTCAATCCGGACTCGCGCTCGACCTGCGCCAGGGTCAGCGGTCCCTGGTCGGCAAGGAGCTCGAGGAGTTCAAGACCCTTCCGCAGCGCGGGAACGTATTGTTGGCCAGCCTTCCTGACCAGCGGTGAACCCTCCGTCGCGACTCGCTGGCCCGTGATGAGGTGGATGCCGTGCCATCCGGCCGCGTGGCAAAGCGGCGAGCATTCGAGTGCGCAACCGATATCGCCCATACGATCACCAGTAGGTGATCTATGTGTGAACATGATGTTACGCAGCATGGGCGACATCGTCAATCGCGGCGAAACGACCCGCGGTGCGGCAGTGAAGTTCAGGGGGACCCCGGTTACGACGGTTCGGCCAGGGAACGCGCGCGCCCGCCCCGCGCGGCGCCCGCCGCCACCCGCTCGGCCTTCTCGGTGACGATCGGGAGCTGGACGGTGAAGATGCTTCCTTCGCCCTCGACGCTGGCCACCCCGATCGTCCCGTGGTGCAGCTCCACGATCCGCTTCGCTCCGGCCAGGCCGATGCCGCTGCCGGCGAAGTGCTCGACGTTGCGCGCGCGGCGGAACCGCTCGAAGACGAGACCGAGATCGCGCGCCGGAATGCCGACGCCCCGATCTTCCACGCTCAGCACGGCCAGGGGGCCGGCAACCCCCTCCTGCCGGGAGAGGCGGACGGTGATCTCGCCCCCCTCGGGGCTGTACTTGATGGCGTTCCCCAGCAGATTACCGAGCACCCGCTCCAGGCGCGCGCCGTCCCAGAAGCCGATCAACTCATCCACGTCGGCGACCACCCGGATCTGATGATGCTCGGAGATGCGGGCGTGCTCGTCGCTGACGCGCCGGGTGACGGCGACGAGATCGGTCAGGGCGCGGTGCAGGTCGATCTCCTGACCGGCGCGCAGGCGCATCACGTCGGCCAGCTCCTCCAGCAGGTTCATCATCCGTGTGGTGGCGTTGTCGATGCTGCCGAGCGCCGCCGTCAGCCGCTCGACATCGGGCGGCTCGCCACGGTCGAGCCGGCGATGCAGCAGTTGCATCTGGCCGCGCACGGTGGTCAACGGGTTCTTCAGGTCGTGTGCGAGCGCGGAGAGAAACTCCTCCTGCATCCTCTCGAACCGCTTGCGCTCCGACTCGTCGCGCAGCACGCCGACGTAGACCGGGCCGCCGGCGCGGGAGATGGTGGTGATCCAGGTTTCGACCGGGATCATGACTCCATCCTTGCGCCGCAGCTCGAACTCGCCATGCCACTGCCCTTCCCGCCGCAGACGCGCCGCCTCCTCGCCCGCCCAGGGCCCGCCGCCAGCGATAACGGCCGCCTCGTGACCGACCAACTCGTCCCGGGAGTAGCCGCTCATCTCGCTCAGCGCGGGGTTGGCATCGACGCAGACGCCGTTTCGGTCGAAGACCAGGATGCCATCCTTGGTCCCCTCGAAGAGGCCGCGGTAGCGGACCTCGGTGAGGTGCACTTCGCGAAAGAGGCGCGCATTCTGGATCGCCACGGCCGCCCGGCGCGCCAACTGCTCGGCCAGCGCAAAATCGCCGTCGTCGAGCTGCCGGTTCGAGGCCGTCGTCGTGGCCAGGGTCATCGCACCGTAGACCTCGGCCCCGGCGAGCAACGGGAGCGTCATGGCCGAGACGACGCCGACATCGCGCAGGCGGGCGGCGTGATCGGCGTTGCGCGCGCCCGTCCCCACCTCGTCCGGGGAGAGCCGCGCCCTGAAAAAGGGCTCGCCCGTGCGGATGACACGCTCTTCCGGGCCATCCCCTGCCGCGGCCGGCGGGTAGGCCATCAGGCTGGCGGCCAGCTCGGCGTCGGCCTGATCGGCGTGCGCGACCGCCACGCGATGCACCACGCCCGCCTCGTCGAGGAGATCGATGACGCACCAGTCGGCGAGGTCGGGGACCGCGAACCAGGCGACCCGCTGCAGCGTCTCCTCGTAGTCGAGCGACGAGGCGAGCGTGCGGCCCGCTTCGTCCAGCAGGCGCAGCGCCTGCTCCGCCTCGACGCGGTCGCCGATGTCGGTAAAGAGCCCGAGGGCGCCAACGACGCGGCCTGAGCGGTCGCGCAACGGGCTGGTCCCGACGAGAACGGGCAGCGGCTGGCCATCGGCGCCGCGCAACCGGAAGTCGAACTGGTCGGTACGGCCGGCCAGATTGACGGCGAGGTGCTCACGCGCGGCCGCGGCGTCCTCGGGGTAGACGAAATCGAGCAGATTCGCCGTGGCCAGATCGCCGACCGGGACACCGAGCATCGCGCCCATGCGGTCGTTGGCATAGCGGGTGTGCCCGGCCCGGTCGAAGAGCCAGACCCCTTCGTTCGCGGTCTCCAGCATGGTGCGAAAGCGGCGCTCGCTATTGCTCAACTCCTCCTCGGCGCGATCGCGGCTGACGCTAAGCGCCGTGAGGAGAAGGGTGAAGATGACGAAGGAGACCCAGCGGGCCGCCTCGTCCGGGGCAATCGTCCAGTCGCCGACCGGCCCGATGACGAAAAGCCGGTAGCCGACGAAAGAGAGGAGGGTGGCGACGACGGCGGCGCTGACCCCGCCATACCAGACGCTCAGGGCGACCGCGCCGTAGAACGGCACCAGCGGAGCCGAGGTGAACCACGGCTCCATCGCATTGCTCAGGAGGCAGGCGAGGATCACGAGGAGCATCGCGACGCCGAGATTGCGCCACAGCGGCCGCGCCCGACGTTCGACGAGAGTCCAACGCATGTCTGTTACCGCCAGACGCGATGCTCGCCGCGGCGAATACCCACGGAGACTACGCCAGTGTCACGAACCCCAAGCATACCCACCGGTGCGCGAGGCCATCACCATACCCGTGATGTGGAGGATACGCGGTTGCTCGCCTTCACCGCACATCGCCGGAGGATTTGGCGGCGTTCCACGAGCAGGCGGGCGCGGTGCATCGCGGGCGCGAGCCAAGGACGGGTCATTCCATCGCGTAGCCGAACTCGCCCAGCACCTCCGCGAACTGCTGCTGCATCAAATCCCGCAGCTCGTCCGGGAGGTCGCGCCGCCAGCGGCCGATCGAGGCCTCAGGGGAGGCGGTCGTGCCATGCCCGCGCAACTCCGGCGCGCCGGGAGCCACGGCGCCGATCATCCTCGCCACGATCGCGGGCGAGGCGTCGAGCCCCAACGCGTCGAGGAGCGGCGGCAGCGCCGCCTCCGGCTCGTGCACGAGCGCCTCGTAGCGGACGAGACTCGCTGGGGTCCCGCGCTCGCGCCACGCATCGCGCAGCGCTTCGATGCCGCGCCGCAGATCGGCCAGCCACGCCTCGTCGCTCGCCGCGCGCTCCCGGCCGAAATCGCCAAAGCCCTTGCGCGCGTTGTAGGCCCGCATCGAGGCGACCATGTCGCGGAAATCGCGCACCAGGAAGAGCTCGCGACTCGCGGGGTAAAGCTCACGCATCAGCCGGGGGTAGTCGTCGGGAAAGTGCTTCTCGGCGAAGAAGGCGAGCGGCTCGAGATCCTGCCCCTGCGCGCGGGCCGTGGCCAGGTACCAGCCGTCGATGCTCCGCTGGCAGAACGCGGCGAGGTCCGCGACGTACTCCGCGCCCGACCAGCGCTCCACCTCCGGCCAGGCGGCGAACGCCGACGAGTAGAAGGGATTGCCGCCGGCAGCCAGCGGCTCGAGGTGGAACTCCATCGGCGCGCCGAGCTGCTTGCGCGCATCCGCCGGGGCGGCGAGCGTCCGCAGCAGATGGAGCCAGTACTTGCCGCCGCGCGCCTCGTAGGGGGGGCGGGCGTAGGCGACGACGCCCGGGTGCGCCGCGAGCATCCGCATCAGCAGCGTAGTGCCCATGCGCCCCAGCGAGGTGACCAGCAGCGGCTGCAGGCGCGGCGCGTAAGCGCTCTGCAGCGGGCGCCGCGCGCCGCGGATGGCGGCGAACTTCACCCGCGAGCCATCGGCCAGGGTGGCGCGCAGGCGGACCTCGAACTGGAGCGGCAGGCGTAGGGTGTCGATCAGCAGGGTGAAACCGCAGTCAGCCGCGCCCGGCACGCCCGGATGCCGGGCACCAACCTCCGGCGTCGGCAGGCTCGCTTCCGTCGCGGCGACAATCGCGCCGGGCACGACCACCTCGATCGATGTCACGGGGCCGCCGCGAGCCAGGAGATGCCCGCGCACGCGCAGCCCCCAGCCCTCGCTGGTGTCCCCGCTCCGCGGCGTCTCGATGGCGGCGTCGAGGAGCGCGCCGCGCCGGGCGTTCAGCATCTGCACGGTGAGCGCCGTGACCGCCGGAGACGCCATCGTCCCGTCCATGACGCTGGTATCGGCCATTCAGTCAGGTTCCTTCCGCGCCCCGCGACGGCTCGTCCACGCGGACGCGAGAAAGAGGATACCCCCGAGCAACCAGACCGGGTCCCAGAAGAGGAGGTGCCAGCGCGCGGCGCGCTCGCCCAGGACCGGCGGGATCGCGCGCAGCCCGGCCACCATCCGTCCATGGTCGATCAGGTTGGCGACGCCGTACAGGGTCAGCAGCGCCCCGGCGAGCCAGGCGGCGGCGAGCAGGAGCCGGCGCGGCAGGCGCTCGCCCCAGGGGCGGACGAGCGCGAGCGCGAGCAGGCCGGCGAGCGCCTTCAGCGCGGCCGTGGCCCAGACGAACGCGCGGTTGTTGGCGAGCGGGACGCGCGAGATCTCCGCCGCGACCGTCTCCACGCCGGCCGTGCCGCCGAGCGCCCAATAGGCGCTGACGGCGGCGAAGGCGAAGGCCCAGGCGGCGGCCGCGTAGGCGGGCCAGGCCCGCCGGGCTTCGCGCTCCCGGCGGGCGCTCGGGGTCACGATTCGACGCGGGTGGCGCGGGAGGCGACCTCGGCGTCGTGCATCTGCCCCAAGGCGTCGCGGATCTGCTGAATGGTCGTGTCGTAGTCGTTGGCGGAGAGGGCGCGCACGTCCCAGGACATCAGATCCATGTAGGGGCGCAGCATCGCCGTCAGCTCGCGCACGTCGTCCGTCTCGACGATCAGGAAGCCGGCGCCCCCGCCGGCCAGATCGTACCAGCCGCGGATCAGCTCCGGCGCATTCGCCCCGCGCTCATGCTGGAAGATGACGCGCTCCCAGACCTCCTCCGGGCGGGTCTTGGGGAACCAGGTGTACGCGCAGTAGAAGAGCATGGCCGCGTTCCTCCGCATCGTGTCGCGCATATTCAGCTATCGCGGTCAGGTTAGTCACCGATTCGGTCACCCTGGCGTGCAGGATATGCGCCACGCCTCCGCCACGTGAAGGTCGCTCTCGCGGGTGGCGTGGGCGTAGACCA
>JADYYO010000214.1 GCA_020853615.1 Thermomicrobiales bacterium
CTTGCCGAGGAGCGAGAAGCGGCTCTGGGCGTTGTCGTAGGGATCCCCCTGCCAGCCGCCGTCGCCCGTCGCGATGTAGAGGTAGCCATCCGGGCCGAAGCGGAGCGTGCCGCCGTTGTGCTGCGGGTAGGGCTTGTCGATCACCAGCAGGGGGCGCTCCGACTTGGCCACCGCCTTGTTCGGGTCCTGCGGATCGACCTGGAATTCGGAGACGGAGAGCGCGCCATTCTTGAAGAGGTTGTTGAACGCCACGTAGAAGCGGCCATTCTTCGCGTAGTCGGGATGGAAGGCCAGCCCGAGCAGCCCCTGCTGGCCGGGACGGAGGGAAACGGTCTGCGAGAGATCGAGGAAGGGGTCGGGGAGGAGCGTGCCGTCCGGCTCGATGATCTGGATCTCCCCCTCGACGCCGACGACGAACATGCGGCCGCTGTCGTCCGGCGGGAAGGCGAGGTTGACCGGGTTCGAGATGCCGGTCGCTACCTGGATCAGTTGGATCTGGGGGTCGCCCGGCAGATCGCCGCCGAGGTGCGCCACGCCATCCGCCGTCAGGGGCACCGCCGGAGTCGCCTCCTGGGCGCGGGCGATGCTGCCGAACGAGAGGAGGGGCGAGAGGACGAGGATGCCGAGCAGAAGCGCGGTGAACGCGCGAGTTTTCAGCACGCGGAACTCCAGAACGTCGCGAGCGCGATCCGAACAGACAACGGGCGATGCTACCACTTCCCGTGCGTCGCCTATCCCGATGAGGCGATCGGCGAGGCGAGTGTGGCGGTAAGCGGCTCGCTCTCGATCGCCCGGCAGGTCTCCCCGGCGCACCCCTTCATCGCCTCGGCGCGGTTCAGCAGCTTCGTGACCAGCGCCGGGTTGGCCCGGGTCGCCAGGTTCTGCAGCTCCTGCGGGTCGGCAGCGAGGTCGTACAGCTCGCGCTCGCCGCTGCCGTAGGCGACGAAGATGAGATCGTGGGTGCGCAGCGCCTCGAAGGCGGGCTGCTTCTCGGTCCGGGCCGGGTTGTTGGCGAACTGCTCGATCAGGATCGTCGTTCGCCACGTCGGCGGCGCCGGCTCGCCCGAGGCGATCGTCGCCAGCGACCGGCCATCGACGAAGTCTGGCGCCTCCGCGCCCGCCCAGGCGGCGAAGGTCGGCGCGAGGTCCGCCTGCGAGGCGAGGGCGTCGATCGTGACCCCGGCGGGGATGCCGGGACCCCGCATCACGAGGGGCAGCATGATGTCCTGCTCGTAGGGCGACCCCTTCTCCTGCACGATGCGGTGCTCGCCGAGGCTGTAACCGTTGTCCGAGGTGAAGACGATGTAGGTGTCGTCGAGCGCGCCAGCCTGCTCGAGGCTTTCGACCAGCCCCGCCACCAACTCGTCGACCGCGAGCAGCGTCTGCAAACGGGCGCGGTAGTAGCCGTCGAGCTCGGCGAGCGCGTCGTCATCGAGCTTCGGCAGGATCTGCACCCAGTGCGGCTTGTCGGTGACATCCTCCTCGCCGAGTGCCGCCGTGCGGGGCACGATGGCATTGGCGAAGGCCGAGGCGTGGCGGGACGCCGGCTCGGCCGGGCCGTGCGGGGCGCGCGGCGCGAGGTAGAGGAAGAAGGGCTGCCCCGCCGCTGCCGCGCCGGCCACGAACGCCTCCGCCTTCCGCGCCAACACGTCGGTCGAGTACTGCTCCTCCTGGCCCGACTTGTAGCGGGTCAGCGTGCCGTTCTCGTTCAGCTCGAAGCGGGAGTAGCCCTCGCGTGTGGCGACAACCCACTCATCCCAACCCGGCGGAATGTAGGTCGGCTCGACCGTGGCCCCGTAGCCGTTCAGATACTTGCCAATCAGGGCGGTCCGGTAGCCGGCATCCTGCAGCCAGGTGGCGACCGTCGACGATTCATACCCGGAGTTGCGGAAGACGTCGGCCCCGCCGAGATCGCCGCTGCCGCGCAGGATGCCGTGGTTGTGCGGATATTGCCCGCGCAGGATCGAGGCGCGCGCCGGGGCGCAGCCGGGCGAGGTGGCGGCGAAGGCAGTGAAGGTCGCGCCCTGCGCGGCGAGGAGCGATTGCACGTTCGGCATGAAGGCGAGGTCGTCGACGCGCATGTCGTCGGTCAGGATCAGGACGATGTTCGGCCGCGATTCCTCCGCCTGCCCTGCTCGCACGGCGGCATTGCCAGCGACGAGGCTGGCGGCGGCGCCGGCGGCGGCGTGCAGCGCGCGTCGCCGCGTCAGCCGCCGGGCGTGGGCCGAGCGGAGCGAGCCATGCAGCCGCTCGGCCAGGTGCGAATCCCCTCGTTTCCCGGGCATCGATCGTCAGTCTCCATCGCGGCGCGGGACCGTCTCGGCTGCCCGCCGGACGAGGCGGCGACCGGCGAGGAGCCTCAGGATACGCCAGCCTCGACCGACTCTTACGGCGCCACGTCATACCGGTCTCCCACCACCAGCGGCGTCCTCGCGAAGAGTCTGGAGACGAGGATACCCGCTTCGTACAGCAGATAGAGCGGGACGAAGACGATCATCATGTTGAACGGGTCGGTGGAGGGGGTGACGACCGCGGCCACGACCAGCAGGATCACGACGGCGTAGCGCCACCACGACCGCATCCTCTGCGGGCTGACGATGCCGAGCTTGGCCAGGATGAACATCACCACTGGCAACTGGAACGCCAGCCCCAGCCCGAGCATCAGCGTCAGGAAGAAGCTGATCGTCTCCTCCCCTTCGGGCGACCACTCGTACAGGTCGCTCATGAAGCTGGAGAGGAATTGCAGCGCGCGCGGCGCGGCGAAGAAAAAGCCGTAGGCCGCGCCGAGCAGGAAGAGGAGGATGACGAAGGGCATGGAGAGGATCAGGAAGCGCTTCTCCCGGTGCGTCAGGCCGGGGAGGAGAAAACCGACCAGTTGCCACAGGATCACCGGCAGGGCGAGCCCGACGGCGATGTAGAGGGCGACCCGGAAGTAGAGGGTGATCGGGTCGGTCGGGCTGACGATATCGAAGCCGGCCACCGCGCCCGCCGCGACCTGCAGGCGCTTGAGCATCGGGCCGGCCATGACCGCCCCGGCGATGAAGGCGATGCCGACGGCGATCACGCTCTTGATGATGCGGTCGCGCAGCTCCTCCATGTGCTCGAGGAGCGTCATCTCCTCGAAGACATCCGGCTCGTTCACATCCGGGAGCTTGGGCAGGTGGTTGGTAATGGTGGCGGGGAGCGTGACGCCCCGCCCCAGAATCGAAGGGGGTCTGAGGGTCCGGGCCATGGGAGAGGACCTCCTGCTAGGGGAGGGAGCGCGAGTGGGGTGCACCGGCAGTGGCTACACCTCTGCCGCATCCCGGGCATCGAGGGGCGGCCGCGAGCGCACGACGGCCGAGGCGGGGGCCAGATCGAGCGCGCCGGGCGCGCCGCCAGCCGCCATTTCGCTGGAGTGCGCGGGCGCGTTCGCCTCCTCGCGGAACGCCTTGACGCCCTGCCCGAGCGACTTCGCAATCTCCGGCAGCTTCCCCGCGCCGAAGAAGATCATGACGATGACGAGGATGATGACGAGTTCCTGCCAGCCGAGATCAGCCATTGCCATCTCCCTGCGTTTCGCGGCTCGCATCGAGCCGGGGATGAGGGCATGCGGCGGGAGGGGCAACGGCGGCGGCGCCGTCAGGGAGCGGATCAGGCGATTCCCCGATCGCCGACATCACGAATCATCGATTCGTAGGCGGGGCCATCGGAAGCGCCTCCGCGCATGCTCGGACGGGGCACGTGCATCAGAGGCTGGGCGGGCATCGCCGTGATGACGGAGGCCGGACACGCGATCGACGCGTGTCCAGAAAGAATGATAGAAAGAC
>JADYYO010000215.1 GCA_020853615.1 Thermomicrobiales bacterium
CAGCGGCGGGTACCGTTCGTGCGCGTGGGAAGAGACCATCCCCCGGCAACGGATCGCATGCGATCGGCAGGAGCGTCCATTCCTGCCGGCAAGAGGAGGTTGTGGGTGAAACGGCAGCATTCCGGGGGCCGTCCCGGGCTCTGGGCACGTTGGGGAGCGCGGCCGCTGATCGCCGCGCTGATGCTCGTCCCCGCCCTGTCGCTCGGTGTCATGGAGCCGGCGTCGACGATCTTCATGGCGCAGGCGAAGGAGAAGCGGGCGCAGGGCGACGTCGGCACGGAGGATTTCGCCGCGCCGGCATATCGCTCGACGATCACGATTAGCGACAACCAGCCGGCGAGCCCCTACGGCTCGTCCGTCAACGTCAAGGGCCTCAAGGGGCGTGTCATCGATGTCAATCTCATCCTGACCAACGTCAGCCATTCGCGCCCGCAGGATATCTCCGTCATGCTGGCGCATCGCGGCCGCAGCGCGGTTGTCATGCGTGAGGCAGGCGGCACAGCCTCCGATTCGCTGCGCAACGTGAACATCGTGCTCGACAATCAGGCCTCCGAGGAACTGCCCGAAAATACCGCCATCTTCGGAGATCGCGCCTACCAACCGCGCGACTATGATGCGACGGACCGGCCATTCGGCGGTGGCGCGCCGGGCAATACCGATGGGAGCAACACCCCCCGGCAGTACCTCGATATCTTCAACGGCCTCAGCGCCAACGGCGCCTGGACGCTCTGGGTCCGGGACGACCACGGTAATGGCAACTCGGGCTCAATGAGCGGGTGGCAACTCGAGATCGTCACGGACAACACCATTCCGTACATCGCGAGCGACAAGTACAAGACGAAGCTGGGCCGTACGCTCCACGTCTCCGCGAATCAGGGCGTTCTGCGCCGGGATTCATTCAAGGGGAGCGGCGAGCTCTCGGCAGAGCTGGTGACGAAGCCGAAGAAGGGGAAGCTGAAGTTCCGATCCGACGGCAGCTTCAAGTACAAGCCGAAGGGGAACAAGAAGGGCAAGGACGGCTTCACCTACAGGATCGTCGACGAGCGGAACGCCTCGATCCAGGGCGACGGCCAGGTGATCATCAAGATCAAGAAGAACAAGCGGCGCTAGACGCTCTCAGGCGACACACCGCAACGGCAACCGGCTCCACGGGTTCCCGTAGGGCCGGTTGCCTTGTCTGGATTTTCGGAAGAGCATCGACTCGAATCTGCAGTCGTAACGGCGAACTTTCCTGCCATAACCCGATTCGGTTACGTCCCCTGCCGCCAGCGATACATGCTCGCCGCCAATGGCAGATCGGCCGAGCTGTAGGAGCCGCCCGCATCTGGTGTCGCGTCCGCCTCGTCGTGGAACGCATCGGAGGGGGCGTAGCGCGCGTCGGGGCCGGGAAAGCCGGAGACGAGCGGGCTGAGCGAGGCGAGGAATGTTCGTGTGCGGGGGTCGTTGAGGAACGCCTCGAGGGCCTGCTGCGCGTCGTCGACATCGATCTCCAGCAGCAGCGCATAGCGCCCGCTGCCGATGAACGCCTCGACCGCCTCGATGCCCGCCGCGGCGGCCGCGTCGGCCGGCAGCCGCGTGTGCGCCTCGATGAGGGCGTCTTCCTGCCCGGTCTCCACGCTCCCCGTCAACAGAAGCCGGCGGGGCCGCGTCGAGAAGGGTGGTTTGGAGAGATCCCCGAGCGTCCGCGTGCCAAAATTCCCCATGCGGTCCTCCTTCCAGCAGGTCGATCGCCCGCCGCCGCTCTCGCGCCGGCGCTGCCGAAGATCTTGCATGGGGAGTGCCACGGCCACCTCGCGCTTGCGACGTGCCGTCCACGCGCCATCACGACCGGAGGGAAGAACTCCGGATTTTCCGAAACCCGCGCGGCTGCGAACGGCCGCACGTTGCACGGAAGGACTCGGGAAACCGCAAGAGCATCGGGGCCACCCTAACGAGTAGCCTCGATGCTGCAAGGACCGACGTGCTGTCCTGAGCGGAGGCGGGATCGACCGACTCCGCCTCCGTTAGGCCACGGCGAGTTCTTGCGGCCGCGGCCATGGGCGCGGGACTTGGCCTTGGCGTTGGCGTTGCCGCCGGCCGCTCCCGCGCCGCCTGCCCGACGCCCCCGACCCCGACCGCGGTCGCTCCGCCACCGCCGACCCCGACCCCTGCTCCGAGGCCGGCTGCGAATCCGCCGGCATCGTCCGGGACGCCGCCGAGGTCGCCGCAGGCGGTGACCGTGCCCCCCGTATCCGGCGATGCGCCCACGGCGAGCGCGTGCGGTTCGTCGAGGAGCGTGCGCAGCGAGAACGGCACCGTGGGGTACGATGCCTCGGCGACAACGGCCGACGCCTGCCCGCGCCACTCCCCGGCCGGGATGACCGCCTCGCGCAGACCGTCGATCGCGTCACCAAGGGCCTCGCACGAACCTTCGCAGAGCGTGACCGGGCGCGGCACGGAGGAGAGGGCGATCGGCGCTGCTCCGCCACGCGCCTCACGGCAGATCGTAGACAGTGAAGCCGCTCAACCCGATCAGGCGGCCCGGCGCCACGAGGTCGCTCAGGAAGCCGGTCGACGCGTAGACGTCGCCGCTTGCCGGCGCCTCCGGCAGCACGACCGACCCGGCGAAGACCCCGTTGACGCCGAAGAGCGCCCGCGACCCCTCGACGACGAGATCGAGGGTATTCGTCGTGCCCGGCGCCCTGTCGAGGCTCGGAGCGACCGTCGCCCGGATCGGCGAGGCAACGCCGGCGGTGAAGTTTCAGGCGCCGTCGGAGAGGACGAAGAGCCGTGGGTCATCGTTGTTCCCGGCCGTCCGGAACTGGAAGCCGTGGTCCCAGGGCCCCACGTCGTCGTCCGGATTGGCGAAGACCGCGTGGGCGACGAAGTCGGCGACATCGAGCCGCGCGCGGGCAACGGTCAGGACCCCTGACGCCTGCTCGAGCGTGAAGCCGGTCGGCCCGGCGAGCGGGAGGCGGTTCATGTCACCGGCGACGATCTGCAGAAAATCGTCGGCGCTCGTCTGCGAGGGGAGCAGCGAAAGGAGCGACACGGCGAAGAGCACGATCAGCGCGACGAGCCGGTGGCGCGGCATGGGCAAATCTCCCTCACTCGGATACTCGCTATCGCCGGGCAACTGTGCCGCGTCGCAGCCGCGTCATCCTGAGCCGCGTCAACCTGAACGAAGTGAAGGATCTGGGCTCCCCGGACTCACATGTCGCTTGAGCCGAGATGCTCCGTTCGTCAGCGTGACACGACTGGCGCACGCCGTATGCGTGTCATATATGACACATCAGTTGCAGCGGCACTCAAGCGGAACGCGCAGGGCGCGCACCCGTCGCGGCGGAGGCGGCAACGTGGCGCTGAGGACCCGGATTTCGTGTCAGAGCATTAGCCGCCGCCCCGGCAGCGTGCCTGCGGGTGGAAGTAGGCCCAGCCCATCATCGTCGGCCGGGACGGCTGGAGGGCCGACGTACTGCCGCCCTGTTTCTTCTGCCAATCCTGCACCCAACTAAAGTCGCCGGCGACGTTCGGCCTATTCTGGAGCTCGACGGAGACGAGCAACTGACCGAGATCGGCGCCGGGCTGGTGCAGCAGGCACCAGACGCAGATGCTGCCGGCCTTGGCGATGGCGCGGTCACCCGGAACGAGTTGGACCGCCGTCTTCTCGGGGATCGCGCACAACCGGCTACACGGATCGCCGGAGAGATCGTTCACGTAGCGGCCACTTACGACGTAATACGGAGCAGCCGGCGGCTCGATGCGATCTAGATACACGATGGGCGAGCCGTCGGGGCGATCGACGATGATCGTGCCCTGGTCGCTGATGTCGAGCGCGAACTCGCCGGCCACGACCTCGACGACCATAAACTCGGGCGGCGGCGAGGTGACCTCGGGGACTGCCGCGTACTGCTCGTTGAAATAGACATCGTATGGCTGCAGGAGCGTGCCATCGAAGAGGGTGGCCTCCCCGTTGCGCGGTTCGGGCCTGCTGACCTGCAGCCAGCCGTTCTCCTTGACCATGCCGAACTGTTGTTCGCGCGCCGCGGCGCGCGGTGGCGCTGCCTCTTGCCCCGCTGCGGGAGACCGCTGCAGGATGGCCGGCACGATCCCGAGGAGGATGACGAGAGCGAGCATCGCAAGGCGGCGCATGGGGAGCTCCTTTCGGCAACGAGCGAGAAGTCGCGATCTTCGGAGGCGGCGCCGTCGCCGCCGGAGTCGTGGAGCTGATTGCAGCGTATCGACGTTTTGGTGCAAACGCAAGAGGCGTGGTGACTCGATACTCTTCGCCGGCGGAACGCGATTGGGCCATCCGGGCGTTACACTCCGCAGGCGATGCACTGTCTTGAAAGGCCGTGGCGAATGCCGGAACCGGGAAGTCGAGAGGAACGCATTCTCCTGGTCGAGGACGAGGAGCCGATCCGCGACCTCGTGCAGACGGCGCTGCGCTTTACCGGCTTTACGGTCGAGTCGGCCGCCTCCGGGCCGGAGGGGTTGGCGCTCGCCCGCAACGGCACATGGCACCTGATCGTCCTCGATGTCAATCTGCCCGGGATGGACGGCTTTGCCCTCTGCCGCAGGCTGCGCGACGGCGGCGACGATGTCCCGGTCATCTTTCTCACCGCGCGCGACGATCCGGCTGACCTGCGCGCGGGGTTCACCGGCGGCGGTGACGACTATCTGACCAAGCCCTTCAGCCTCGAGGAGCTGGTCCTGCGCGTCGAGGCGGTCCTGCGGCGGGGCCAGGGGCGCGCGAGCGAGCGGGCGCGGATCGCGGTGGCCGACCTCGTCATCGACGACGATGCCCATCGCGTCTGGCGCGGCGACCGCGAGGTCGAACTGTCGCCGACGGAGTACCGGCTGCTTCGCTACCTGGCGATGAACGCCGGGCGCGTCCTCTCGCGGCCGCAGATCATCGACCATGTCTGGGATTACGGCTACGCGATCGAGCCCTCGGGCGTCGAGACGTACATCAGCTATCTGCGGCGCAAGCTCGACGACCGGGACGCCCGGCTCATCCGCACCGTGCGCGGCGTCGGCTACGCCCTGCGCGAGCCGGACGGGGCGAGCGAGGAGCCGGAGCCGTGAGCCTCGGCACCCGCATCGCGCTCGGCGTGGCGCTCGTCCTCGCGCTGACGATGGCGGCGCTGGGCGCGATCCTCGTCCGCACCACGCGCGCCACCCTGATGGCGGAGATCGACGACCGGCTCGTCACCTCCGTCGAGCGCGCCGAGGGGCTGGCGCACCCGTTCGGCGACGACAGGCCCGTCCGGCGCGGGCGTGGCGGGCCGTCGCACAACCAGCAGCCGGCCGATGATATCGAAGCCGAGGACCTCTCCCCCGACGTGGCCGGCCGCAACGTCGGTCTGTACATCTTCGGTCCCGATGGCAGCACCCTCCTCTCCCGCCCCTCCGGCTACGATGAGGCGCCCGACCCGCCCCCGGCGCTGCCCACGATCCCCGGGCCGCAGAGCACGGCGCTGATGGGCAGGATCATCACGCTGCCGGCGGTCGACGGCACGATGCACTACCGCGTCCTCCTGCGGCCGGGGCCGCACGGCGCGACCTACGTCACCGCCGCCTCGATGCGGCCGGTCGAGACGGCGGTGGCCAGGCTGGTGCGCACCCTGATCGTCGCCGGGCTGCTCGCCCTCACGGCGGCCTCGCTGGCAAGTTGGTTCGTCATCCGGCGCGCGCTGCGGCCGGTCGACCGCATGGTCGAGACGGCGGCCGCCATCGCCGACGGCGACCTGAGCCGCCGCGTGCCCGATGCCGACCCCGGCACGGAATTGGGCCGCCTCGGCACGGCGCTGAACGAGATGCTCGGCCAGATCGAGGCGGGCATCCGCGAGCGGGAGGTGGGTGAGGTGCGGCTGCGCCGCTTCGTCGCGGACGCCGCGCACGAGCTGCGCACGCCGCTGACGTCGCTGCGTGGCTACGCCGAGCTCTATCGCCGGGGGGCCCTGCCGACCGAGGGCGCGGTCGGCAACGCGATGGGGCGCATCGAATCGGAGGGGGCGCGCATGGCCCGCCTCGTCGACGATCTCCTCCTCCTCGCGCGCACCGACCAAGGGCGGGCGCTGGAGAAGGAGCCGGTCGACCTGGTGCGGCTGGCGCGGGAGGCCGCGGGCGACTTCGCCGCCGCCGACCCCTCGCGCCCGCTGCAGCGCGACCTCGACGGCTCGGCGGTCGTCGTTGGTGACCCGATCCGGCTGCGGCAGGCGATCGACAACCTCCTCGCCAACGTGCGGGCGCACACACCGGAGGAGACGCCGACCCGCGTCAGCGTGCGGCGAGACGGCGCCTGGGCCGAGGTGATCGTCGCGGATGCCGGGCCGGGCATCCCTTCCGCCGATCAGCCCCGGATCTTCGAGCGCTTCTGGCGGGGCGATCCGGCTCGCGGCCGGACATCGTCGGGCGGCGCCGGGCTCGGCCTCAGCATCGTCGACGCGCTCGTCCGCGCCCACGGCGGCAGCGTCGTCGTGCAGAGCGCACCGGGGCAGGGGACCGCCTTCACGCTCCGGTTCCCCCTCGCTCCCACCGAGAGTGGCGCCGCCTGAGCAGATGGTGGATGGCAGACGTCGGATGCCGAATCGCGGAGGGTGGAGTGCGAGAGTCAGACGATGATTGCGATTCCGCATCCGCGATCCATCACCCGTCACCCATCACCCCTGATTTCCCAGCCGATTCCCAGCAAATCGTAAGCCTCGTCCGCGACGATGGAGAGAGGCGGCCGGGGCTGGCCGCGCAGGCGCCCATCGGGCCAGAGGAGGTCGGCTTTGACCCGCTATCTCGATCGGAAGAGTTTCGTGACGTCGCTCGGCGTGGCCGGGTTGGGACTCGTGGCGACCGGGCTTGGCAGCGGCCCGCGCGCCCTGGCGCAGAGTGCGGCCACCCCCGAGGCAGGAACGACCGCGGGGCAGACCACGACGCGCGAGACGATGCGGCAGGAGCTCTACAAGGAGTTCACCCAGGCACTGGCGACCGAGCTCAAGATTTCGAACGCCGATGAGGTCGACGCGGCGATCCGCAAGGCGATCATGTCGGTCATCGATGCCCATGTCTCCGACAGCACGCTGACCCAGGGGCAGGCCGAGGCCTTGAAGACGATCGTGGCGACCGCGGAGGCGCCGATCGCCCCCGGATTCTTCGGCCCCGGCGGCGGCATGTTCATGCATGGCGATCGCGGGCCGGCAGAAGGGCGCGGGCAGATGGGCCCCGGCTGCGTGGGCCCCGGGCGCGGCGGATCGCACGGCCGAGGGAAGCCAGGCGGCGACTGGTCGGGCTACGACGATGACGACGATCGGGGATCGCCCCGGATGGGTCCCGGGTCCATGATGCCGGGCTCGAACGGCACGTCAGGGGGCGCCTCGTCGTCGGATGAGACCGGGGACGGCAGCGCCTCCTCCTGACCCCTGGCTTCGCCCATCTCGAGGCCAGCCTTCCTCCCCTCTTTGTCGCCGGTCGGGCGCGCGCGTCGGATCTCGCGCCCGGCCGGCGTTTCGTTGCGATCTGCCCTGCAGCGGAATGTGCAAGACAGCGTCTCTCCGCCATGGCAGCACGCGTACGTTCTGCCGCGATGCTTTCTGCCTCGATGCGAGAGGGGCGGCCGCGGGTGATGATCCGGATTCCGTACGACAGCACCGTGCAGCAGCGGTGTCATCCTGAGCTTGCGAAGGATCTCGGCGTCCCGGACCGGCGCGTCCCTGGCGTCGCGATACGTCGTGCCTCAGCATGACCCGAGGTGCGCACATCGCTGTAGATGCGCCGCGGCGGGGCTGTGATGGAATCTACGGAGGCAGGTCGCTGGCAGGCCTCGTGGCGGCGTCCGTCAGTGACCGGGGAAGGCGCTGGCGACCCAGAGTATCGGCTCGTGGAACGGGTCGGGGTCGCCAGTAAACCCTTCGGGCGAGTCCTGCGGCCGGGAGCCGTCGGAGAGAAGCCAGGCGCGCGTTTCATCGGACGTGGGCCGCCGGCCATACTCCGCGTGGAAGCTGGCGATGAAGCGCGCTACCGCCCCGGTCACATGGGGAGTCGCGACGCTCGTGCCCGAGGCCTCGAGCAGATCGCCCCTGATGAAGGAGAGGATGCAGTCGCCCGGCGCGGCGATGTCGACGTCCGGCCCGAAGTTCGAGAACGAGGCGAAGGTATCATCGCGGTTCCCCGTGCAGGTGCGCGGGCCGAGCCCGCCTGGCGCGCCGTCCGAGTCAGCCATGGCCGAGACGGTGATCACCTGGTCGTAGGCGGCCGGCACCCGCGTACTGGCATCGATCGCCTGGTTGCCGGCGGCGACGATGACCGGGATCCCCGCGTTCACCGTCGCGCAGACCGC
>JADYYO010000216.1 GCA_020853615.1 Thermomicrobiales bacterium
CGATCGATCGATCGAGCTGCCGCGAGAAACGCTGTCGCCCGGCGAATCGACATTTGTCGACCCGGGGGCCGGCAACGACCTCTTCGCCGTGACGGAAGGGACGATCGAGCTTCGCTCCGGCCGCGGGAGTGAGACCGTGGCGCCCGGCTCGGCCACGAACCTCCTCGACAACGCCGAGCTGGTGGCTGACGGATCTGCGCCGGCGACCTTTCTCCAGGCCCGGGTCGATGCGGCATCGCAGACGGCAACTCCAGCGCCGACTTCCGGCGAGATTGTCGTCACCTTGCACGTCTGCCCGGCCGGCATGCGCCCGCTCGATTTCCAGCCGGCGGCCTGCCCCACGGATCCGACCGTTGCCGATCTCCAGATCTTTATTCTCGGCAGCGGCGAGCACCGCCGCGATCTGACGGAGGCGACTCGCGACGGCGCGATCTTCACCTGGGACGATCTGCCATTCGGCGAGTACGTCCTGCAGGCGGCCCAGTTCGCCGAGGGGTACGACCGCTACCTGATCCCGTCACTGCGCGAGGGGCTGAATATTGCGCCCGACATGGGCTACACCGCGGGCCCGAACGAGGGGTACCTGCTGCCGCTCGAGGCGGAGCAGACCGCCTACGGGCTCGACGTCTACGTCTTCCGGCCTTTCGCGGGAAGCGGGGCGGCCTGGCTCGACCTGCGCTTCTGGCAGTGCCCGGCCGGCGTTTCCGCCGCGTCCGACATGCGCGATCGCGGCTGCACCCCGCTGGCTAGCCCTCCGGCCGGTCTCAGCCTCGAAATCACGGGGAGCGGCGTGCCCCATCCGCTCCGGCTGGAACAGGCGACGATTGGCGCGAGCGGGGACCTCGGCTGGAGCGACGTGCCGAGCGGCGAATACCGCCTCACCGCCCAGCTCCCGGCCGGAACGCCGGGCTACGCGGCCCGCTCCACCGATCCAGCGTTGCGGGTGATGCTCCTCTCCGACCACTCCGGCTACGCACTCATCCTCGATCCTGGCCGCCCGCGCGGCAACGCGGCGCTCGACATCTACCTGCTGCGGTAGCCGCTGCCGGGTCCTACGCCATGCGAGAGCGCCCGAGGCGATTGCCCTGGGCGCTCTCGTGAACGCGCGTCGGCTCGATGCGTCGGCATGACCCATCGCGGGCATGCGCCTGATTCATACGGATTCCGGAGAATGAGCGCCGCCTCGCCACAACTTGCCCTCACCCCGCCGCCACCCAGCGGGTCCCCGGCCCACGCCGGTGGGCAAGGGGAGCATGCGGCGAGCTGTCGTGACAGAAGGGACGCCATTGTCCCGGAACTCCTCACGCGCCTCACCGGAACAAGGCCGCGAATCTGTCACACGATCTCGCGAAAACCCTCCCCTCGCCCCGCGCGCTGGGCCGGGGACCCGCTGGGTGGCGGCGGGGTGAGGGTCTTGAGTGGCAACGCAATGGTGATCAACCGGATTCCGTATCAGACCGCCATCGGCTGGCGCGATCCGGGGCGAACGGCCAGCGTGCGGGCGGCCACGACGAGGAAGAGCCCCTCGACGAGGAGGCTGAGGAGCCCCAGTGGCTCAGCGAAGGCCTCCCACGTGTTCTCGCGGAAGCCGGGAAGCCCGATGGATCGGCTGAGCAGGTAGGCGACGATCGAGCCGCCGGCGACCAGGATGCCAAGCACCCATCCCCACCGCTCGCCAAGCGCGATCCCGGCCGCCGCGAGCAGCGCGCCGACGACGCTGGCGACGAAGAGGAGTCCGATGTAGCGGACTTCCTGGAGATATTCGGGACCCTCGATCAGGTGAATCAGGCCGCTGGCCCCGATCAAGCCGATTCCCAGCCACTTCTGCATGCTCGACGCCCCGTGACTACGCATCGCTGGCTCCTTCCGTAACGACGGTCGCCATAGAAAGCCCGTACTTCAACTGGCCGCCGTATCGGTCTCGATCATGCACTCGTGTGATTAGAGTTACGTTAGATTTGTGGTGATCGGATGTGTGGCGGGGCGCGGCTCAGGCGTGGTGATTGGGGTGGAGCGGGAGCGTGAACCAGACGGTTGTGCCCTGGCCCGGCTGGCTCTCCACGCCGATCTCCCCCTGCTGCGCCTGCACTAGCGCCCGGGCGATCGCCAGGCCCAGCCCCGTGCCGCCCGTGGCCCGTGTGCGCGCGGGGTCGGCCCGGTAGAACCGGTCGAAGATGCGGGCCTGCTCAGTGGCGGGAATGCCCGGCCCCGTGTCCTGCACCGCTACCCTGGCCCGGGCTCCCTCGCCAGTCACGCCGACCCGGATCGTCCCGCCGGCCGGGGTGTAGGCGATCGCGTTGTCGAGCAGGATGCGCAGGATCTGCCGCAGCCGGTCGGGATCGGCGCTGGCGCGGAGCCCGTGCGGCGCCTCGACGCCGAGCGAGAGGCCGGCCGCCTCGGCCAGCGGGGCAAATGGGGCAGCGGCGGCGGCGACTGCCGGGCCGAGGTCGACGACCTCTCGTCGCAGTGGGAGGTCGTTGCTGTCGAGGCGGGCCAGCAGGAGGAGATCGTCGACGAGGCGGCTGGTCGCATCGACCTCGTCGAGCACGCCGGTCAGCTCCTCGCGCACGGCCGGCGAGGCATCGGGGAGGCGCTGCGCGAGCTCGGTGGTGGCGCGGATGAGCGTCAGCGGCGTGCGCAATTCGTGTGAGGCGTCGGCGACGAAGGCGCGCTGCCGGGCAAAGGCGTGCTCGATCGGCCGCATCGCCCGCCGCGCCAGGTACAGCCCGACCGGGATGGCGACGATGGCGCCCAGCCCGATGCCGGCCAGGCTCATCATCCCGACCAGCCGCAGCTCTTCCTGATGCTCCCGTGTGCTGCGCGCCGCCTGCACAAACCCGACGAGCCGGTCGTCGTGATCTACAGGCAGGGTGTAGACGCGCATCGCCTCCCCCTCGATGGAGATGGTCCGCGCATCCGGCTTGCCATCGAGCGCCGCCGCGATCGAAGCCGGATCGGGGAGCCCCGGCACGTCGAGGCCGCGCGCGTTGGCGAGGACGCTCCCCCGCGTATCGACGGCGAAGAGGAGCGCATCGCCGCTCTCCACCAGATCCTGCGCCTCATCGTGGTCGTGATCGTCGCTCTTGTGAGACTTCTCGTCATCGTGTGTTGGTTTCTTCTGATCGTGGTTGCTCTCGTTCGACTCCGCGCCCGGCGCCGGGCTCGCCAGAGGAGGACTCGCTTTAAACAGATCCTCCCAGGAGTCAGCCGCGGTTGACGCCCGATCTGCCAGGACGGCGTCGGCTTCACGGTCGAGGCTCTGTCGCAACAGGCCGAAGGTGACGAGCCCGACGAGCGCGGTAACGGCGAGCACGACCGCGACATTCACCAGCGCCAGGCGGCGGCCGACGGAGACGAACATGCAGGACTATCCGGCGGGGATCAGGTAGCCGGCGCCGCGGATCGTCTGAATCAGCGGTTGGGCATCCTGGCCATCCGGATCGAGCTTGCGGCGCAGATAGTGGATGTAGAGATCGACGACATTGCCGCGAGGGTCGGCATCGAAGCCCCAGACACGCTCCAGAATCTGGTCGCGGCTGAGCACCTGCCCCCGATGCCGGGCGAGCAGCTCCAGCAGCGCGAACTCGCGCGGGGAGAGGGGAACCGGCTGGCCTCCGCGCGAGACCGCGTGCGAGGCGAAATCGATTGCTATCTCGCCGATCGTCATCACCGGTTCGAGAAGCGGCCGCTCGCCGCGCCGCAGCAGGGCGCGCAGGCGCGCCAGCAGCTCCTCGAAGGCGAACGGCTTGCCAAGGTAATCGTCCGCGCCGGCATTCAGCCCCTCGACCCGTTGCGGCATTTCGCCGCGCGCGGTCAGCATCAGCGCCGGCGTGTCGACGTGCTCCGCGCGCAACTCGCGTACGATCGCCACCCCATCGCGCCCCGGCAGCATCCAGTCGACGATCAGGGCGTCATATGCGCCGGTCAGCGCCTGATCCAGACCGGTCTCCCCGTCGTGCGCGAGGTCGACGTCGAAATGCTCTTGCTGCAGCACGCGCGCGATGACGCGTGCCAGCCGGGCATCATCTTCAATCACCAGAATGCGCATGAGCCGACCGCATAGTGACCGCTGCCGCCTCGCCATTCGGCGCGCGGTTGCCCGGAGGCCGAGGCGCCGGGCCAGTAGCCCCGGCGCGGAGCAGGCGATAGAGACTGAAGAGTACTACCACCGCGCCCGTCGTCAGGTAGAGGAGGCTGGCCCAGGGCGCCCGGGTGTCGGTGCCCGCGCCGATGCCGTGGAGGAGGGCGAGGGCGTAGAGCGGGAAGGTGAGCCAGTGCAGCGCCCGCCAGGCGCGCTGCCCGATCGTCTGCCGGACCGCAACGCTGGCGGCAATCACCACCGCGAGCTCGGCCGCCAGGACGCCAAAGCCGGTCCAGGGCTCGCGTGCCGACGAGGCGAAGGGCACGAGGAGCTCCTTCGGTCCGAACCGGACCGTCGGATCGGCAGCGAGGCTGAGCATGTGGAGCGCCAGGAAGCCGTAGGCGAGCTGCATGCCGAAGGCGTGCAGGCTGAAGATGACGCCGCGCCCGCCGAGCCGATCGATCAGCGCGGTGGTGAGGCCGAGGCCGGAGACGACCGAGACCCAGAGGGCGAGATAGAGGATGAACCCGGAGGCCCGGGCGATGTACCAGGTGACCGGGCTGACCGACCGGCCGAAGACGAGGGCGGCGGCGATCAGCGCGGCGATGGCGAGCGCGCTGCCGGCGAGGAGCGCGATTGCGTAGCCGCCGGCCGGCTCAGGCCGGCCGGTAGAGCGCGCGGTCTGGCGCGAAGAGGTCGACATCGGAGGATCCTTCGTGGATGACAGCGATTTTGCCGTCGGCATAGGTCACGACGGCGAGCGTCGCGCCGAAGGTTTCGGGCAGGGCGCCGTCGGCTGCCGCGACCATGAGCGCCTTGGTGGCGATCTCCGCCGACGTGACGTCGGGGGCGAACGCGGTCACGGCGCGGGCGATGTCGGGGAGCGGCAGCCCGGTGCGCGGATCGATGAGGTGATGGGCCATCCCCTCTCCGGTCCGCCAGCGGCGGCGGTGCGTCGCCGACGTCGCCATGGCGGCGCGGCCAGGCGGAGAAAGCTCGGCGACGAGCTGGTCCGCGCCCGGGTGGAACGGATCCTCGAGCCCGATTACCCAGCGCTCGCCATCCGGGGGCGCTCCCCAGGCGCGGAGGTCGCCGCCCGCGTCGACGCAGCCGCCCGGCCAGCCGCGGAGCTCGGCCGCGAGGAGATCGGCGAAGGCGCCCTTCGCCACGCCACCGAGGTCGATCCGCATGCCGGCGGGCAGGCGCGCCTCGCTCCGCTGGCGATCGATGCGGACCCGGGCCCACCCCGCGATGCCGGCCGCGTGCGGAGCATCGGCCGCGGCGAGCCGTGCCGTTCCCAACCCCTCCGCAAAGCTTCGATCATAGCCAGCCGCCTCGAGCGCGGGGAGGATCGAGGGGTCGAACCGCCCTGCGGTGCGCGGCACCGCGCCCTTGACCCTCTCCAGCAGGTCGAGGAAGAGGCCGTCGACGCGGACCGATTCGCCGGCGGCGGCGTTCAGGCGGCAGAGCTGGCTGCCGGGCCGAAACCGGCTGAAGCGATCCTCCCACGCGTCGGCCAGGCGGCGGCCAAGATCGAGCGCCCGCGCTATCTCTCGATCGGAGACGCCGACGCCGGTGATCTCGACCGTCGTGCTCATCGCCGGGAAGGACCCGCGTCTCGTCTGGCCGGTCATCAGCTTGCCCTCGTGCGCACATGCGGCGGCGGCGGCTGATCGGGGGCGACGATGCGGATGATCGTCGGGACTCCGGCCCCATCGAGCCCGGTGACCGGCACCTCGGCAACGACGCGCCCTGATCCGGCCACGACTTCTCTCACCGGCGTGGGTGCCGGAGCGGCCGACCGGGCCGGTGGCGCTGTCGCGGCGACGAGCCCGAGCAGGGCGACGAAGCCGCCCAGGCAGCCCGCGAAGAGGGCGCGCCGCGCTTTGGCCTCCCGCGCGCGCATCTGCCCGATGCGGGCGGCGCGCGCCTCGCTCACCGCCGCGCTGCTCCAGTACGCCGGTGGCGGCGACGGCGACGGCGCGGGGCGCGGGGCGGCAGTCGTGTTGGGAACGTCAGTCATCGTGATCTCCATCGTGGTGGTCGTCGTGATCGTCGTGGTCATCGTGGTAGTCGCGCTCGTGGTCATCGTCGCCGTTGAAGCCTAGGGACTGCCCATCATCGAACTGGGTCAGGGCCTGCGGATCGTTCTGAGCGGCCGCGGGGAGCGGGATCTCGATGACGCGGGGCGCCGCGGCGCTGGACAGCTCGATCGTGCCGTCCGTCGCGTTGTCGCCCGTGGTGAGAGGCATCGTCGTGACGGACACATCGCCGTCTGCGGTGAGGGGAGGCGTCGTGACCGAGGGGAGATCGGGGAAGGCCGCGGCTCCGAAGAGGCGGTCCTGCCAGATGAAGAGCCCGGTGGCCAGCACCAGGGTCAGGGCAATGGAGAGAGCAAGCGCCGCGCGGTGTGACATGGAATCCTCCTCGATGGCGTTCGCGGCCAGGTGATCCACTGGGCCGCGACAGTGAGCGGCGAGATTGGCCCGCCGCCCGAAGCTTCGCGTTATCGATCCGCGCTCCTTTCGCGATATCGCTGATGACCGGACGGGGAGAGAGCGTCACGACCCGTCAGTCTGGACGATAATCGGGGGAGATTTGAAGCGGATTAGAGGCGCGGCAGGAGGGGGAAGGATGTCGGCCGCGCCTTCGATGCGCCAGCCGCACCGTGCCGTCTCGCTGGTTTGCAAGAGAAGGAGAGGCTGATGGCCCTCGCCACGATCCCCGGATATCCACGCATCGGCAAGCGCCGCGAGTTGAAGCGGGCGCTGGAGGGCTACTGGGCCGGCAAGCGAAGCGCGGCCGAGCTGGAGGAGGTCGCGGCGGCGATTCGGCGCGACAACTGGGCGAGCCAGATGGCCGCCGGAATCGATCTCGTCCCGGTCAACGATTTCTCGCTCTACGACACCATGCTCGACACCATCGCGCTCGTCGGCGCGGTGCCGGAGCGCTTCGGCTGGGATGGGGGGCCGGTCGGGCTCGATCTCCTCTTCGCCATGGCGCGCGGCAGCCTGGGCGAGACATCCGCGCCGGCGATGGATCTGACCAAGTGGTTCGACACCAACTACCACTACCTTGTCCCCGAGCTGACGCCGGAGCAGCGCTTCACCCTCTCCTCGGAGAAGCCGTTCGCCGAGCTGGCCGAGGCGCGAGTGCAGGGCGTTCCCGCCAAGCCGGTCCTGATCGGGCCGATCACCTGGCTGCTGCTCGGCAAGATGACCCCTCACGACGTCGAGCTGCTGGCGCTCCTTGACGCGCTGCTGCCGGTCTACACCGAGGCGATCGCGCGCCTGGCGGCCGGAGGCGCCGAGTGGATCGAGCTCGACGAGCCGGCCCTCGCCCTCGACCGCACCCCAGACGACCTGGCCGCCGTCCGCCGCGCCTACGCCGCCTTCGCCGAAGCGAAGGGCGGGGCGAAACTCCTCGTGCAGACTGCCTACGGCCACGTCGGCGAGGCTTACCCGACGCTCGCCGCGCTGCCGGTCGACGGCATCGGGCTCGACCTCTCGCGGCGCGGGCGGAAGAACCTCGACCTCATCGCTGAGCATGGCTTCCCCGAGGGGATGTGGCTGGCCGCGGGGGTGGTCGATGGGCGCAACGTCTGGACGAACGAGCTCGCCGCCTCGCTCGAGCTGTTGCGGGGATTGCAGGAGCGCGTGCCCGCCGAGCGGCTGATGGTCTCCACCTCCTGCTCGCTGCTGCACGTGCCGTACGACGTGCGGACGGAGAAGGATCTGCCAGCGGAGATCGTCCCCTGGCTCGCCTTCGCCGAGCAGAAGCTGGCCGAGGTGGCCACCCTGACGCGGGCGATCAACGAGGGGGAGGCGGCGGTCGCCGAGGAGTTCGCGGCCAATCGGGCCGCAATCGACTCGGCGGCATCATCGCCGCTGCGCCGCAACCCGGCTGTCCGGCAGCGGCTGGCCGACCTCCCGGCCGACGCCGACCGGCGCGCCCTCCCCTATGCCGAGCGCTCCGCCCGGCAGCGGGAGCGGCTCGCCCTGCCGCCGCTGCCGACGACGACGATCGGCTCCTTCCCGCAGACGGGGGAGATCCGCACCGCCCGCTCGGCCGCCGACGCCGGCGCCCTCTCGCCCGAGGCGTACGAGCGCTTCCTCGAGGGGCAGATCGCCGATGTCATCGCTCGGCAGGAGGCGCTCGGGCTCGACGTGCTGGTCCATGGCGAGCCGGAGCGGAACGACATGGTGCAATACTTCGGCGAGCAGCTCGACGGCTTCGCCTTCACCCACAACGGCTGGGTGCAGAGCTACGGTTCGCGCTGCGTGCGGCCGCCGATCATCTACGGCGACGTGACCCGGCCTCACCCGATGACGGTCCGCTGGGCCCGGTTCGCGCAGTCGCGGACGGAGAAGCCGGTCAAGGGGATGCTGACCGGCCCGGTGACGATCCTCAACTGGTCGTTCGTGCGCGACGACCAGCCGCGCGCGACGACCTGCCGCCAGATTGCGCTGGCGATCCGCGACGAGGTCGCCGATCTCGACGCGGCGGGCATCGCCGTCATCCAGATCGACGAGCCGGCGCTACGCGAGGGGCTGCCGCTCCGCTTCGCCGACCAGGCCGAATACTTGCGTTGGGCAGTGGAGTGCTTCCGGCTGGCGGCGGCCGGCGCGCGGCCGGAGACGCAGATCCAGACCCACATGTGCTACAGCGAGTTCGGCGAGATCTTCCCCGACATCGCCGCGCTCGACGCCGATGTGCTGCTGATCGAGCACGCGCGCTCGGGCGAGGAGCTGCTGGAGGTCTTCCGCACCGAGGGGTACGACAAGGGGATCGGCCCCGGCGTCTACGACGTCCACTCCCCGCGCGTGCCGGACGTGCCCGAACTTGCGGGCGCGCTGCGCGCCATCCTGACGGTCCTCCCCGCCGACCAGGTCTGGGTCAACCCCGACTGCGGCCTCAAGACGCGCAAGCCGGAAGAAGTCTGGCCGGCGCTGGAGCACATGGTGGAGGCGGCAAGGGAAGTGCGGGAG